>DYLS01000039.1 GCA_020721965.1 Blastopirellula marina | reverse complement strand
GTCTATATTGTGGTGTTCTGTGGTCGCTCTACAGACCCCCGTGAATGCTCACCGATACCGATTATTTCAACGTGCAGGCCCTCCTTTGGCCAGGTGAGGAAGACGATGCCTGGCTCGACCAGTGGGGCTGGGAGGCCAAAGTGGCCCTTCTCACGCAGCGGCGCCGGGTGCTGGAGCGCGTCTTCGGCAATCGCGAACAGGGACGGCGGATGCTGGACCGATTCTTGCTGCCGCGATTCCTGCTGGCCAGTGCCTTGCGGGCGGCCTACGATCCCGAATACCTGGACGGCAGCCTGGGATACGACTTATGGTCTGACCTGAAATGGGCGGGCAAGCCGGCATGGCGGGCGGAGGAATGGCGGCGCCTCACCCGGCGAGCGCTGCGCTCTCGCCAACTTTTGATTGCCTGCCTCGCTCGTCTTGCCGAAATGCCAACGACTCCGCCGACAAGAGTGGCCAGCGATAGCGAGATCTTTCGTGCCTTGCGGGTCGCCGTGCACAATTCACCGCGTTTGGAGCGGTGCCTGGTGAAGCTGGTGTCTGGATCTCGACTCGCGTCGCAGCTCGCGGCGGCCACGCTGAGGGCAGAAGTGGAACGCATTCGCCAGGAATGCTGCCGCTACTCCGGGCGATTGATCGCGATCCGCATGCATCACGAATTGACGCGTCTGCAACGGCAAGAATACCTGCGGCTATTGGACGATCTGTTCGACTCGTGCGACGGCGTAGCGGACAGCGCCGCGCCGCAGCCCAAGAATCTTGCCCGGGGACACGACGAGCGAACCGATGTGGATGCTGCTGCGTGGCTGGAATGGTGAAGATTGATGACGTAACGGTTTACCGAGGGGTGAAGCGGAAACCGGCGTATTTGCACGAGCCGTGTGGCAAAAACGCTCTGCTCGTAGCTGCCAATCGCTCGCGGGGGCACAAGATGTAGCGGTCAAGGCAGCGCGACGCGCCGCATGTTCCTTGAGCGCTTACTTCACGGCTCGCGGTTCGCATCGCGCATATCTTCTTGCCCTCAACGTGGTCGGTCCCTCAATGCGGTCCGGCTCTCAATGCAGCGGGTTCTCAGCGCGGTCGGGTTCTCAGCGCGGTCGGCGCGGTCGCTTGCCCTTCCGCTTGCTGTGCGGCGGATCGGGGCGGAGCAGATATCCCTTTTTCCGCTCCAACTTGGCCAATTTCAGATGCGGACCGGAGTGCTCTTCGACGCCCGCCCCCACCGGTACCTCCTCGCTCGATAATTCGTCCTCGAAGGCGGAGGGGACCTCGGCCAAGCCGGGGACCGTCTCGAATCCGTCCACGGTCTCCCGTGTCGGCTCCAGCCGCGTCGTCTTGTCGGAGCTGGATTCGGTTTGGCGGTCGCCCCGTTTTTTCGCAGCGACCTTATCGCCACTTCGCCAGAAGAGGTTTGCCAATGGGCTGGCCAAGAGGGCGGGGAGCAATACCAGATTGGCGAAGGACGAGGCGCTTAACATGAAGAACATCAAATAACCGAAGCGTTGCGTGGGGACGAAGGAACTGAGGGCGAAGGCCGACAGCCCTAGACCGATCACGCCCCAGCTTTGATAAATCGCCTGAGCGCAGTCCTGGTACGCGAACATAATGGATTGTCGGCGATTCAGTCCCCGCTCCTGCCCGTGACGGCACCATAACATGAAATGAATGGCATCGTCGACGGTGACCCCCAGGGCCACGGCCGGCGTCATGACGGTCCCCACGTCCACGACCACGCCGAACCAGCCCATCGCTCCAAAGACCACGGCAATGGGGAACACGCTGGAGCAGATCAAGAGTAGTCCCGAGGACCAGTCCCGCATCAGCAGCATCATGGCCACGCCGATGAGGAGCAGGTCTCCCGCAAAACCGGTGAGCAGGCCGTCGAGAAGCGAATGCTGGGCTTTGTACACCAGGGGTACCAGGCCGGTGTACTCCGCTCGCAGCGACGCCACGCCCTGAGCACGATATTGATTCAGGATCGGCTCCACGACGTGGCGGATATCGGCCACGAACTCGCCGTAGTCCAGGTCGGTCAGGGCTTTTACCCGGGCGCTGATGCGCCACAATTCCTCGTGATTTTCCGTTTGCCAGTAGTCTTTGAGATCATCGCGGTGCCGCTGGAGCTGGACGATCCAGGTCCGCCGCTCGACCAGGCCCGGCCGCTTCGGTATCGGTCGCACGAACGTCGGCACGGCCACGGCGCTACCCACATCCGGGAGACGATCGATGGCGGTCTGCACCGTGCGGACCAGCCGCATTTGCTCGAGCAAGTCCAGGCGGGAGTCTTGCTTGCCGACGCGGAGGACAACCTCCATGGGAACCAGTGGTCCCAAGTTATCTTCGAGCCAGGCGTAATCCTGGATGATGTCGGCCTCGGGGGAGAACAGCTTCATCAACTTGACGGAGGTCTGGATCTTTGTAGCCCCATAGACCCCAACACCAAACAGGAGAACGCAGCCGGCGATCACCCAGCCGTGGTGGGAAAGGATCCAGTTGCCGGCGTAATTCCAGCCTTTCCATCGTCCGGGATCGAAGAGGGAAGACTTGCGCGGTTTGATGAGCGAGCGGATGGGAAACTCTTGCAACAGCGAGGGGAGGTAGAGGCAGAGGAAGAGGAAACTCAATACCACGCCCACCGCGGAGAAAATGCCGAATTGCTTGACGGGCACCAGTTCGCTGACGGAGAGCGAGGCCAGGCCGAACGCCGTGGTGCCAGTGGCCAGGAAGAGCGGGAGCCAGGCCCCGCGGACGGCGCCGTCGGGGGCGCCGATCACCGGATCGGCTGCGCCTGCTGCCAGGCGACTGCGCAGCGTGTCCCGGTAATAATTGGCCATGTGAATGGCCCCGGAGACCGCCGCCACGTAAACCAAGGCGGGCATGGTCAGCAGGATGGCGTTCATGTCGTTGCCGCTGAGCCAGACCGCCACCATGCTCAGGCCCGCGCTGAAGATGCCAGTGGTGAATACCATTGCCGTGAGCATCCAGCTCCGCAGGCACCACCACGACACGACCAGACCCACCACACCGCAAACAACGGCCAGGCGGACCAGGGACCGCTGGCCTTCCACGTCGATGGCGACGTTGTCGACGGGCGGGCCACCCAGGTGCAGATCCTCTGGCTTGATGTCACATGCCGCCAGCGCCGTCTCGTGGATGTGGTCGATCACGGCGTGCATGAACTTTTTGGTTGGGTTGCCCTGGAAGTGGAGGTCCCACCGCTCTTCGGCCCGGGGGGCGATCGTCATGACCAGACATGTTTGGCGGCCGTCCAATCCGACCAAAAATCCCCGCAGCCGGTCGATGGCCTGCTCCCGAGTCAGCCCCTGAGTCTCTTCCAGTTGGCGGATGACGTCCGCGCCGCTGATGACGCTCTTGAAAAAGCGGTAAGGATCATCCTGGGCGTCGTCCACCGGCTGCTGCAACCGTCGCTTCAACAGCTCCAGCTTGGGGCTGTCCAGCGTGCAGCCCTCCCAGCTCGCGAGAATGAAGAGGTCGCTTTCGAATCGCTGCCGGTACCATTCGAAGGTGGCCGTCTCCTTGTATTGCGACGGCAACCACGACTTGACGTCGTTCTTGTTGCTCTTCAAACTGCGTTCCGTACCCAAGTACATAAAGGGCATTAGGAACGCGACTAGGCAGAGGATCGGAAGGGCATATCGGGCAAAGAAACCGGGCTTTGCCGACTCGTCGTTGCGGAAGTCCGACATGGAATTGATTATCCTGGCCTGTCTGGGCTGGCCTGCCGCTGCCGCTGCGACCTCTTGTCTGAGCGGTTAGAGATGATGGGGGGGCTTTCCAGACTGCGGGTCCGTTCCACAAGTCGAAAAGATCAAGTTTCCGTGATGCGGCTCCCTTGACATCACTGCGGAAAGTCCCCGCGCCGCCGTTGGCGACGCGTCAAACCTTATACTTCATTCGGCTCCCCAATGTCGGAAAGTACCGCACGGCAGTTGGCGGCCGTATTTTCGGCAATCCCGGAAAAGCATCAGTGGCCCGCGCTGGCATCTCCATGCGTTTGCGTGCACGCCGATTCATTGCCCGACGTGTCCGCAAGTCCGCATATTAGCCAGGACCAATAGACCAAAACCAGTTCGGTACAAGTATCAACCGTGCCCGCACTGCCTTGGCTTACCGCCAGGCCGCCACGCCACTAATTGAGTTTTCAGCTTTATCTCCATTTTAATCGCGATATTGGCTGAGAGTTAGCACGGGCAATTGCGTCAAAAAGGCAATTACCGACCCATCGGTTCATTGAAACAGGGATGGCTCCCGTTGTCATCCCACAAAATGGGTTAACTAGGCGGCAACTGCCGTGATATGCGTAGGAGTCGTAGGGCAAGTAGCGGATTTTCGGGAACGAGAAAGACTGGCGGACTTGCGGAACGCAGCGCGGAGGGAGGCGATAGCTATGGCCTTTTCACTTACCCAGTGGGGGAAGTGGTATTTTTTGATCCCCTTGCCGGCCCTGATCATGGCAATCGTGGAAATGGTCGCCCCGGGGCCGCCCGTGCCGTGGTGGAGTTCCCTTCCGGCCACGGGCATCATAGCCTTAGCAATCTTGTCGTTCAGCTCGTTGACCATCCGGGACGACGGCGACGCTTTGCAGGTCCGGTTTGGTCCGATCCCCATCTTTAGTAGGAGAATTCCTTACCGCGACATCCTTTCGGTGGAACCGGCGGCAACCCGCTTTGTGGACGGATGGGGGGTTCACTACAACCCGCGAAAGGGGATCATCATGAACGTTTGGGGCTATCGCTGCGTGCGGATCGTAACCAAACGGCGTGTCTATTGGATCGGGACGGACGATCCGGAGGAAGTGAGCCAATGGGTTGAATACAAAATAGCTGCGGAGCAGGACGCGTCCAGCGGCTGATCGCCTTTCTTACGGTCTGTAGGACCTTCTGGCCAGGCGTATTTGGGCGTAGAATAAAGGTAGAGGCAGTGATTGGCACGGAATCACGGAATCATGGAATTCCGGACGGGGACGCTTGTTCGCTCGCCGGTCGCAGTAGCCGAGGTGGGCGATTGGACCAGGGCAGATTAGTGCGGAAATACACATTTCCGGCGAGGGAGTTTGAACGTGCAGCGGTTCATGCTGAAGTCGAAGATCCATCGGGCCGTGCTGACAGGCACCGAGCTGGATTACGAGGGCAGCATCGCCATCGACCGGCGACTGATGGAGGCCGCCGATCTTTTGCCGGGGGAGCAGGTCCACGTCCTCAATATCAATAATGGCAGCCGGTTGGAGACCTATGTCATCGAGGCCCCGGCAGGCTCCGGCACGGTCATGCTGAACGGGGCCGCCGCCCGGCTCGGCTGCAAGGGCGATCTCGTGATTATCCTCTCTTACGCCACCATGTCCGAGGAAGAGGCTCGCTCCTATCGCCCAAAGGTCGTGAGAGTGGACGCCAAAAATCAACTCCTCTCCCATTGATTTTCCGAGATTCTCTGGTTCTCGTCGCGGTTCGTGATCCTCGACGCAATTCTGGCGCGACTTCATCGCCGGGGATACCGGCATTCCAGACGCGCGGGCAGCGAACGCAATGGCCCTGCAAGGGGGACATGAAGGTCCTGCAGCGGGGAGGTGAAAGCCCTGCAACGGCGAGGTGAAGCCTGCCCCGCGGTCCCTCCGCGCATGCCCTCCTTCGTCAGCCCCTGTGGGCGCCGGACAAAGGCCGTGGCCCAGCGTTGCACGGTAGGCTTTGAGAGGGGTTCTCGTCACGGCAAAACGGCTCGCCGAGACGTAGGTGGCTTGCCCCTTTGTCATTCCGAGCGAAGCGAGAAATCTTCTCGACAGGGTAAAACTTCTCCTCGCTGGCGCTCGTCGAAATGACAGTTTTATGTTCGTCAAAATGACAGTTTTATACTCGTCGAAATGACGCTAATGGCGATCGTCGATGTGACAGTCCATTCCGGATGGAAGGAGTCACTGAACACCCCCCTGGTGAGGCGTCTAAACGATCGTCTGGAGCCTCTGGACAATCCTTGTTGTTTCACAGATCTTTCCCGCTGCGGCTCAGCCGTGAACGGTTACGCATCGGAAGTCGCGGCATGGAAAGACGGTATCTTGGGGAACATGGGTGGGCGGCCGTGAGCGGTTTGCCTCCAGGCCGACTCCCGCCAAACGCTTTAGATAACTACCCGATTGCCACGCATGGGGGGGTACGGAGGGCGACCCGTACAACGGGGATTCCGGTTCGTGCAACGGGCATTCCGGTCGATACAACGCGGGCCCGTCGATACAATGGCGTACCGGCGGATACAATGGAATGCGGCTACCGGGCGGTCATGGGGAATAAGGTTGGGGTCGAAGTTTCGCAGACGGTCACGAATTTGCAAGGGAGGTCCTCATGTCTTTCATTTCTCGCTGATCGTTCTTGGCCGGAGCCGCAGCCAGCGGCTTGGCGGTTTTGGGGTGGAAGGGCAATTCCTGGGCACATCCCCATCCCCCCACCTTGAAGAGCGGCACGGAGCTTGTGACGCTGGGGCGGTCGGGCATCAAGACCTCGGTGCTGGGCATCGGGGCCGGCACGATAGGTGGTAGCGAACAGCGGAACATGGGGACGGATGCCTTTACGGCAATGGTCCACGCCGCATTGGAGCGGGGTGTGCGTTACATCGACACCGCGGACAATTACCATACCCACGTCTTCGTTCAAATGGCCCTTCAGGGCGTGCCCCGAGAACAGTACTTCATCCAGACCAAGACCCGCGCACAAAGCGCCGAGGTTGCCCGCGCCGACATCGATCGCTTCCGTCGTGAACTGCGGGTAGATTATCTCGACTCGGTGTTGATGCACTGCATGACGACTGGCGATTGGCCCACCAAGATGCGCCCCGTGATGGACGTTCTGTACGAGGAGAAGCAGAAGGGGCGGATCAAGGCCGTCGGTGTTTCGTGCCACGGCTGGGACCCATTGGCGGCCGCGGCGGAGACCGACTGGTGCGACGTGCAATTGGTGCGGATCAATCCCTTCGGCCTGAAGATGGACGGCAAACCGGAAGACGTGGCCGCCGTGGTCAAAAAGATGCACGACGCTGGCCGCGGCATCATCGGCATGAAAATCTACGGCGAAACCGGCCTTGATTCCCGCGAACAACGGTTCCAGTCGCTCAAGTGGGTCTTGAAGCTGGGTTGTGTGGACTGCTTTACGATCGGGTTCAGCAAGATCGAGCAGATCGACGAAACGCTGCAACTGATTTCCGAGGCCTTGGTCTAGACAATCCCCGGGTCTGCAACAGCCGCGGGAACGGTGTTCCGTCTCACACGGAACGTGCCCAAGGGCGATGATTTGTGTCGCGAACCGGGGCTGAATCGCCGGGCCGCCCCCCTTGCCGGCAAACTTCTAGGGAATCGTCCAACGGTTGCATGTAGTTCTCGCGCAGGGATGTCCCTCAGGCGTCGGCCCGAACCGACACGTCGCCCCTTCGCAATTTTCGAGCGGGAAAAGGAACCGCGGACGCGAGTCGGGCGGATGGTTGGGGAAAAGCTGCGTGGAAACCGCACGCCCCTCCTCAGTTGCCGGGTCGTGTCGCCGATCGCAGGCGAACTCCAGTCGTACAGCGCAAAGTCCGCTTGATTGCATGGTCTGCCAGGCATAGCTTGCCACACGCATGTCCCATTGGCGCAAGATGTTGAGCCAAGCCAACAATCCTGGGCTGTAGTAGTGCGCCGTCGTAATCGGGGAGTGTCACAGGGTAGGTTGCCCGGGGTTGCGAGCTGTTCCCGTTGGCGGCGGGTCATGGCGGGTGCAGGTGGTACAGGTGACGACTTTCCAAAATGTCCCGCCGCCTGCCGTGGGCCGATAGAAACTCTCTCCGCCACTCGCAGGAGTCTTTTTGCCTCCATTTTCTGGCGACTCGGACCGAACAAGAATTCGCCCTCCCGGTGAGAGAGATTGAGCTGCGGCGACGAATTTTGGAGGGAGTTTCGCTTTCTGCTCGGATTTCGAGATACCGGTACCGGATAGGGCTGTGGCGTTGGGGTTGAGCAGGGCAAAGAGGGCTGGGTTCTGGCCCGGCCCTACAATTGCAAAAGCATAAGAATCTGGTGATAATGTCAATTTTCAGCTTTCGCTCCTTCGCTCCCGTTGGGATGCCAGGAACGTGGGGGAGCAAGCAGGGTCGGGCGGCCGAGGCGGCTGAGTCTTGGGAGGGAAATCTGGCACGCTTCCGAACCCGGGATAACGCAGCTCTTGCCAATCATTCGGTGCTCTCCCATTGCGGCTGACGTGAGGATCCATCTTTTGGCAGGTGTTTCGTTGGCATCCTTCGCACGCGGATTCGTTACCTTTCGACCCCTTTGACCCGAGAAATGCCAAAGCCAATCTTGCCACCGTGGGTTGATCAGGCTCGCCCGATCTTCGGGGCCGTGCTGTTGTTGACGCCAATCTACGTGTTGGGCGTGGCCTGGTTCGCGGCGGACCCGCAAACCATTGACGTTGGCTATGCTCCAACTCAGCCCGTTCCGTTTTCTCACGCCTTGCACGCGGGTGAACTGGGGCTGGACTGCCGTTACTGCCACACCACGGTAGACAAGGCTGCTCAGGCCGCCATCCCGTCCACGCAGATCTGCATGAACTGCCATACGGCGATCGCGCCGGAAAGCCCGAAATTGGCTGCTATTCGTGAAAGCTATGGAAGCGGCAAACCGGTTCCTTGGGTCCGCGTGCACGATTTGCCGGATTTTGTGTACTTCGATCACAGTGCCCACGTCAACCGCGGCGTAAGTTGCGTGGAATGCCACGATCGGATTGACCGCATGGAGCGCGTGTTTCAGGCCAAGACGCTGCGCATGGGCTGGTGTTTGGAGTGCCACCGCAACCCCGATCCCCATCTCCGCCCGCAGGATCAGGTCTTCAATCTGGCTTGGCAGGCCGATTCCCCGGAAGAGCAGCTACGCATCGGACAAGAGATTCGTCAACGCAACCAGATCCAACCGTCCACCGATTGTTCCACATGTCACCGCTAGATATGGATTCGCATACCGACCTTGCCCGCAGGCCGCACGCCAGTGCCTATTGGCGGACGCTGGAGGAACTGGCCGATACACCCCGATTTCGCGAGATGCTGGAGAAGGAGTTTCCTCACGGCATTGAACTGGAGGGGATTCAGCGCCGCCGCTGGTTGCAACTGATGGGGGCCTCGCTAGCGCTGGCCGGATTGAATGGCTGCCGGTGGGAAAAACAAGAGATCGCCCCATTCGTGCACCGGCCCGTCGGTCGCGTGCCGGGAAAGACGGAACGTTACGCCACGGCCATGGATTTGGCGGGCACACCCATCGGGCTGGTGGCCACGTGCGTGGACGGGCGGCCGATCAAGCTGGAGGGCAACCCAGGGCATCCCCTGAGCTTGGGTGGAACCGACGTCTTCGCTCAGGCCGCGGTACTGGAACTCTACGACCCGGATCGGGGTCAGGAGGTCATCCGCCGCGATCGCAAGCGAGCCGAAATCGCGTCGTGGGAGCAGTTTGTCGAGGGGTTGGTCGGGCTGCTTTCATCGCATCCGGGCGGCCAAGGTCTCGCGATCCTATCCGAAGCAAGCTCTTCGCCCACCCTGGCACGCCTGCGGCAGGACCTCGCTCAAAAACTTCCCCAACTGCGGTGGTTCGAATACGAGCCGTGGAGCGAGGACAACTCGCGATTGGGTACCCAAGCGGCATTCGGAAGGCCACTGCGCCCCTTCTATCGGTTGGACCAGGCTCGCGTCATCGTGACCTTGGAGGCGGACCTTTTCGGCGGGATGCCGGGGAGCGTGCGCTGGACTCGCGACTTCGCCGCCACGCGCGAGGGAAATCCGGATCGCGTGAGCCGGCTGTATGCGGTGGAGTCGAACCACACCATTACCGGGGCCTCGGCCGATCATCGCTTACCGTTGCCGCCGGATCAGGTCGTGGCCTTTGCGAAGGCATTGGAAGAGGTCCTCAAGCGACTGTCGGCAGGCGAATCGGCGGGCGAAGAACTGGCAGAGTTGAAAGGTCCCGACCCGGCGGAAAGCGTGGGAAAGGCGAACCCGCTCCAATTCCTGGCCGTGGTTGCAAAGGACCTTTGGGAAGCCGGCTCCCGGGGGCTGGTGCTAGCCGGCGTCCCCTTGCCGCCCGATGTCCATGCCGCGGTCGCGCGGATCAACGACCTGTTGAAAAACCGTGGCGGCACTCTGCTGTACTATCCCGATCGCGACCCCGACCGCCCGACGCACGTGCAGGCGATCCGGGAGCTGGCCAAGGGTATCGAATCAGGCGAGATTGGCGGGCTGCTGATTTTGGGTGGAAATCCGGCGTTTGACGCCCCGGCCGACGTGGGGTTCGCCGAGGCCTTGTCGGGCCTCGAGTTTTCGGCCCATCTCAGCACGTACGAAAACGAGACCTCGCGGCTCTGCGGCTGGTACGTACCGCAGGCCCATTTCCTCGAATCTTGGGGAGATACGGAAAGCTGGGACGGCACCTATGCCGTGGTTCAGCCAGCGATTGCACCCTTGCGGAACGGTAAATCGGCCGTGGAGGTTTTGGCGGCTTTGGTCGGATGGCAGGGTTCGCCCCGGCAATGGGTGCGGGAGACGTTTGCCCAGCGGACGGCTGGGCTGAACTCGGACGGGGAGGCGCTGTGGGTGGCGACCGTGCAACGCGGTTATCATCCACCACTCCAAGATCGCGCGATCTCCGATGCTGCTCAGGCGGACGCGACCAACGGCGGCTCTTTGGCGGCGCTAGGGGGCATGATTGGTTCCACGCCCGCCGAGCCGTCGCAATCTGCTGGATTGTCTGCCGGATTGACCGTCTTGTTTCGCCGGGATGCCTCGGTGTACGACGGTCGATTCGCCAACAGTGGATGGCTCCAAGAGTTTCCCGACCCCATGACCCAGTGGACTTGGGGCAATCCGCTGGTGTTGGGGGTGGCCACGGCTCGCCGGTTGGGCTGCCGAGATGGCAGCTTGGTGAAGTTGTCGTGCGGTGGGCGATCGGTCGAGCTACCGGTGTGCGTGCTGCCCGGCGTGGCGGAGGGCACGGCGGTCGTGTTTTTGGGCTATGGCCGGGAGGCGGCCGGTCACGTCGGCGGGTTGACGGATCAAGGCATCCCGCCGGTCGGCGTCGCCGTGAACCGGCTGCGCACGTCCCAAAGCTGGTTCTCGCAATCGGGCGCGGCCTTGGAGAGATTGGGCAAGCAGGTGCCCGTACCATGCGTGCAGGACCATTACCTCATCGACACGGTGGGGCTGGCGGCCCGCACGGAACGGTTGGGTGAATTGGTACGCGAGGTCTCCCTGCGGCGGCTCAATGATCCGGCCGCCCATTATTCGGCCGAGCACCAGGTCCATTATCCGCCTCTGGAGTCTTTGTGGACGGAGCCTAGCCGCGATGGACATCGTTGGGGGTTGGCTGTGGATTTATCCAAGTGTGTGGGCTGCGGGGCGTGCGTCGTGGCCTGCCAGGCCGAGAATAACATCCCTGTAGTTGGCAAGGAGCGGGTCCTCCAGAGTCGGGAGATGCACTGGATTCGCGTGGACCGCTATTTCCGCGGCGATGAGAACAGCCCCCAATCGGTCCATCAGCCGGTGATGTGCCAGCAGTGCGAAATGGCCCCCTGCGAGCAGGTGTGCCCGGTTGCAGCGACGGTGCACAGTAAAGAGGGTCTGAACGACATGGTGTATAACCGCTGCGTGGGGACGCGGTATTGCGCCAACAACTGTCCCTACAAGGTGCGGCGATTCAATCACTTTTACTATCACCGGCGGGTTGAGGAACCGCAAAACGAGCTGCTGAAATTGGTGTTCAATCCCGAGGTCACCGTGCGGAGCCGGGGGGTGATGGAGAAATGCACGTATTGCGTGCAGCGAATCCAGAACGCCAAGATCACCGCGCGGAATGAGGGGCGGCCGATTGCCGATGGTGAAATTCGCACGGCCTGCCAGCAGGTCTGTCCGGCTCAGGCCATCGTCTTTGGCGATCTGGCCGACGATCAGGCGGCGGTGACGCGGGAGCACGCCTCGCCGCGCGCGTACGGAATGCTGGCCGAGTTGAACGTCAAGCCGCGAACCAAGTATTTGGCCCGAGTGCGGAATCCGCACCCGCTCTTGGCCGCGGAGGACAATACCGGCCAGGAGCGTGCCAGCGGCCACGGGGAACAGGCGTGAACCGCCGGGAATCGCGGGTCGATTGCGTGGGCCTTGACTGGCAAATAGGGGGGGCTGGCAAACCGGGGGAAGGGAAAGGGCAGTCACCAGCCACGACGCCAGGCGCGGCGAGGCTGCACGCGAACGTGGCGTTGGGAAACTGGAAATGCTTGCAAAACGAGTTGGGATTCGTAGGGGAATTGAAGCGTCGCGATGAGCGCAACCAACATTACGCTGGAAGATAACACGTTTGCCGATCCGCGCCGGCGTGCCCCGCTGGTACTTGGAGCGGCCGCCGATTTTCAGGCTGTTACCGACCGTGTGGCAGCCTTGGCGGAAAGACCCCGACCACCCTTGGGATGGTATGTCGGTTTCGCGATTGCCGTCGTGTGGATGCTCATCTTTTTCGGCCTGGTGGGCTATCTATTTCTCACCGGTGTGGGCGTTTGGGGGAACAATAGCCCGGTCTTCTGGGGATTCCCCATCGTCAATTTCGTCTTCTGGGTCGGGATTGGTCACGCAGGGACGTTGATCTCCGCAATTTTGTTCCTCTTCCGGCAGCATTGGCGGACCAGCATCAATCGCTTCGCCGAGGCCATGACCGTGTTTGCGGTGGCCTGTGCCGGTATCTTTCCGGCCATTCACGTCGGTCGCGTGTGGCTGGTGTATTGGCTTTTCCCGTATCCGAACCCGATGGGGATGTGGCCCAATTTCCGCAGCCCATTGTTGTGGGACGTCTTCGCCGTCAGCACGTACGCCACGGTGTCGGTGCTGTTCTGGTACCTGGGTATGATCCCCGACCTGGCGACCTTGCGGGATCGGGCGGTGACGCCACTGCGGAAATTGTTGTACGGTTTGTTTTCGCTGGGCTGGACCGGTTCGGCCCGAAATTGGCACGTTTACGAACGGGCCTATTTGTTTCTGGCGGCCTTGGCCACGCCGCTGGTGCTCAGCGTGCACTCGGTGGTGAGTTTCGACTTCGCGGTGTCGCAGGTGCCGGGCTGGCACACCACCATCTTTCCGCCGTACTTTGTCGCAGGTGCCATCTTCAGCGGTTTCGCCATGGTCGTCACGCTGATGGTCCCGGCGCGCGCGTTTTTCGGCTTGAAGGAATTGGTGACGATCCGGCACCTCGACAACATGAACAAGATCATCTTGGCAACCTCCTGCATGGTCGGATACGCCTATGCCGTAGAGTTCTTTACGGCCTGGTACAGCGGCAGCCGCTACGAGCTGTTCGCGTTCGTCAATCGGGCCCTGGGACCGTATGCCTGGGCCTATTGGACGATGGTCACGTGCAACGTCGTCGTCCCGCAATTGCTTTGGTTCAAGTATTTTCGCACCACGCCTTGGGCGATGTGGATCATTGTGGTGCTGGTGAACGTGGGTATGTGGTTCGAGCGCTTCGTGATCATCATCACCTCCTTGACGCGCGATTACTTGCCATCGAGCTGGGGCCTGTTCATGCCGACCTGGGTGGACTTTTGCATGTTGGCCGGAAGCTTTGGACTATTTTTCACGCTCTTTTTGCTGTTTTGCCGCTATCTCCCGATGGTGGCGATGGCCGAGGTGAAAGGGGTATTGCCCGCGGCGAGGGTGCATCATCACGCGGGCCACGATTTTGCGGCCTCAACCGCGACAGAGGCAACGGCCCCCGCTGCCACGGATTTAGCCGCCGGGGATTTAGCCGCCACGAATTAGCAACTGCGATTCATTCGGGAAACAGGGTGGTTTTTGTGCACGGAAGGCCGCCGTGAACATCGAATGGAGCATTGAATAGAACATCGAACTGAACATCGAATGGAACATCACATTGAACATTGAGTAACTGGACTTTTGCAAACTGCTCGCTTTCCCTTTGAGAAAGGACGGCAAACCGAGGCTCTGGGTGAGTCGGGAAAAATAAGGAAGGTCGCTTTCGCAGTAAGTTGCCCTCCCTCTTCAATGTGGCGATGGGAGAGCGGTGCTTGTAAATCCAGTTTGCAAAAGCCCAGTGAGTAAAACATCAAATAGAATATGGAATAGAAGGTTGAATAAAACGTTGAAGTGCGGAACTGCGATGGATCGCAAGCCGTCACCGCAAGGGATTGGGGCGAGAGACAAGGCACGATTTGACGAACCATGAGATGTGACGGACCATGAATCGCGAAGCCGTATCCATTTCCCCGAGTGACGGACCGGACTCTGGCGGCCGGTGGTTGGGGGTTGCCGCCCGATTTACGGGGCCGGCCGAATTGCTGGCCGCTGCCAAACGCATCAAAGAGGCCGGTTTTCGTCGCTGGGATTGCCATTCTCCGTTTCCGGTCCATGGCCTGGATCGGGCGATGGGAATTCGGCCTACCGTTCTCCCCTGGCTGGTGTTCGGCGCCGGTTTGACGGGTGCGGTGGTGGCGCTGCTCTTGCAGTGGTGGACCAACGCCGTGGCCTACCCTTTCCAAATCAGTGGCAAGCCGCTGTTCAGTTTGCCGGCCAACATCCCGGTTATCTTCGAGCTGACCGTCTTGTTCGCGGCATTGACGGCGTTTTTCGGATCGATCTTGCTCAACGGCCTGCCGCGGGCGATTCATACGGGAACGACGGCCGCGGCGTTTCGTCAAGTGACCGCGGACGGTTTTTTCATCACCGTTGATGCTGCCGATCCCTTGTTCGATGCCCACCGCACGAGCGACTTCTTGCGCGGGTTGGGCGCGGCAGAGATAGAATTGTGCCCAATTCCGGAAGGCTCGACACAGATTCCTCACGCCGTGTATTGGGGGCTGGCGGTGATCGCGATTTTGGCTACGCTGCCACCCCTGTTTATCGCCCGAGCGCGCAGCCATACCTTGGAGTGGCCACAAGAGAAACCCCGCATCCGCATCATCAAGGACATGGTTGTTCAGCCCAAGCTGAAGACGCAGCAGGTATCCCGGTTGTTTCCCGATCGTTTGGGAATGCGCCCTCCCGTGGCGGGCACGATACCGTACAATCCCACCCCGCCGGATTGGGAAGACGTGCGGCGTTTGGAGACGGGTCGGGTAGGGGATCAGTTCGTGACCGAGTTTCCCATCCCCGTCGACATGGACCTGATGCGGCGTGGGCAGGAGCGGTACAACATCTACTGTGCGATCTGTCACGGCCTGACGGGTGAAGGCGGATTGTATGATGGCATGACCGCTCGCCGGGCACGGGCCAGGGGGAAACCGCTTTGGGTGCCACCGGCGGCGCTGACCGGTCAATCCGTGCGGGAACAACCGATCAGCAAGATCTTCGACACCATTACGCACGGGGTGGTACGCGAGGGACGGCATTCCATGCCTGCCTACGCCGTGCAAATTCCTCCCCGCGATCGATGGGCAATCGCGCTGTATGTTCTGAGCTTGCAGCGCGCCCGAGCGCCCTTGCCGGAAGATTTCGGGACGGACACGGCGGCCGCCGCGTTGTCCGGGCCAGCCGGCGCCGCGACGCACGATTTGGCCGCACCACCGCAGGGGAACGCGAGCCTGGTTAGCCAGAACGAGCAATCGAAGCAGTCATTCGATCAGGGAACGAACTACGAGCATAGAACGATCGATGGACAACATCAATTCGACTGAAACAGCAAGCGCCGGGCAGGGAAGCAACGCCGGGCATGAAACGGTGAGCGTGGTCGCGGCCCCGCCGCAGGCCATCAAGGCCTGGGTCAGCCGTCTGGGGATTGCGGGCGTGGTCTGCCTGGCTGCCGGCTTCGGCCTGGCATTCCTTCAGCCTCAAGGCCGCGGGTACTTCTTTCACGCCTATCTCACGCAATTCGTTTGGATTCTGAGTATCGCCCTGGGCGCTTTGTTTTTCGTCATTTTGCAACATGCGACGCGGGCGGGCTGGAGCGTCACCGTGCGTCGATCGGCCGAGGCCCTGGCTGGCACGTTTCCCCTGTTGATCCTTTTGTTTCTGCCGATTGGCTTGCCCGTCTTGCTCGGCAGCGATGCGCTCTATCCTTGGATCAATCGGCAAACCGTGATGGAGGACGAGCTGCTGCGGCACAAGGCGATCTATTTGAACGTCCCCTTCTTTACCGTTCGCGCCATCCTGTGCCTGGCAGCGTGGTGGATGCTGGCACGATTCTACCGCAAAATGTCGTTGCTTCAGGACGCTACGGGCGACCCGGATTTGACGCGGACTATGGAGCGTTGGAGCGGTCCGGCCTTGCTGCTTTATGCCTTGACCGTGACCGTAGCCGCCGTCGACTGGTTGATGTCGCTGACGCCGCAATGGTTCAGCACCATCTACGGTTTGTACTATTTTTCGGGTGCCATCGTGGGCGGCACGGCCGGCCTGATCCTCTTGTTGTTGTTGCTTCGCGGTACGGGGCAGATCGATACCCATCTGGTCACGGTCGAACACCTCCACGATCTGGGAAAGCTGCTATTCGGCTTCGTCGTTTTCTGGGGCTACATCGCCTTTTCGCAGTACATGCTGATTTGGTACGCCAACATTCCCGAGGAAACGCAATACTACGTGCCGCGCCAGACCGCTGGCTGGGTGGGCGTTTCGATTGCCCTGATCCTTGGGCACTTGTTCGTGCCCATGCTGGGGCTGATGTCCCGCGCGGCAAAACGAAACACGTTCACCCTGGCCTTTTGGTCCATCTGGCTGTTGGTGTTTCATTGGTTGGATATGTATTGGATGGTGATGCCGAAGGCGAACCCGGGCTTTTTAGGTTTCAACGGGATCGATGTGTTGACGGCAGCCGGTGGGCTGTTGGTATTTTCCGCGACAGTGCTCGATCGCGTCGCGGCGGCCCCTCCTGTGCCGTTGCGCGACCCGCGACTTGCGGAGGCTTTGCATTTCGAAAACACGTGAGCCAGACGGCCAGGCCCCAGCTTCCCCACACGCACGCCCGAACCGTTTTATTTGAGACGAATCCCCCATGGCAGAACGCGATATCAATACATCCACGGTGGCACTGATCGGCTTCATCGGGACGCTGATCGTCTTTGCCATCATCATCTTGTTGCAGGTGGCGTATCTCCGCTGGGTGTCGGCGCGGGAGGCGAGGGATCGGCAGGTCCCACCCGCGGAGTGGACGGGGGTGCGGGCCGATCAAGAGGCACGCCTGAAGCTGCCGGTTCCGCCCCAGGGGACGGAGCCGGGAAGCCTGCCGATCACCACGGCCATGGCGCGAGTAGTGGCGGAATTGCAAGCGGGAAAGCCGGTCCGCGAAGTGTCCGGTCGCCCGGTGAGTCGCCCCACGCCCCCGAATTCCGCCGCGGGTGGGACGCCTGAGGCGGGGCCAACCGTCAAGTCGCCATCGCCACAAGCTCCGGTGGAACCGCCTTCAGAAAAGCAGCAACCGTGAAAGGGGATTTGGGAGATCGCTCCGTTTGTCGGGCACGCCGTAGAATAAGCTAGGAAGCGATCGATGGCTGGCTTGACCGGCACGCGAGCGGAGGCTGGGCCTGTTGATCCATCCCGGGCACGAAAAGCGAGGTTGAGGCCATGAACGCGAAATATCGGCAGAGGCGATTCGGGATCTTGGCGGCGGCGCTGGGGGCTCTGTTTGCGCTCCCTTGCGGACGCTGGCTGCCCGCCCAAATCGCCGAGACCGCCCCCGATGCGATGGAAGGCGTGGGCGTGGAGGAACACCTCGACCGCCCCCTGCCGCTCGATCTGTCGTTTGTGTCGGCCGAAGGCGAAAACGTTCGTTTGAGAGACTATTTCGACGGCGAATTGCCGGTCATCCTCACGCTCAACTACTCGAACTGCCCCAAGCTTTGTCACCTACAACTGAATGGTTTGTTCGAGGGCTTGGAGCGATTGGACTGGCCGATGGGGGAAAAGTACCGTGTGGTCACGGTCAGCATCAATCCCGAGGAGACGGTGGCTCGGGCGGCGGCCACCAAGACGAAATACATGAAGAGCTATCGGGTGCCGGGGGCGGACCATTGGGTCTTTTTGACCGGAAGCGAGCAGAATATCAAGAAGCTGGCCAATACGGTGGGCTTTTTCTATCGCTATGACCCCAAGGAAAAGCAGTACGTGCATGTGGCCGTGATCATGGTCTGCACGCCCGACGGGCGTGTCTCACGCTATCTGTACGGGGTGGATTATCCGGTCCAGACGTTGCGGCTCGCCTTGCTGGAAGCCGCGGAAGGCAAGATCGGTACCACGGTGGACCGGATCTTGATGTTCTGCATGCATTTTGATCCCACACGCGGCAGCTACACGCTGGCCGCCTGGCGGATCATGCAGATTGGCGCAGCGCTGACCCTGGCTGTTTTTGGCGTGGTTCTGGGGACGTGGTGGGCGTGGGACCGCCTCCGAGGGGCGGGCAGCACGAATATCCCTGGGGACGGATCAGAATCGGCGCCAGCCGCGAGAAGCGGGTCAGAGTCGTCTTCGGCGCAGCCCCTTGACCGCAATCCGCGTTGAGGGAAACCACCATTGAGACGAACCGCAAAATAGTGCAGGCAGGGCGGGCAGAGGCATCGGGAAAGGGATGGAAGTATACGTGGGCGAAGGATTTTCGCAGCATCCATGAACAGCGATTTACGATTCACAACCGGTTGCCGCAAGCACAGGGCAAGTGAAGCCGCTGCTTCCAGGACCCCTTCGCGCGCTGCGACTGCTCGGCCTGGAGGAATGCGAAGAACAAGAAAGGGTCTGCCGCGAGTGGCCTTGGCCATCGCGGGGCTACCCCTGGCCCAGGCCGGAGGAACCTTCTGGCTCCCCGATCCCGCTTCCACGACGGCTCATTATACGGACTATCTTTTCCAGGCCATCTTTTATATTTCGGCCTTCTTTTTCGGGTTGATCGTGGTCTTGATGACGGTTTTTCTGATCCTCTATCGCCGTCGCGATACACGAATCCACGCCGAGAAGGCCCCCAGTCATAACACCGCCTTGGAGTTATTCTGGACGTTTGTTCCACTGTGCATTGTGATTTATATCTTTGCGGTCGGATTCAACGGTTACATGGAGATGCGGACCGCGCCGCCGGATGCCTACGAGATCCGCGTGACGGGCCAAAAGTGGAAATGGTTCTTTACCTACCCCACCGGCTGTGTGGACGGAAACCTGCATGTCCCGGTCGATCGGCCGGTCCGGTTGGTAATGAGCAGTCGGGACGTGATCCACAGCCTATTCATTCCAGCCTTTCGGTTGAAGATGGACTTGGTGCCCGGCCGGTATACCAGTACGTGGTTCCATGCGATCAAACCGGGGACTTATCCGCTGCTTTGCGCGGAGTATTGTGGCGATAACCATTCGGCCATGCTGGCGGAGGTGGTGGTTCACGAGCCGGGCCAATTCGAGAAGTGGCTGGAAGAGGCTTCGAACTTTTTGAAGAACCTGACGCCCGTCGAGGCGGGGCGAATTCTTTATCAACGGCAGGGCTGCGCCCAGTGCCATTCGCTGGATGGTACCCGCAAGGTCGGCCCCAGTTTCAAGAACGTATACGGCGAGCAGGTGCAATTCGCGGACGGAAGCTCCGCGCTGGCGGATGAGAATTACCTCCGTGAATCTATCTTGGTTCCAGATGCCAAGATCGTGGCGGGTTATCCGCCACAGATGCCGCCGTATCAGGGGTTGCTCGACGAAGATAAAGTCGCCGCACTGATCGCTTTTATAAAATCCTTGAGTGATCAGCATGCGGATGAGGCGGCCCAGCCGGGCGGCGAAAAGCCGTCGCAACCGGGCGGCGAAAAGGCAGCCCCGTCGTCCCCGCAAGCCCCAGAGAAACCGCAACCCGTAGAGAAACCGCAACCCGTAGAGAAGCCGCAAGCCGCAGAGGAACGGCAATCCGCAAAGAAACCTCAAGCACCGGGGAACGATGGGCAAAACGACGGCGGCGCTTCAATCGTGCCGAGCCAAGGCCACGCTGCGGCCCCCGCTGCGGAAACGAACCCAGCTGGCAGGCCGGGCAGTTCGCCGTGATGCTGTGATCGACACTCATGGCAGCACACATGGAACGACTCGAATAGCGTCGCGTACCTGATCCGTGGAACGATTGTGAGTTCAGTGTTATTCGACAAAAAGTAGTGGTTTGCATATTCGTAAATTCGTGCCGTAACGTTGTGAGCAGATTGTAGTAGAGAGTGTTATGAATAGTCCAGCTTCTGGCTCCGTCGATTATTTGCATGCCGATCGCGGCATTGGGTCGTGGATATTTACGCTCGATCACAAGCGGATCGGCGTGATGTATTTGGTGGGGATTGTGGCCTCGCTCTTTTTGGGCGGCCTGTTTGCCCTGGCCATCCGTACGCATTTGGCGATTCCCGGCTTGACGCACGGGGGATCGTCGGCGGTGCCCACGGCATCGAATCCAGAACCGGTGGCGACTGTGGCCCCGCAGGCGACGGCGGGACAAGATGCGGTAGCGGCCTTGGCTGCCGAGAGCGAGGCGGCCACCGCTGCCAGCGCGGTCCAGGAAACGCCAAAGCGCTATCTTTTGACGCCGCGTCAATACAACCAGGCATTCACACTGCACGGGGCGATCATGATCTTCCTGGTGATTATTCCGGGCATTCCGGCGGCCTTGGGGAATTTCGTGTTGCCGCTCATGCTGGGTGCCAAGGACGTGGCCTTCCCGCGGCTGAACCTGGCCAGCTTTCACCTTTGGGTCATCGGTGCGATCTTTTTCCTGGCGGTGTTGGCGACCGGCGGCCTGGATACCGGCTGGACGTTCTACACGCCCTACAGCACGACGACCGACACCCGGGTGGTGACGGCCGCTCTGGGCGCGTTCATTCTTGGCTTCAGTTCGATCTTCACGGGTGTCAATTTCATCGCCACGGTGCACATGCTTCGGGCGAGGGGCATGAGCTGGTTCAAAATGCCCCTTTTCGTCTGGTCGCTGTATGCCACGGCCGTGATTCAGGTCTTGGCGACCCCCGTGCTCGGAATCACCCTGCTGCTCGTGGCAGCGGAAAAGCTGCTGGGGTTGGGGATCTTCGATCCCAAGCTGGGGGGCGACCCCGTGCTCTTCCAGCACTTCTTCTGGTTCTATTCCCATCCCGCGGTCTACATCATGATTCTGCCGGGCATGGGCGTAGTCAGCGAGCTGATCTCCACGTTCAGTCGCAAGCATATTTTCGGCTACCGTTTCATTGCCTTCTCCAGCGTGGCCATCGCCTTGCTGGGCTTTTTGGTGTGGGGGCATCACATGTTCACTAGCGGCCAATCGCGGCTGGCCAGCATGATCTTCAGCGCCTTGACCTTCAGCGTATCCATACCGTCGGCCATCAAGGTCTTCAATTGGTTGGCCACCATGTATAAAGGTTCGATCTCGCTCCAGACGCCAATGTGCTATGCCTTGGCGTTTCTATTTCTATTCGGGATTGGCGGGCTGACCGGGCTTTTCCTGGGGGCATTGAGCACCGACGTGCACCTGCACGACACCTATTTCGTCGTCGCCCATTTCCACTATGTGATGTTTGGCGGCACGTTGGTGGCGTTTTTAGGAGGGCTGCATTACTGGTGGCCCAAGATGACCGGAAAAATGTTCAACGATACGCTGGGGCGGCTCGGTGCCGTGGCCGTTTTCCTGGGCATGAATCTGACCTTCTTCCCGCAGTTCGTGCTGGGAAGCCGCGGTATGCCGCGCCGCTATTTCGATTACTCGCTGCTTTTGGATCGTCACCCGGAGTTCGCGGGATTGAACCTGCTGTCGACGGCGGGGGCGTTTTTGACCTTGATCGGGTTCCTGACCGTGGCCGTTTGCCTCGCGCACTCGTTGTGGCGAGGACGCCCGGCGCCAGCGAACCCCTGGGGCGCCGCCACCCTGGAATGGCAAACCTCCTCACCACCGCCCAAGGAAAACTTCCTGCGACCGCCCGTGCTCAGCGAGGGATACGATCCCTATTACCTGGATGATTTGGAATACGACAACAAGACGGGCGCCTACTACGGCGTACCGCTAGGTTTGGCGTGAAAAGAGGCCGATAAAGGCCGACGACTTCCCAATTCATGCGATTAGCAGTTGACCCCGATTCGGATTGTAGGCAGGCCATGAACAATTCCAGTGCCCTTGTCACCCCGAGCGCTCTTGTCGAGAGTGAGGGAGAGCACCACGAACACCCCGCTTATGTGGCGCATCATTTCGATTCGGCCGAGCAACAATTCGACGCGGGTAAGCTGGGGGTCTGGGTATTTTTGCTCACAGAGATTCTGTTTTTCAGTGGGTTGTTCTGCGCTTACGCGGTATATCGGGGAAATCACCCGGAGGTCTTTGTCTATGCCCATCACTTTCTGGACAAGAATCTGGGGGCCTTGAATACGGCCGTTTTGATTTTCAGCAGTTTGACCATGGCGCTGGCGGTGCGCGCCGCCCAATTGGAGCAGCGCCGGGCGCTGATTGTCCTGCTGGGGGTGACGCTTCTTTGCGCCTTCGTATTCTTGGGCGTCAAGTGCGTCGAATATCGTCAGAAGTGGGAGCACGGGCTGTTGTGGGCGGGACGCTATCACCCGGCCCACCATGGCGAGCCGGCGGAGGGGCCGAAAGGGGCCGTCGAGCCGGGCGGGGTGGAATCGGGCATCGGCGGCGAGCCAACGCCCTCTACCCCGGAGCAGGCGCCCACGTACCTCCTACAGCAGGTGACCTCCAGCGAGGCGGTCTCAGCGGATGCCCCCCGACTGGTGGGGGCCTTTTTCAGCATCTATTTCGCCATGACGGGGCTGCACGCCCTCCATGTCATCGGTGGCATTGGGGCCATCACCTGGCTTCTGGTCCGCGCTGTCCGCGGCGATTTCCACCGGTTCTACTTCGGCCCCGTCGATTACGTGGGTCTCTATTGGCATCTGGTGGACTTGGTCTGGATCTTCTTATTTCCGCTACTCTATTTGATTCATTAAAGTTCGGATGGACTCATGGAAGCTCGTTTTGATTTATTGCAGATCGGATCGATTCATGAAAGCTCGGGTCGATGCACGAACCTTCGGGTTGATCAATCAAAGTTCGGCTTGATTCATCAACCTTCGGCTTGATTCGTAAAAGGTCGGGGCGGAGGAAAGCGCGAGGCAGAACGGTCCGGCGGTACGGAGATGTGCGGCTGAATGCGGCAGCCAGGTCAACTTAGTCCTACAGCGCAAGGTCCGTGTACCTGCATGATGCGGCCACCATACGTTGCAATGCGTTGTTTCCTATCACGACAAAATGTTGATAACAACCCAGCGCTGTAGCATCAGGTTGGTAAATCGTGGATCGATCGAATCAGGTACAAGCATGAACGCGGCGGAATCGCATCACGAAGAGGGTTTTGGGCATGTGGTCCCCTTGGGTACGCTTGTGGCGGTCTTTGCCGCCCTCATCGCGCTGACCGTGATCACGGTCGCGGCGACTTGGGTCGATCTTGGTTCGGCCAACCTTTTCATCGCCATGGGCATCGCTGCGGTCAAGGCCACGCTGGTCGCCCTGTATTTCATGCATCTTCGATACGACCATCCCTTCAATGCCCTGATCTTTGTTGTGGGCCTGCTCTTCCTGACGCTGTTTTTGGGTTTAACGCTGCTGGATACCAGACAGTATCAACCCGAGATTCAATCGGCCGTGGAGAATCCTGTTTAGTAGCCGTTCACGGATTTAGTGACCGTTCACGGAGGATTGGTGGCGTCGCGACGCCTCGACTACAACGTCTTGTGGTTCTCTTGTGCAATTGGTTCTCTTGAGCAATCGGCGGGTACGAGCGCCGCGTTGTTGTCACACGGATGGTGAAAATACCACGTTTTACGCATGGGGCCATACGTGAACGGTTCCCCTGTTGGAAGCGTCTGCGTCCTATTCCACCTCGCCCGGCGGGGGATGTGGGGACGGGTCGTGCGTCCGCGGTCGGGCCGCGAGGCGTGGCACGGCTCTTGAGCTTGGGTTGCCTGACGTTGCGGTCAGCCTGACGCTCGGTCGATGCCCACGGTCATGCGCGATGAATAATCTGCGGTAATAGCAAGACCCTTCTTTGCGGCATAGCCGTTCGCTCGATTGCTAGCCGCTCAAGCCGCACCAAGCGATGCATCTGAACTTTGCTAGACTCTCGGCGAGATTGGCGACGAAGAGCCTTACGAGAAGCTGTCGTACGGTCCGGCAGAGCTTGACGTAGGGAAGCGTTCTCATTGCAGCCGTGCAGTTTGGTTGGGCAAGGCCGCCGCGACGACGTGGCGTCGTGCCGCATCAGAAGGAGCCTTCCGTTGTCCGTTTCCCTATCGATTTTATTGGCATTTCGGAATTGTCAGGGGGTGCTGGGCTCGCGTTTGCCCGAGTTGATCGAGACGTTGCCTGATCTGACGCCGCACTGGGAATTGATTCTGGTGGATGACGCCTCGCGCGACGCCTCGGCGGAGATTGCGGAGGAGTACGCGCAGCGCTACCCGCAAATCCGCTTGATCACGCCATCGCAGCCTCGGGGCAGGTTCGAGGCCCTGCGTTTGGGGCTTCTGCACAGTCGGGGCGACTACATTTTGATTCCGATTCGGCAAGCGTGGGCCACTGGGGATGCGATCGGCCGAATGTGGGCGTCCAGGCAGCACCTTCTGATCCTCGGTTCCTCAGAGGTAGGAGATTTTCCGCGGGGAGAAAGCTTCGAGCTGGTCTTGGTGCAGCGCCCCTTCGCTGGCACGGTGCTTCCCGTCCTGGTGGAACCGGAAAAGATTCCGCTGTTGGTGGAGCGATTCGGTCGGGAGTGCGCTATCGTGCGTGTTTTTCCGCGGGGGGAGCAGGCGTCGCTTTGGGAAGAGCTTCCCAATTTTGCGGGCGTTTCCACGCGGTGCGATCCGCACGAGCCAGCGGTTCCCCCGCCAGCCGGTTCCGTTGGTGCCCCGCGAAATAGGCCGCTCCTGCTTCGCCGTTTGAAGGATTTCGCCCTGGGTGAGTGAATGCGGGGAACATGAGATCACTCTACGGTCTGGTGCTGCTGGTGGGAGGGATTGCGGCCTCGTGGGCGCTGATTCCCCGCCTGATTGCGCGAGGCGTATTGCCGAAACCGACGTGGTCGGTATCGGGATTTGATCAGCAGGACGAGCTGTCGGACTTGCCCACCGTGCCCGTCCTGCCGCCGCCCAGGTCGCAGGCCACGCTGCGAATCTGCACCTGGAATGTGACGCCGCTGACGGAGGAAAAGCTGCTCAAACCGGGGGTGGCTGCGGCGCTGGCCGCCGTGATCCGCCAGTTCGACGTGACGGTCTTGCAAGGGGTCGATCTGCGGGATCGCTCTGTTCTGGCCCGATTGATGGAATACGTCAATCGTGATCAGGCCAGCTTCAGCTATGCCACGCTTCCGGAGGCCCTGCGGGTATCGACGCTGCGAGGAGTGGTCTTCATCTTCGACCTGGCGGGCGTGGAGATCGATCGGCAGACGGTTCGCGTGGTCGACGACCCGTTGCAACGGCTACAGTTCCTCCCCTTGACGGCCGCCTTTCGGGCACGCGGCTTGCCTTCCAACGAGGCTTTCACCTTTTCCCTCATCGGAGTGCAGGTGGATACGCTGCGCGCGGCCGAGGAGACGGAACTTTTGGACGAGGTCTTTCGGGCGGTTCGGGACGACGGCCGGGGTGAGGACGACATCATTCTGGCCGGGTATTTCGGGGACCCTTCGACCGTGCGGCAAGGGCTGCCGGGCCTGAGCGACGTGGCCGCCGTTTCGCTTCAGATTCCTACCACCCTCGACGGTACAGGAGTCTTGGACGGCCTGTTCCTCGATCACCGCGCCACCACGGAATACTCGGGTAAGCACGGTGTGGTGGACCTGGTGCGGCAATTCAACATCTCCGCGGGACAAGCGGTCCAGGTGGCCGATCATCTCCCTGTTTGGGCCGAATTCAGCACCCGGGAAGGTCTTCCGTGACCTCGCGGCGGGATGCCTTGCCGAGTCGCGATCGGCTTGCGTTTGCCGTGGCGGCTTCATTTGTAGGCGAGAAGGCAAATCCCAGGGCGACGCTCGCTCGGGCGGTCGGCTTACGCTTGCTGTCTCAGCTTCATTTGAGGCGGCGGACCCAATCCGTCGGAATGCCGAGCGACTCCCGCAGGTCCGCGATGCTTTGCAGCATCCGCTCCGCGTCCTGGGGGTAGCCCGCGGTGGGAGGCAGGCCAGGGAGTCGGGCCGTCCAAAAGGCGTTCATCGCACGCATCGCCAGTTCCCGCAGATATTTTGCGATCAGGGATGAGGCGGCGACGGGCAAGAGCTGGTCCGCGCGAGCCGTAAAGCGAATCTCCCACTTCTCTCGCGGGTGACCGAGACGGTATCGGCTCTCTTCCTGGCCTTCGTGCAAGATTTCGATCCAATCCGGCGCCAAGCTTGTATAGAGGGCTTCGCTGTAGCGATTCCGACCGCCGTGCTTGTCGCAGTACACCCATCCCTCGCGGCCGTCCGCGTGGCAGTTCAAAAGGTCGCACACGAGGTCGAGGGTCTGGAGCGAAAGGAGGCGGCCCTTGGACTCGTGCTCGCGGACCAGCGCGTTGAATCGCGGCTCGCAAAGGAAGCGGCAGCGGAGATCGAGAAGCCGGACGCCCGACGTGTCGCCGATCTGGCGCACGGCCAGGGCCGAACGGGTGACGGCATCAGCCGTCACGCCCTCGTTTATCGAGAGCGGTAACTTGGCGTGGAAGTCGGCAAACCAGGGCAAGCCGATGCAATCGGCAAAGGCGGCGGGGTCGAGGCGACGCAATAGCTCCCGCCACGTATCTGTCTCGACGCCGCACCAGCGGAGCAACGTCATGGCGGCGTGCTCGAGGTCGGGGAATCCCCGATGCGAGCGATAGACCTGCTTCGAATCGCCAATGACGCACGGCGGGGCGGCAGACGCGAAATCCGTGCCGGTGCGATCCCCGCCAGCGGCTGCCTCCATCCGCCGGGCTGCGTGGTCGCCGCTTGGCTTTCGCCGTTTGCCGCTTAGCTTTCGCAGTTTGCTAAGGGCCGGGTCGTGCGGGGCCAAGACGGCAGGTGCTAGTCGGGTGTACCAGGTCTCCGGTGGCGCGTTGGAAGGGGCTTGCCAAAGCGTGGCGACAATGACCAGCGGTCCCATCGTCGGGCCGTAGCCTGCCTCGTCGGTTCCGATAAACAAACAGGTGTCCGTGGCCATGCGATACCCTCGTGCCCAACGCACCCTTTCGCACGACAGGGGGAAGCAAGCCGTCCCACGGTTTACCGTGGCTCGATGGGGGGATCGCTCACGTTTTGGCTGCCGTCGACTCCGCCGCGGCGATGATGGCATGATACAGCGTGGGAACCGTGCGGCGATGCTCGCCCAGGACGTAGTGGCTTTCACCCCCATCCGCCACCGTGCGGACCAAAACCGTTTTATACGGTCGGTAGTAGTACCGTGGATCGGACTTGGGGGCCTCGCGAGACGTATCCGATTCGATCGGGATGAGATCAAAGACGGCGGTCGTGAAGTGGCGAATCTGGCGGTGCTCTTGTCGGGCGACGTTGCGGTTCATGCTGAGGGCCTTGAGATAGACCTCCGGGCCGGCGACGGCCGAGCCGATGTTGAGATAGACCCCACCCTCCAGCCGCGACACGCTATGGCAAAACACCAGGAAGTCGTTGTCGGTGGCCTTGCCGGTCGCGGCCGCATCGAAATTAGGATGTTCGTGAATGATGTCTTGCCCGATCGCTACATGAACCGTAACCGGAACTCGGAGGCGAAACCCGGCGGCGAGCACGCTGACGTGGCGATGGGGAAAGGCCTCGGTTTCGATCATGCGGCCGATGGCCTCGCCCAGGCCGATGTCGTCGCGGGCGGCTTGCCGCGCGGCCTCGTTGATGCGGCCGGTTTCCCGCCACAGCCCGAACTGCCCTTCCTTGATGTAGCGTGCCACGCTCTCCGTGGTGGCTCCAATCATGGAGAACTCGAAGTCGTGGATGGCCCCCGCGCCGTTCAGGGCCAGATGCGTCAACAAGCCTCGCCGCATCAGGTCGATCAGCAGCAGTCCGTTGCCTTGCCGCAAGACATGAGCCCCGCAGAAAAAGATCACTGCCGCATCCCGGCGGCGGGCCTCCACGATTCGTTGGGCCAAAAGCGGGATGGCGGGGTGAGCAAAGTCCGGTGCCGGGGCCTGCGGATCGATCAGACATGAGAGGTCCAGGTCGTGAGCACGCTCCGACAAGGGGCGAAGTTCCAATCGGCTGCGATCGAATCGGGAAAATGGCATAGGTCGCGTGTTCGTTCTAATAGCGCAACGGGATGAATGGCGGTTTGCGTCATCCGCACATACGTGCACGGCCCGCGCGGCGAGGCTCGTAGCGCGGCGCACGAACGGCCGGGACGAGCAAGTCCTCTAATGTTCGCGAAAGTTTACTCACCCCACAGATAATCTATCAGCTCGCGGGCTTGGTGGTAATCGGGTATCACCAGATCGGCCCCGGCGGCGATGAGACGGTTCCGCTTCCAATCGTCCGGCCGACCGTCCCGGCGAGTCTCGTCGCTGGCCACGGCCACAGCCGTCCCACCCACCTCCTTGACGTTGATGATTTCTACGTACCCGTCACCGAAACCGAGTAGGCGTTCGCCCGGGACGCCGTGTTCCCGCAAGGCATCTTGAATGACCTTGGCCTTGGAGAAACGCCGGTAGTCCTCGAGCGCCCCAAAGATGCGAGGGCCGAAGTAGCGATCCAATCCTAGCAAGGCCGCTTCCTCGCGAACGGCCGGCTGGTCGGTGCCGCTGGCCAGATACAGTTCTACCCCGCGCTGCCGCAGGGCGTCCAAGAGGTCCAGGGAACCGGGGACGAGCCAGTCGGTGGGCTGATAACGGCCGGTTCGCAATCCCTCGCGACGATCGCCGATTCGCAGCATCAGGCGGCGAATATACTCGGACTTGTAGGCTTGTGGTTCCAACGGCCGGCCGCCCCGTTTTCGCACCTCTTCCGCAAGGCGGATCATTTGATAAATGGTTTGCTTGCCCGTCAACTCCGTGACGAAGTCGCGAACCAGGCTTTGCAGACGGTCGGCCGGCTCGTGAGGTGCGTTCTCGGCCAAAACTTCCACCATCATGGGGATCATCACGTCTTGCCACCCTGCCCGAATCAGACTCAGCGTGCCGTCGAAGTCGAAGAGCGCGTAGCCAAACCCCTGCCGTCGGATCGTTGGCCGCACGACTTCGATGGCCGTGCCGGGGAGGAATCGGGTCATTCTGGGGGCTTCGCTCAGGGAGCGAAAGTCGGGTTCGTCATGTTCATGCGGCATTAGCATCTCCCGGGAATAGGGAATGGCACGGATCTGCGGCGGTAGGCCACTCGGTCGGCACGATCGGTGAATCGGTTACCAGGGGTATTACAGGATGGACCCGCACGTCCGGACCTGAGCATAGCGACGAATCGCGGCCACGGCCAGGCAAGAAGTCCATTCCATAAGATATGGTTAAGTGAGCGGCGCTGAGAAGTGGGCACGCCGTGAGAAATGCGGTAAAATAATGGCTTCTTCAGGCGCGATCGTCTGATTTCTGTCCCATAATTTCTGTCCCAACGCCCTCGTGGTTATCGCATTGCGGTGGCCTGTTGCATCACTTGCGTTGCGAGGGATTCAAAACGCCATTACGGGAGGTTGGATTCGTGACGGCACCGTGGATTACCTATCGTCCAGAGTTGAGGGTCTTGGATTGCACGATTCGCGACGGCGGCCTCATCAACGACCACCATTTTTCGGATGAGTTCGTCCGGGCGGCGTACCACGCCTGCCTGGAAGCGGGCGTGGACTACATGGAACTAGGGTATAAGGCCTCCAAGCAGGTTTTTCAACGAGACCGCTTTGGGGCATGGAAGTTTTGCGACGAGGACGACGTCCGTCGCGTGGTCGGGGACAACCCCACATCGCTGAAGCTCGCGGCCATGATCGACGCGGGCAAGACCGATTGGCGCACCGACGTCTTGCCCAAGGATCGCAGCGTCTTTGACATGATGCGGGTGGCGTTCTACGTCCATCAGACGGCCGAGGCCTGCGACATGATCAAGGATGCCGCCGACAAAGGCTATGAGGTGTCGGCCAACCTGATGGCGGTGTCACGGGCAACGGAAACGGAGATCGCCCAGGCATTGGAACTCGTCGCGGAGACCCCCACGCAAACCGTGGTCGTGGTCGATAGTTTCGGCTCGCTGTATGCAGAGCAGGTGGAACGACTGGTGAAACAATACCTCGGCTACGTGAAAGAGCGAGGTAAAGAGGTCGGCATCCACGCCCATAATAACCAACAGTTGGCGTTCGCCAATACCATCGAGGCGATTATCCACGGCGCCAACCGCGTCGATGCCACGATGGGTGGGCTGGGACGTGGCGCCGGGAATTGCCCCATGGAGCTTCTCCTGGGTTTTCTGCGCAATCCCAAGTTCAAGATTCGGCCCATCTTCCGGTTCCTGCAAGACTACATCGAGCCGCTCCGCAACGAAGTGGAGTGGGGGCCGCTCGTGCAGTACAACATCACGGGCCAGTTGAATTTGCATCCCCGCAGTGCGATCCAAGCACGCGGCAATCCCGAGACGCGACTCCGTTACGTCGAGTTCTACGACCGCATCTTGAATGAGGAATGTTGATTAAACGAGGAGTCTTGACTGAACGAGGAACGTTGATTGAACGAGGAATGTCGATCGCCTCGGAGCTTGGGTTGGGATACGCGAGACGCCAGGATGGGAATGCTCTTGTTTTTCGTCATCACGGGGCTGCTCAACTTCGCGGCAGGGTTTGCTCTGGCCATGATGCTCGGGCATGGTCCGCGGTCGGCACGCGAGGCGGTCTCTTTCGTGCTCGGTCGCCCTCGTGCTTCTCATAAAAAGGGGTAACGCTTCCATTTCATACTCCAGCGCAGGATCGTTTGGTTGGGTCAATAATTTGTGGTGATGTGAGACCTGTCGCCACCCAAGATATGCTGGGTACATCATCCAATCCGGCGGATTTTGCGCTGTAGGGGTAGGATGGGGGCTATCCATGTCGGGACACTATGGAATCCCCCCCTAGAATAGGGGTTTACTTGGCTGGAAAACGCACGAATGCTTAATCTGGGCTAGGCCGGGCTGGCCGGGTAGGTTGCGCGTCGGATCGGCGATTTTGCTGCGGGACGACGGCGTAAAAGGTGCTCGATCGTCACGCTTTTCGGTGGACGGCTGGCGGGGTGAGTGGCAAGTGATGGCGGAGCATCGGTCCGGGGGCGGATCGCCAACCAGGGACGCCGCATCGGGTGTTGTCATTTTGGCGACGTGTTTTACGGAGGAGGTCGCCCATGGACATCCAGCAACTTGGCCCCTATCGAGTGATCCGGCGTCTGGGCCGTGGTGGCATGGGCGTGGTCTTCGAGGCGGTCCACGAGGAGACGGGCGAGCCTGCCGCCGTGAAAATCCTCTCCCTGACCCTGGCCCAGGAGAGCGATTTTCGCGGAAGATTCGAGCTGGAGATCGAGGCCCTCCGCAAGCTGCGGCATCCCAACATCGTCCGTCTGCTGGGGTTTGGCGAACAGGATGACGTGCTTTTTTACGTCATGGAATTGATTCGCGGCCGGAGCCTCGAAGACGAATTGCGCGGCGGGCGGCTGTTTACTTGGCGCGAGACGACGGAGATCGGCATCCAGGTTTGCCGGGCGCTGAAGCACGCTCACGATCGCGGGATTATCCACCGCGACCTCAAACCCGCCAACCTCCTGATCACGGAGGATGGAACGGTCAAGCTCTCCGATTTCGGCATAGCGCGGCTTTTTGGGATGGCGGGCCAGACGGGGGCGGGGAGTGTGTTGGGGACCATCGAGTATATGGCGCCGGAACAGGCCGAGGCCTTGCCCGTCGGACCGAAGTCCGACCTGTACAGCCTGGGTGCAGTGATGTATGCGCTTTTGACGGGACGGCCACCGTTCAAGGTGCGATCGTTCGCGGAAATCTTGCAACTGCATCGTCACGCTACTCCGGATTCGGTCCGCTTGTACGCCCCTCAGGTGCCCGACGGACTCGATCGGATTCTCCAAGAGCTGCTGGCGAAGGATCCCGACCGGCGGATCGCCACGGCCTCGCTGGTGGGGCGGCGGTTGCAGGCGATGCTGCATGCCTTGACGAAGCAAGAGCAGTCCAATGCCGCGTCCGTGCCCGCCGATTTGATGGCGTTCGGTGTACCCGGCGAGGAAGGGATGGAGGACCCATCATCGCATTTGGCGGATGCGGCTACGCGGGCCATCGACGCCGCTCCCGCTACGCCGCCACCTTCACCGACCGTGACGGCCCCTAGGGAAAAAGGCGGTGCGGGGCCGGAACCCGCGATTGATGCCCCCCACCCCGCCGCGTTGGGAACGCCATCCATGTGGGACGAGACGCGAGAAACGGATGCCTTCGAATGCTATCCGCTCGCCCAGTCCGCCCCCGCCGCCTCACCGGCGCCTGCCGAGGGAACGGTTCCCGTGCGATCGCCGGCTCTCACCTCCGGCACCGGCAGTGCAGATCGTCCCGAGTCGCCCCCTGCCGGGACGATTTCCAACAAGAGTGCCCGGTTTGTGACAGTCTCCCCCGACGAACTGGATCAGGTCGAGCCGCCGCCAGCCCCTGCGCGGCCCTTGGTTTCGATCCAGACCTGGGTCTTGGCCGGGGCCTTGCTCCTGCTGAGCGGCGGGATCTGGTACTTTCTGCAACCGCCCACCGCCGATGCCTTGTACGCGCGGATCATGGCCCGTACCGAAAGCGGGACGCCGGATCTTCTGACCGCAGCGGAGGGCGAGATCGAGGAGTTCCTGTCGCGGTTCCCTGGCGATTACCGCGCGGCGACCGTGCGTGAATTTCAACAGGAGATCGAATTGCAGCGGCTGGAACGGCGCTTTGAGTTCGATGCGCGGCGCCGTGGCAACGCGGCTGGCGCTATTCCCATCGAGCGCGGCTACCTGGAAGCCGTGCGATACGCCCAGCTCGACCCCGAGGAGGGAATGCGCCGTCTCGAGGCCTTGATTACGCTCTACGGCTCGGACATTTCCCCGCTTGGCGACGCCGCGGAAGCTCAGGGAGCGACTGAGGCCAAGCCAGCGGGCGAGAAAAAACCGCGGTTGCTGGAAGGGGGGACGGCCGGGCAATGTCTGGAGCTGGCCCGCCGACGTCTCGCGCGGATGCGCGCCGAATTGCGCGACCTGATCGAAACTCAAATCGACCTCACCGCCAAACGCTTGGACGAGGCCGACCAACTGGAGGCGGAGAATCCGACGCAGGCCGACGCCATCCGTCGCGCGGTGATTGCCCTGTATGGTGAAAAGCCTTGGGCATCCGACTTGGTATCGCGGGCACGGCAGGCTCTACTCTCCCAAGACGCAAAACGCAGCACGGCAGATGCCGAACGCAGCACGGCGGCGAGCGATCTCCGTGGAGCCGGGGAACGGCAAGCGATCGAGGCCAGGCCTTGAGGCCGGGCCTCGGCAGGTCCCGTGATCCCAGGGTGCTGCTGGCGGGAAATCTGGAAAATCGATGGCCCTCGTATTCATGGGATTCTGTTGGCACGATTCCGCCAATACTCCCACGTGTCGCGGACCGTTTGTTCGATGGGAATCTGGGGTTGCCAGCCGACGGCCTCGCGAATCTTGGCAATCTCGGCGATGGGATCGCACTTTTGGCCCGGCCGGGTCTCTTGGACGCCGCGCTCAGGGTCGGCGATCCGCCTCAGCAGGTCGAAGACGTCACCGCTTCGCCGCGCGACACCCGAGCCGACATTGTACACCTCCCCGGGGGTACCATGCTCCACCAGCAACCGATAGGCTCGCACCACGTCTCGGACATCGCTCAAGTCGATCCAGGCTTGTAGCGTGTGAACGCGGACGGGATCGGCACCGTCGGCGAATTGTGCGGCCCATTCGGGCAGCATCATCCGCCGCGACTGGCGAGGTCCCGTGTGCGGAAAGGCCCTGGCGATGATCACCGGCAGGCCCTCTCGCCGCCAGGCATCCAATGCCAGCAGCTCGGCTTGGTGCTTGGTACGGCCGTAGCCACGCCGCGGCTGGAGGAAGACGCCTTCCGCGAATGTTTGTGGCTCGCTGGGGGAGACGGGATAGACGTAGCTACTGCTGACGACCATCACACGCGGCGGCTGCGGCAAAGAAGCGGCCAGACGCAAGAGGCGGGCCGTGCCCTCCACATTGACGGCCTGCGCCAGCGGGTGGATCGCGGCATCGCCGCAATCCTCGGGGACGGAAATGGCCGCCAAGTGATAGACCGCAGTGGGCCGAAACTCCAAAACCGCCTCGCGAACGGACCGATCGTCGCACACCGGACCGGCGAAATCCCAGGTCACCAGCGGGATCTGCCGCAAAACATCCGATACCTCGGCAGTCGCTGAAAGGGGGCGTGGGGCCGCTCCCAGCAGTTCGGCACCCGTTCCTGCCAGGGCTTCCAGGAGGAATCCGCCCACAAAGCCGTCAGCTCCCGTGATGAATGCCCTTTGACGCGGCATCGGGTATTCTCTCCTGGCTTCACGCGACCGGGTCGGATGCAACGCGACGGGTCGGATTCAACGCGAGTAGTTGATGCTACGTCGCAAGATTATTTGCCTGGCGAAACATCTTGAGGTGACGCGACATGTAACGATGGGACATGTGGTGACCGGACATGACGCCTCGCAATCTATGCCACGCGGATCATGCGATCAGCCGGACTCCGCGCTGGAATCGTTATATTGGTGTCCGCACCGCCCAGTTTCCGTCAGCAATGTTTTCGTCAGCAATGTTTGCGTCAGCAATGTTTGCGTCAAGGACGTTTTCGTCAGCGATGCTTTCGTCAGCGATGTTCCCATCAGCGAGGTGATAACTTCACCCACGGCACTCCGTCAGCGATGGAAAGCTTCACCGGCGGCACACCGTCAGCAAGGCGATCCCTCTCCCTCCAGATGCAATCCCAGCCTGCGATACCCCCTGCGACACCCCAGACTGCGGAGCGGCAAGCCGTCTCCTTCGCGTGCTGCTTTATTCTACGGGAGCTGGCTCGTCATCCTCGTCGGCGGGGATTCGCTTGACGGCGATCAATTCATCATTTTCGTCGAGGTTCATCAATCGCACGCCGAGGGTGTTGCGCCCGCTGAGGCGAATCTCGTGCACGTGAATCCGTTGAATCTTGCCCAGCGCGGTCATCATCAGGACCTGATCATTTTCATGCACCGCGACCACGCCCACCACCGGCCCGTTGCGTTCCCCGGTTTTGATATCTCGAATACCCTTGCCCCCGCGGCGCTGGGTTCGATAATAAAACTGCGACGAGACTTCGTCCTCGCCCTCGTTCCCGTTTTCCCCTTCTGGCGATGCATCAGTTTCCCCTTCCAAGGATGCATCGGCGGCCGAATCGGACGGCACGGCCTCGCCCTCGGCATCGGCGGTTGAATTTCCGTCCCCAAGATCGTCGGAGGGCACCTCGCCTTCGTCGCTTGCTTCCGCATTCGGGCCGAACGGCGTGCGCTTGCCGTAGCCCTTGGCGCAGACCGTCAGCAGGGCTGCCTCGGGGTCGGCGACCACCACGCCGACGACTCGATCGTCACCGATCAGCGTGATCCCTTTGACGCCGGTGGCGTTGCGGCCCATCGGGCGCACGTTGGACTGGGGAAAGCGGATGGCCATGCCGTTGGCCGTGGACAGCACAATCTCATCGCCGGGGCGGGTGATGACAGCGCCGACTAACTCATCCCCTTCGCGGAGTTTGAGGGCGATGATGCCACCCTTCATGGGCCGCCCGTAGGCCGAAAGTTCGGTCTTTTTCACCACCCCTTGGGCGGTGGCCATGAGTAGGTAATGCTCGGGCAGATGGAAGTCGCGAACGGGGCGGCAACTGGCCACCCGCTCGCCCTCCTGCAAGTTCAACAGGTTGACGATGGCCCGGCCCTTGGCGTCCCGCGGCAACTCGGGCAATTCCCAGACCTTCCGCCAGTGGACCTTGCCGATGCTGGTGAAAAACAGCAATTGATCGTGCGTGTTGGCCAGAAAGAGGTGTTCGATGGGGTCCTCGTCGTCGGCCCGTGCCCCTTTCAGCCCTTTCCCGCCACGTCGCTGCGAGCGATAGGCGGTGACGGGGGTCCGCTTGATGTATCCCGCCGAGCTGATGGAGACCACCATCGTCTCGTCCGGGATCAAGTCTTCCATATCGAATTTGTCGGCTTCCTGGGCGATGATTTCCGTGCGTCGCTCATCGCCGAAACGCCGTTTGATATCGAGTTGTTCCTCGCGAATGATGGCGAGGATGTTCCGCTCGTCGGAGAGGATGCGGAGATACTCGTTGATATCCTGTAGCAGCCCGCGGTGCTCATTCGCCAGCTTTTCCTGCTCCAGGTTGACCAATTGGCCCAGCGTCATGCGGAGGATGGCGTCGGCCTGGACGGGGGTCAGGGTGTAGCTCTCGGCCTCGCCCCGCTCCTCCTGGAATTGGCGGAATCCCTCCTCGCCCAAGGCCCGGGCCAGCATGGCCGCCGGGCAAGCGATTTCCATCAGCCGCTGTTTGGCCTCCGCCTGCGTTTGCGAGGTCCGGATCACGCGAATGACCTCGTCGATATCGGCCAGGGCCAAGAGCAGGCCCTCGATGGTGTGCTTGCGCTGGCGGGACCGTTGCAGCAGGAATTGCGTGCGGCGGCGGATGACCGTGACCCGATGCCGCAAGAACTCCTGCAACATTTCCTTGAACGTCAAGAGGCGCGGCTTGCCATCCACCAAAGCCAACAGATTGATGGAATAGCGGGTTTGCAGCTCGGAGTACTCGTAAAGCTGATTGAGCACGATCTCCGGATCGGCGTCGCGCTTCAACTCCAGAACCAGGCGGACGGGTTCCTTGAGGTCGCTTTCATTGCGGATGTTGGAAATGCCGGGGATTTTCCCCTCGTTGACCAGCTTTGCCAGATTCTCCTCGACGGCGTCGCGCTGCTTTTGATACGGGATTTCGCGGACGATGATCCGAAAACGACCGGAACGATACTCTTCGATGTCAGCCCTGGCCCGGATCGTGATCCCGCCGTGGCCCATCCGATACGCGCGGCGAATCCCGCTCTTGCCGCAGATGATTCCACCGGTCGGGAAATCCGGCCCTGGAACGATCTCCAGCAGTTCGTCGATGGTGACCTCGGGGTCGTCAATCAACCGAACCAAGGCATCGCAAATCTCGCCCAGGTTGTGGGGCGGGATGTCGGTGGACATGCCGACCGCGATGCCCGTGCCCCCGTTTACCAGCAAGTTCGGAAACTTGGAGGGCAAGACCGTCGGCTCGGTGTGCCGCTCGTCGTAGGTGGGAATGAAATCGACGGTATCGAGCTTGAGGTCCTCCAGCATCAGCGCGGCGAAGTGCGAGAGCCTAGATTCGGTATATCGCATGGCCGCCGCGGGAAGACCGGCGATCGAGCCGAAGTTCCCCTGTTTATCCACCAGCACATAGCGCATGTTCCACTCCTGGGCCATGCGTACCAGGGTGGGATAGATGACGCTCTCGCCGTGCGGGTGATAGTTGCCGCTGGTGTCCCCGCAGATTTTAGCGCATTTGACGCGGGCGGCGCCGGGCGTGAGGTTCAGGTCGTTCATCGCCACCAGAATGCGCCGCTGCGACGGCTTCAGACCGTCGCGGACATCCGGCAGGGCCCGGGCCACGATTACGCTCATGGCATACGTCAGATAGCTGCTCCTCAGCTCATCTTCGATGGCCAGGGCGACGATCCGACCCGATCCAGAGTCGCCCGACGGCTCTCCCGCGCCCGATGGGGACCCGGTTTCCGAAATAGGGGGATTTTCCGCGTCGTCAGACAACGCCAGTTCCTCTCAATGCAAAGCTCCGAAGACAAAGACTTCACCCAGGACGGTTCCTGGGTACGAAGTTGCGACAGCTTCTCTCAAGGCAAGGCTGCAAAAAAAGCTTCGGACCGGGACGCCCGGCCCAAACGGCGGCACTGCTACCCCGCCGCAAACCTCGAATTGTATCACCTTTGGGGCCGCCACGCAATCACCACCAGGCCGAGGTAAAGCGACGCAAGTTCCGTCTATATAATGCTTTGCGACTGCGTTGCGGTGTTCGCAAATGGTCTGGGCCACGATTTGCCGCCCCTGCCGAAAGACCCGACAACCCAAGGGCCTCGCCCGCCCTTGCTTCCGTGTCGGAGTTGGCCTGCTCCCCAGAAACTGGTCCACGTCTTATGAGAGTATCTGGCTGTTAGGAGAGTATCTGGAGCCGTTCTTCAGCGGTCTCAGGCGGTCTGCTTACTGAAAGCCTGCCTGCCGTTCGATCCGGTGCAAGGCCGCGCAGCGTCAGCCGTCTCGTGACATTGGCATTAGGACGCACATAAGATCAAAGATTCCGCGAAAGCGGCCGTCGTTCAGCGAGGCGAACGAAACAGCCCTACCTCCGAAATGGCCGGACAAGCAGCCGCCTTGGTAACACGTAGCCGGACCCGTGATGTGGTGACGGCCGCCGTCCGCAACAGCCGCTGCGGCCCGATGCTGGTAGCCGAGGCGAATTCCTGCCACTTCGTTCCGTCCCACCAGTCCAGGGCAAAGGCGTCCACCCGTTGGCCTAGCGGCAGGTATTCGCGAACGCGGACCACGTTGAAAGTGGCGGTGCGCGGCAGTTCGAGAATCAGTTCGGCGGTGGTGCCATCATCATCCGTGGCCCAATAGGTCTCGCGATCGCCGTCCACGACGTGGTTTGGGGCAAAGCGGCTATCGCCACCGCGAGTGGGTCCCTGGACAGTGGCCCCGCGGGCGAAATCCACGGCGAAGGTGCGGTCCAGCACCTCCCGCCACTGTTTCAAGGCTGAGGCGTCCGCGGGATGAATCTGGCCACGTCGGTCGGGCGGGATGTTGAGGAGCAAGTTACAGCCCCGCCCCACAGAGGCGTAGTAGATGTCGAGGAGTTGATCCACCGTTTTGACAGCGTTGTCCTGCGACGCGTGATAGAACCAGCCGGGGCGAATGGAGACGTCGACCTCGGCGGGAATCCACGCATTTCCATCCCGGACGCCGACGTTGAGGACCTTGGGATCCGCGGCCCCGGGGACGGCCTCGCCCCTGCGGACGGTGGCCCAGCACGTCTCGCCCGCCTGTCCCGCCTCATTTCCCACCCAGCGGACATCCGGCCCGGCGTCGCTGAACATGCAGGCTTCCGGCTGCAACTCCCGCACGATCTTCCATGTATTGTCCCAGTCGTAGTAGGTGCGATTGTCGATGCGGCGGGTAGTTCTTGCGCCGCCATAGTAGCCATCCCCGCCATTGGCACCATCGAACCAGACCTCGAAGATCGGGCCGTAGTTGGTTAGCAGCTCGCGAAGTTGATTGCGGTAGTAGGTGAGATACTCCGGCGAGCCGTAGTCCTTATGATTTCTGTCCCACGGCGAGAGATACACGCCGAAAAGAATCCCATGTCGTCGGCAGGCTTCCGCGATGGCCTGGACTACGTCCCCCTGGCCGTCTCTCCAACGGCTGTGTTTGATCGAGTGCTCCGTGAATCGGCTGGGCCAAAGGCAATAGCCATCGTGGTGCTTGGCCGTGAGGATCAAGGCTCGCAGCCCGCCTGCCTTAGCCACCGATACGATCTGATCGGCATCGAGGTCGGTGGGATGGAAGATCGTTTCGGGTTTGTCGCCGTAGCCCCACTCTTTGTCGGTGAACGTGTTCGGGCCGAAGTGCAAAAAGCCGTATACCTCCAGCTCGTGCCAGCGAAGCTGCCGGGGGCTGGGGGCCGGCCCGTATGGTTCGGGGGGATCGGCGGCGACGGCAGCACCGCAAGGTATCGCAGCCACGCAGGCCGCGAGAACCGCCGGCAAGCAGGCCCAGAGAATCGCAGCCCAACACAGGGAACTTCTGAAAGCCGAGCGGGCCGTGGTCCGAGTGAAAGCCGTCATGCGGGAATCCTCCTGTTGAAACATCGAAGCGCGAAGTGGAAATTGCCGCTCGCGCCTGCATCCCAGGGGCAAAAAGATCGCATCTGCCGGGCCAAATCGTCGCCCGGTCGCGGCACAAACATGGTATTTTAACCCTGGCCGATAGCACTCGACCACCGCACGATAGGATTCGAGCCGGGGTAGTCGTTCCCAGGGGTTCCCGTGACTGCCAAACGGCTCGTCCCCTTGTCATTTCGAGCGAAGCGAGAAATCTTCTCGACCGGGTAAAGATTTCTCCTCGCTGACGCTCGTCGAAATGACATTCCGTTGCACGCTCAAGAAATCTCAGAAACCTCTGAACAACCCTCGTTGTTTTACAAATCTTTTCCGTTATAGCTCAGCCGTGAACAGTTACGAGCCGGGTTGGCAATGCCCGCTCCTTGCACGTGATTGCGAAATACGCGTTCGCCCTTCTTTTCGCTACTTGCTCGCGATGTGACGGAACATGAATCTGACGGGCGAGTTGTGCCTTTGTACGCAGCGAATGAGGTTTGTGCGAGAACATGGCTGTCAGCGACGGGGATAATCGCCGCTAAGAGACTGCTTGCAATCTGGTCGTGCCGAAATCTTGCTTTTCGTGCCACGTGTCATAAGAATAGGACCTGCGTTTTGGACAAAGGCTTCTGGCTTGGGCTACGCTGCCGGAGGGAGGAAAAACAGAGGGGAACGGGCACATCGGTGCTGTAGGGTGCTTCCTGAGCGTCATCGGTTGCCGATCACCGGCGGGCGATTTTGCGAGAGAGTCGTTTGGGTGTATTCGAGATGAATACACATGAGGATGGCAGTAAAAATGTCTAAGGGTTTCTTCCTGCCACTGCTTGCCAGTTGCTTGCTTCTGTGTGGGTGCGAAAGAGTCCCTCCCTTTTCGGGCTCTCAGTCTGAACCCGGTTCGGACGTTTAGCCCCCACCCTTTTCTGTAGTTCAGCGCGACTCGCTGGTTGGGGAGGGCAAGGTCCTGATTATCACCAACGTGTCAGACTCGTACCTGCACGAGTGCACGATCGAGATATCCGCGCCGAGTGGGCAGCATTACGGCCCGAAGGTGTTTGCGGTCACCATAAAGCCTCACGAATCTGTGGAGGTCGGGTGGCTGGAGCTTAACAACTGGGTCATCGCGCCGGGAGAGCGAGTGACTCTTTCTGCAAGGGGGTACGGCACGCTTACGGACACTGTTTCCGAATAGACGGCAAATCGTGGTGCTGAACGTACGGTAATCCCGCCGTGTTACACAATGGCGGCCGCGTGGAGTGGCCTGTGAGCACCGTCCGTTGCCGGCTGCCGGTGTTGGTCCAGCGCGCTATGGAGGCTTCGAAAAAGAATCCACTAAGGGCACGAAGGGCCACTAAGAAAAGCCGTTTGTGAGACTTCGTGTCCTTCGTGGATGCCTTCATCTCCCGTTGGGCGGATGGCCGTTGCGTGGGGGGCTCCATGAATAACATTCTT
>DYLS01000156.1 GCA_020721965.1 Blastopirellula marina | reverse complement strand
GCGGTGTGGGCCTGGACGGCGGTCACCGGATCGGACGTCCTCGCCATCTGCCGGCGGACCGTCTGGTGAAGTCGTCCCGAGAGAGGCTTGGGAAGTGATCTTTTGTCCACCAAGCGTCTACAAGGACCGCCCTCCGCCGCGACAGCACGTCCGAGATCGCCCCTACCGTCCCACACGCGCGAATCACGCCCGATACGGGAAGGTAAGAAGGACCGCGCACGACGACGCCTAGCGTTTCCTAGTTTACCTGGACCCTCCAATGGGTACGGCAGATCGCAGCGTGCATCCAGTTTTTTATTAAAACGCCAAACTGTGGGGAGTTATTAACACATTTCTAACACTCCTCTAACACTCTATTAACAAAGGCTCTCTACAATGACTCCGTCTTCGCGTGGGGCGTGTGTGTTTGATTGATGGCCGAGTAGTTTTATCGGCGGTGTTTTACTCGGCCCCAGCGAAAAGCCGCCCATATCACAGGAGGTCGTTTGCTATGTCGCGTCGATGTCTGTCGTTAGATCGTGTTCGAAGCCGCAGAATCGGCTTCACGTTGGTGGAACTTTTAGTAGTGATTGCCATCATCGGCATCTTGATCGCCTTGCTGTTGCCTGCCGTGCAAGCGGCACGGGAAGCGGCCCGGCGGTCGCAGTGCACCAATAATATGAAACAGCTTGCCCTCGGAGTTCACAACTACGCGGACACGTTCAAGTGCTTTCCGTCGGGTTTCATTAGCACCGCCCCCCTGCCGGGAGCTACCGAGCGTTCGGTCTGGACCTGGGGAGCCTTCCTTTTGCCCTACGTCGAGCAGAAAACGCTCCAAGACACCTTGCAAGTAGGGAAGCTAACGCTCTGGGAAAACTTGTTGACCCCAAATGGATTGCGCGGACTGCAAACGCCGCTGACGGTCTTCGCGTGTCCGTCCGACAGCGGCCCTGAGTTGAACGACTTCGGTGTCAAGTACGCGAGCGTTACGCCAACATTTACCACGTATGAAAAGCAAGTCACAAGCAACGATAGCGACCGGTTCGAAATCGCCAAATCGAATTACGTCGGCGTTGCCTCGGTTGGGGATAGCTCGACTCCGCTGAGTGGTGATTTTGCGCCGTATGGCCCGCCAGTGGGGGTCTTCTTCTGGAACTCCTCGATTCGTTTCGCGGATATCACCGACGGAACTGCGAACACGGCCATGCTAGGCGAGCGATGCTACGAGTTACGGGGTTTGAAGATTGGTGCGGGAAACGCGATTGGCTGTAGCCCTGTTGCCACTGGCTATCCTCACCGAAATCGCGCGGTTTTGGCGGCCTTGGGGATCCCGTATTGGGGCATCAACCAAACGGTGATCGCCGCCTATCATCAGAATCGCGGTTTTCACAGTTTACACCCCGGCGGCGTAAACTTCGCGCTGTGTGATGGCTCCGTGCGTTTCATCAGCGAGACCATCGATTTCCGCGGCAACAGCATCGGCGGCATGAGCAGCGCGAATCAAGGCGTGGATAGTACGCTGGAGCGATTGCTCTCGCGGAACGATGGGCAACCGCTGGGTGACTTCTAGATAGATTCTTGCGAATTCGTCGTCCTCTGTACCAACGGAATTGCACCATCTAGGCATACGTGTTCCCAACTTGCGGCAGTTACGATCGGTTCGGATGGCCGACGGGGGTTGCCGCCTTTGGTGAGCTGGCCGCTTCGACTAACCGAGGCGGATGGAAAGAGAGGTGAAGTATGTTCCACAAGCGCATTTTCGGGGCAATATCAACCTGTTTTTTGGCGATACTTCTCGTTGTCGCCGGTTGTGGCCGGAGCGACTTGCCCGAGCTAGGGACCGTGAGTGGCACCGTCACGCTGGACGGAAGACCTGTTACCGGCCTGGGGGTTGCGTTCTATCCGTTGTCGGGAGGGCGGCAGGCCCTGGGCGTGACGGATGAGAATGGGAAGTACAATCTGACATTCGTGGATGGTGTCCCTGGAGCTAAGACGGGAACCAACGAAGTTACTTTGTTTTGGCCGGATCCAGACACCCCGCCAAGCGTGCGGCTTCCTGCCAAGTACAATACTCAGAAACCCCGGTTTGAGGTCGAACCAGGGGAAAATGTCTTCGACATCGCTTTGGATTCCAAGTGATGTCGCGACCCCGCACTAGGCAATCCGGGACCAGGGCGGAGGAAAGAGACTTTCCCCTCACTCCGCCCTGGTTTCGCAAAACTCCCCGATCCACATGCACGAGCTGGGCACGGAGGCAGCGTGCGGGCGGCCGTCACCCTGAATCGAAGACCTGTTTCCGGCTTGGGGATCGCGTTTCGGAGGTCACGTTGGCACCGGTCGTTATTTGGCTGTGGCTCGCGCCTGCCTGAGTGCTTTTCGGTTTCAGAGCGAGGCATAATGGAGATGGGGCGCGGCGACGGTGTCGCACCCCGTCTCCAATTCTTTCTATTTCCCTCGCTGCCCGTTGTCGGCATGATGGCCCGTCTGGAAAATTGGATCCGCGAAGCCTGCAACACGCTGGATCGCTGCATTCGTCGCGGGGAGTCGCGACGCGTGGAGGACATGCTGGCAGCGCGATCGGGCGAACGGCCCGAACCGGAACTGCTGCTCGAACTGATCTACACCGAATTCCTTGCCCGAGCTGAGATCGGCCTGAATCCCGACCCTCACGAGTATTTCGCGCGATTTCCGGAGCTGAGCGAGGACCTGCGCGAGCTATTCTTCGTGCACACGATCGTCCACACGGAGGCGGAAGCGGGGGGGACCAGCTCGGAAGGCCAGCCCGAACCGCCGGGGGCCTTCTCCGCCCCGGGGGATGGGGAATCGGCGGTGGACGACCGCCCACCTTTGGCCATGCTCGGCAGGTACGCCTTGCTGGAAGTCTTGGGTGAGGGGGCGACGGCCAAGGTTTACAAGGCACGCGATACGCAGCTCAAACGCTTGGTTGCTATCAAGACGATGCCGCGCGGGGAATCGGAAGGGGATCGCAGCGCGCTGCGGGAGGCGGAGGCGGCTGCCGCCCTGCGGCACCCCAACATCGTGCAGGTTTACGAAGTCGGCCAGACGCAAGACTCCTGCTATGTCGTGATGGAGCTGCTGGAAGGCGGCACGCTGGCCGAGCGGCGGGGACAAGCCTGGAAACCGCGGCAGGCCGCGCGGTTGGTGGAGACCCTGGCCCGGGCCGTGCAATTCGCCCACGATCACGGTATCGTCCACCGCGATCTCAAACCCGGCAACGTGTTGATCGATCACGATGGGACGGTGAAGATCAGCGACTTTGGACTGGCCGTCCGCGCCCATCGCTCCCGCCCCGGTCCATCGGCTTGGCTGGTGGGCACGCCGGGATATGCGGCCCCGGAGCAACTCTGGGGACAGCCCGGGGGGGATCGACCGGCCGTGGACATCTACGGCCTGGGGGCGATTCTGTACGAGCTAGTGACCGGTCGGCCGCCTTTTCGCGGTCGCAACGTCATGGAGACGATGCTCTTGGTGAAAAAGGCGGAGCCTGTCTCGCCGCAAAAGTGGGAACCGCATCTGCATCGCGACCTGGCGGTGATCTGCCTGAAATGCCTGGAAAAGGATCCCCGCAACCGCTACGCCTCGGCGGCTGCGTTGGCCGACGACCTGCGGCGGTTTTTGGAAGGGCACGTGATCGCGGCCCGCCCCGCCGGCCCGCTGGAACGCGCGGCCAAATGGCTGCATCGCCGGCGTGCGGTGGTGGCGGTGATGGCCATGCTGGCCGTGCTCGCGTCCGGACTGGTTGTGACCTGGCGGTGGTATCAGTCGCGGCTAGAGCAAGAGATGCAGGGCAAGGCCGCCCTGGCCGAGGTGACGGCCCGGCAGGAGCAGGTCCTTCGTTCCCAGCAAGATTTGGCCCGGCAACAACGCTATGCCGAAGCCTTGGCACAAGCGACCCAATTGCTGGCCGACAACCCCGAGGCGGCCGAGGCCGTCTTGCACGACCCCCAGCAGTGCCCGGAAGACCTTCGCGACTTCGCCTGGCGGTTATTGGAGCGACTGGCCACGGCCGGGCGGCAAAGCTGGAATCTCTTCCCCTTGCCTCCTAAACCAGAGGACGCCCCAGCGGACGGATATGCCACTCCGGCGGGAACGGCTGAGACGCAGACGACCTCGCGGACAACGGAACCCGGCAAACAGGCCGACAGGACGCCGCTCTCCCTGGCCATCGCGCCGGATGGGCGCCACCTGGCCCTGGCTTGCGACGACGGCAGCCTGGTTCTGTGGGACGCGGAGCGGCAGGCCATCGCGGCAGAACGACAAGTCGGGCAAAGCGTGACTGGGGTGGCCTTCTCTCCCGACGGCACCACGCTGGCTGCCTATGGCAACGCCCCGGAGATCACCTTGTGGTCCGTGCCGGAGTTGAAGCCCCTCCGTCGCTGGAGTGCGGCCGCGCACGCCGTTCACGCCCTGGCCTTCACGGATCAGGGGGGCGGGCTGTTGGCGGCCACGGACGCCGGACTGCGCTCCGCTCCCTGCCGCGACGCCGCAGAGAATCCGGATGGCTCGGCCATGCGGACGCTGCGGGTGGACCTGGGAACCTTCGTCAACGAACGGCGATTGGGGGGCAGACCGCGATTGCCACCTCGATTGCCACGAGACTTTCAACCCCATTTGACCTGCCTGGCGGTCCATCCCGAAGACGGCTCGATCTTTTGTGGCACGGCCGCGGGATGGAGCCTTCTGCTATCCTGGCCCAAGCTGACGCTGACCGCCGCGTTTCGGGAATTCACGGACCCGGTCTCGGCGGCCGCCTTTTCGCCCGATGGCACGATGCTGACGGCGGCGGCAGGCTCCAGCATTTGGCTGTATGATCGCCGAACCGGGGTCTCGCGGTATCTGCGCGAGGCCCATTTTCGGCCCATCGTGGGGCTGGGCTTTTCTCCGGATGGGAGGCGCTTGCTGACCTGCGGCCGGGACTCCACGGCCCGGCTGTGGGATGTCCGCACCCTGGCCCCGCTGCGGCGGTTTGCCGGACAGCCAGGCTGCCCATTGCAAGCTGGCTTGACGCCGGATGGAAGCCATTTGTGGCTGGCCAGCGGCAACGTATTGACGCAGTGGGACCTGACCCACGGCGAGATCCCCGGCACCTTGGACGATCAGGTCGGAGCCGTCCGCAACTATCTCCCGGCCGTCCAAGGCGAGCGATTGCTGCTGCTGGAAGGCATCACCTATCGCGATGCCGCCATCACGTTATGGGACATAACCCGCCGGACGCGTCTGGCCACGGTCAAACAGGTGGGGCTAGGGCTTCCCGCCCTGGCCCTGGCGTCCGACGGCGCTTGGTTGGCGGTGCTGTCCCGCGATCGCCAGATCGAAATCCGCGATCCCGACACACTCCAGCTACGCCGCACCGTGAGGCTGCCGGATGGGTCACCGGTTTCCGCGATCCTGGCCCATCCCACGCAAAGCGAGCTGTGGATCTCCGCGCGCCGGGGCCAACTCTATCGATGTCCAATCGACGAAGCGGATCAGGCGGCGGTGGAGCGGGTGGCGGAGCCGCCTTCGCCCAAGGTCGAAATTACAGCCATGCAGTTCTCGCCGGACGGACGATATCTGGCCATCGGAACGGAGGACGGCCGCGTCCGCACCTGGGACTTCCCGAGAAGGCTTGCAATGTCCGCGGCGCTGGGTGGGGGGCCGGTGGGGGCCTTGGCCTTCAGCCCCGACGGTGAGACCTTGGCTGGCGTCGCCGCCGAAGGTTCTCCCATTTGCCTGCTCCGCTCCAACGACCTCGGCCTGCTGGAGCGTTGGCCCGACATCCCCGGCTTTGTCACCTCCCTGACCTTCACGCCGGATGGCGAGGCCTTGATCTCCGGCACGCCCCCCGACCCGGCCGGCCGCGTGGAATTGCGGGTGTGGAACGTTGCATCGGGTCGCTGTCACGCCGTGTTCCCCGATCTCGCCGGCCCCGCCTGTTTCTCGCCCGATGGCGACGTCATGTTTACGCTCGATGCCCATCGCGAGCTACGAATCTGGACGCTGGAATAAGCGGCTTCCACCTCGGGCTGACGCCCGAGGCTCGCGCTGGCGCGTCCTTCAATCGCCCAGCGTCTTCTAGGAGCACTACCCGTCCGCCGGCGTCAAAGTTAGAACCCGAGCCACCAGCGTAAGCTGGTGGTGAATGCAGTGCCACACGATGCCTGCCACGGTACCCCGTGGACTCGCTCAGCGTGATTCGAGCTTCAGGGGCGGCAGGGGGGGCATGGCCTTCAGATATTGCAGGTACTCCTCGTCCAGGCTGGGGAAGCTCTGGCCGGTGAGCCGAGCCAAAAGATCGGGGGTATCGGTCCCACGGTACACGGCCAACAGGCACAGAACCAAGGCATCCCGGTATTTGCCGCCGTCGTGGTGGATCAAGAAGTTGGTGATCCCGGCCGCCTGGGTGTAGATCGCTCCAATGCGGGGATCGTTTTGCCAGTCGGCCATGCCCATCGCGGTGAATTCGCGGAGGGGGATATAGAAGTCGTCCTGGAGGCGACGGAAGCGCGCGGCGATCATGCGTGGGGAGTCGATCCCGCCGAGGACGTGGAAGTCACCTTCCTGGCGGAGCGTTTCCATATACATGGCCGCCCCTTCAATGACCCAGAAATTGCCCCGCTGACCGGCGGTCGGCGAGACCGGCCCCAGTTCGAAGAACAATTGATGCGTGGTTTCGTGGTAGAGCGTGGTTTCATCGAGGGCCTTTTCCGGCCCGGCCCCCGGCGGTGCGTCCCGAAAGAAAAAGAAGGCCGTCCGGCGATCCCCCACGTACATGCCGCTGGTGATCTCGACCTGCGGGGCACGGCCGCGAAGGGCCTCGTTATACTCGTCCCGATTGCGAAACACCATTACCTTGTGCTGCATGGGGCGGGGGGCGAAGGCCCGGGATCGGGCATCGAACAACGACAACACTTGGGCCTCAATCAGGTAATAGCGGACGAAGAGGCGGCTCCAGAGCTGGTACAACGTCTCCAGTTTTCTCCCCACCAGGGCGGCCCCTTCCAGACTGTGGTCCGTCCAAACCTGAAAATGCTCGGTGTCCAATCTCCAGCCGGCGTTCCTTTCTTGGCGGAGGCGCTGATCCTCTTCGGCGGAGAGCCAGCGCGGCTCGGCGGGACGCTCGCCGCGTTCGTAGCGTGCGAGATGGGCCTTGGGAATCCAGCCAAAGCGGTCATCCCAAATCTGGCCCGACCGCAGTCGCTGGACCTCGTAGCGGGTCCGCCACTCGCCGGCATAGGGCTGGAACCCGAAGATGCGTCGCAGCGCCTCGTGGTCCGGGTTCTCGTGCAGGGCCTGGAACGCCAGGTCCAGTGCCAAACCCGCCCTACCTTGCCGAACCGCCCCCCGCGCCAAGGCGAACAGCTCTTCGGCCTGCTGCCGCCGCAAAGCCATCCAACGCTGGTACCAATCTCTGGCCTCCGCGAGGGCATTGTCGGGGAGCGTCATACCCCCTATTTTGACGGGAAGGATCGGAATGAAAAGGCGGTTGTCCGTGACGGGCCGGAGCCACGCCCGGGTCCGCTGCGCCGCCTCCGTCAGCCCCTTCTCCTCGCACCAGGCGGCCAGTTGATCCAGATTCTCACGATAGTTCTCCAGCTTGCGGTGGACGGCGGCGATCAATTCGTCCCCCGTGGCTGGAGCTGATATTGCCACTACCATCAACCAAGTGGCAGCCACGATCCATCTCGACAACAGCGACTGCGAGGTTTTCATGGCCATTTCCGCCCCGCAAGCAGGGCGGCCTGAAGCACGACCCAATAGGCGATTGAATACGGAAGATGGGCGGTCCCCTTCCTATAGTGTAGTTTCCAGCGCACGCGGTTCCGAATAAGCCATGATTCCGCGAACCAGCCCCGGGCCACTGCGTGTCCCTTATTGACCCTGCAAGGACGCGGCAGCGAGGGCTGGGCCGTATGCTGGGCAAGGAAATCCGCGTACAATCAAGGTGTGCCCCCGTGGTTGCCCGCCGTGGCCGGGTTTCGGTGGTTTGCCTTGCATACGCCGCCACCCCAATTCGCCATGACCGCCGAAGGTGGTTTATCCACGAAGGACACGAATTTTCACGAAGGTCTTTCTTGGCTTTATCTTCGTGGGCCTTCGTGGCCTTACTGGATAACCTACGACGCGTGTCCTATAGTTTGTGTGGTTTCCAGGGTCGCCCTTTGGGGGGTGGAAACAATTACAGATAGGTGGATTGTATAGAT
>DYLS01000155.1 GCA_020721965.1 Blastopirellula marina | reverse complement strand
CGGGTCGGGTCGCGGGATTGGCCAGTCGTTGTTTCAACAGCCGAATGGTGTGGGGGCAGTAGGAAAAGCGAGACCACGGGCGGTGGCGGCCCCAGGCCCGACCCAGTACCAGGTCTACGTCGCTAAAGGCCGGGTCGGCACGCATCTGGGCGACGAACTGGTTTTGCGGAGCCCAAGGCTCTGCGGACTGGGCAGTGGTCGCCACGACCGTGACGGCGTGCCCCTGCCCGCGCTGAGCCTGAAGCAGACCCCTCAACGCATGGCTTGGGCCGCCAGAGCGCGGGTCAATACTATGGATGACGTGGAGGATGTGCATAACCTCAAACGTGGGCAGGTGCCGCCTGTGGAACTGCGGGTTGACGTGTGAATCGGCCGGGTACCGAATACCGCGACTGCCGGGCCGCGTTTTCGATCAAACCTAAAGCGAATCCCAGCAGGAAGGTATTTACAGTCGTGCCCAGAATCACGGCGGATTCGGCGATACCATGAATCGCCAGACCCACGAGTATGGCGAGGCTCAGCCAGTAATGCCCCCGCTGCGCGCGAGAGGAACGAGGGAACGACCTTTTGGCTGCGGCGAATATCGCGAGCATAGTTGAGAATAAAACCAGCCCGCCGAGGATTCCGGTCTCGGCGAGGACTTGGAAGTAGAGATTTTGCAGATTTCCGGTGCTGCGACCCGAGCTGGACAGCCAGCCGTGACCGATGACCGGTTGTTGCAGAAACAGCCGGATACCCGCCCGCCACATGCCGGCGCGGGTATTCTTCTCGAAATCGGTGATACGCTCGACGGCCTCAACAGGCAAACTGGCCGTGAGGGAAAGCAGGATCAAAGCCACGAGCACGGCCGGTATGACGAGTCGCCCGGGGCGCCGCAGCCACGGAACCAGTTGAACCGCCCCACCTAACACGGCCAATGCGATGGCGGCCCTCGATCCGGTGGAAATCAGCAAGACAATCAGTATGCCGGTGCCGGTGCCACTGATCCATCGCCACAGCCCCTTGTCATTCAAAGCCGAATAGGCGGTGAGAAAGAGGTAGCCAGCCGCCGTCATGCCGACGGCGTTGGCGTTGATGCCGTAAATCGCCAAGCGACCCGTCTGGGTACTCTGCTCGGGGTTTTTCAAGTACTGGTACCATGTGATGAGGGCGGCAACCGTAGCAACCGCCGCTAGAATGCGGAGATTCTGGTTGAGGGACTCCTTGCTGGAAGAGGCCGCCGCAAACGCGATTCCAAAGCACAACGACGAGAAAAACAACATTTTGTACGCCACACCCTGGAGCGGGTAATCCGACCAGACAGCCGCCATTACATACACACCCGAAAAAACCAACATCATTTTCGAAGCCGGGCCTAATCGGCCCAACGCTCCGGAAAACACGGCAATTATCGCTCCGAGAAAGCAGATACCAATCCGAACGAGTTTCAATTGAGCCGAGACTTCCCATTGCGTCGCGAGGGACAGCGGCGCGATCAGTAAGAATGCGCCAACTAGCAGGGCGAGCACGGAAACGCCTTTCGCCACCTTCGGTGCTCCCTTATCGAACTTGCGGGCTTATGAACGACTTGAGCGAAAGCGCGGAATCGCTCGGCGGTCTGCCGACCAACTCTCCATAAACCGAGCGCGTCGCAGCCACATTTCGTTCCCACGAGAAGAGCGACGCGGCCAGTTCAAAACCGTGCCGCGCCACCGGAGTCTCCAGTCGCAGCATTTCACCGATGGCACTTTTTAGCTCATCCAGATTGTCGGGTACCACAGTCAACCCGATGGAACAACGTTCTATGACCTCACGGAATGCTGGCAGAGCAGACGCCAACACGGGAAGCCCGTGCGCCACCGCGATGTTCAACACCCCACTTTGCGACGTGAAACTACTGCTATAGGGAAGGGCCAGCCAATCCGCCATCGCAAACAGATTGGGTACCTCCTCATTTGGAATGTATTCAGTCACCCATTTTATGTTGGCGCTGTGGTGGAGACCAATTTCCTCGGCCAGCGATTGAAGCTGCGAGACTAAAATCCCCCCCTTGGCCCGGCCGGCCACGACAAGAAAAAGCCGCTCCTTAAACGGCACCATGGCCCGCAGGAACAGGTCCAGGTTCTTGTCCGGGCGAATATCGCCGAAAAATAGTGCGACCTGCTTGTCCAAAGGGATCCCGTAGCGGCGGCGGAGTTCTTCCTTCGACCCGCTGGGCGGGCCGTGGTAAGACGGTCCGTGCGGCACCACATGCACGCGCTCGGCCGGCACGCCCGCAAAGTCGACAAGGTCTTGTTTCTGATATTCACTGTGCACAAACAGGGCTTGGCAGGTCCTGTAGAGCCGCTTGAGCTGCTCGATCTCGTAGCTGTGCCAGATCAGGCCCTGGGAGCGGCGGACGTCGTGGGCGGTGGCCACCAGTTTGATGCCACTTCGCCGTAGTGCCCGCGACCACAGGGCGAACGTCGCGTGGGGGATGGTGGAAAGGTGGATGATTTGGGCGCCCGTTTGTCGCGCACGACGAATTGCCCGTAGCGGATTGACCACCAGGTTGATTGCGAACCGGATTCGGCGAAGGATCGGCACCGGATGGGTGATTTCCCTCAATCCGGGCCAAACGGGGTAGGTCGCCTCTTTCAAATAGTGATAGCTGGGGATGCAGGCAAGCTCGATATCCAGCCCTGGCTGACCGACCATCCGCGTCAGCAGCTCGTGGACGTACCGCCCGATGCCTCCGCCCGGGAAGGCGAAGTAATGGAGAACGCGGATTGGATTTGTGTGATCGGCGTCAGTCATGCTGTTATCGGGACGGGCACGGGGCGCGATTTTGCCGCATGGTAAATCTGGAGCAGTCGCTGGACGTGCTGCTCCGGGAGGAACTGCTGCTTTATCGTTTCGATGCCTGCACGCCCCATGCGGAGCAAAAGCTCCGGCGAATCGAGCAAGCGATTGACCGCGTCGGCTGTGGCGGCGCCGTCTTTAGGGGGGACCAAAAAGCCGTTTTCTCCATGTTTCAGCCACTGGCGGACACCGCCCACATCCGCGGCGACGACGGGCACACCGCAGGCCATGGCCTCCAGCCCGACGATGCCCAACGTCTCCGGGCAGATGGAGGGGAATACGAATACGCTTGTGGCGTCATAAAGCTTTGCGATTTCCTCTCGTGCGGCCCACCCGCGCAAGGTGAGCCGGTCCGCACAACCTGCCGTCTTCGCTAAATCCAAAACTCGGCGCCGATTTTCCGGGGTCAAATCGCCGACCATCAATCCTTCGGCCTCAGGAATAAGCCCTAAACACCGGATGAAGATATCGTATCCTTTGATGGGGCGAATTCGCCCCAGAAAAAGAATCGTGGGACGAACCGGCAGCGGGCGTGGCTCAGCACGCGGACTAATCGGACAAAAATAGGGGAGCGTGACCGCCTTCTCAGTCGCGAAGCCGTGTTGCAACAGCCGCTGGCGGACGGATTCACTGGGGCAAATCACCCTGGTAAAACGATCCTTCCAGTGCATAAAAGATCGTACGCGATGATAATAGGCCAGGGCGTATCGAGGGCGGGGGGTGAGGCAGTGCCGTAGCACCGTGATAAAAAAACAAGCGGCCCCGGCTCGTCGATTACAAATGGTTTGTGTCCTTTTATGAAAGAAACTCGCGGCCGGACACAGATAAAGATAGTCATGGCACGTGACAACCACGGGACTATCGTCTAGGCATGCCCGCAGCACTCCACGATTATAAACCCGATGAATATGGACAACTTGGGGGCGGATGCGGTGTAGGATCTCGCGCATCTTCGTGTAGCCCCCGGACTCGTCCCGGCGTGAAAATCCAGAGATTTCCGGCACTCGGATGGCCCGCGGCAGCAAGTCCGCATCACCCTGCGCGAAGGCATAGTGTGGCTCGCATCCTTCCGCTTCCAACGCCGGAAGCAGATGCAGCAAGTATGTCTCTACCCCGCCCGCCCAACTCAAGTGCTCGTTAATGTGCAAGACTCGCATACGTTACTGCACCGCCGTCGAGCTAGGCGTGACATCTCCGCGGGCTCGCTCGCACGTTTCCAGCCATCCAATTTGCCTCAGATAGAGGTGCCACTGGTGCTGATCGGCCCTCGCGGAGAGAATCCTTCTACCCATCGCGGCAAGGTCAGCATGTGCTAGCAAGAAGGCCGAAAGCGGCGTACTCGATCTCCCCAAGGCCGACCTGGCGAGGTTTCGCGGGAAGTCACGCGTGGCATAACGGATAAATCCCAGACCGCGGTGTTTCCATTTCCATCGGGCAGCGTAAAGGACACGGTTGCGGGCAATCCAGCGTGCCCGGCGGCGGTAGGCCCGCCGGTCGGTGGTCACCGAGCCGCCGTAATGGCGAATCCGGCCGCGAGGGCAGATGCCCACCTCGTACCCAGCGGCGGCAATCCGCCGGCAGAGGTCATAATCTTCATAGTAACTGCCGTAAATCGGGTCGAACGGCCCCGCCTTGATCAGGGCCTCGGTACGCACCACCATGGCCGCGGCCGTGACCTCCGGCACAGCGATAAACTCGGGCATGTCGTCGAAATCGGCCGTAACGCCTTCGGCCAAGCGGGTTGCCAGTTCCGGAGCGGCCCCTGCGCAGGTCTGGAATGCCGCGTCCCAGGCCGTGCCGTCGTAATTGGTGATGAGGGGCATCACCACCCCCACATGCGACTGCCGGTTCATCAGATCGACGCATCGATCCAACCACCCGGGTTCGCTCACCGTATCCTGATTAAGGAAGCACACGTATTCGGCACCCAGCCCGCCGTGCACCAGGGCAAAATTGTTGGCCTCGGCAAAAGGCAACCGGCCGGGAGAGGCCAGCAGCTTTACCCGTTCGGGCGCGACCTGCCGGACCAGGCTGGCCAAACCGTTGTTGCCGCCATTATCGACCAGGACTCCTTGCCAATCGCCGGCGGTGGACCCCACCAGGCTTTGCAGGCACGGCCCGATCCACCGATCGGCGTGATAGGCAATGAGGACGACGGCCGGCGGTTCCACAAGTTTCTCAGCAAGGACCAATTGTTTCCAACCGTTCCTGACATAACAGGTCGGCAACGTCCCCGTAATTCTCCACAGAATCGGCTAGAGATCGCGGGTTTTGCTTGCGAAGCCGTGTCTTCAATTTAATCGGTTCCACGCCCAAAAATGGCACAATCTTGCGTTGCATCACTTCAGCCTGGTCATGGCAAAGGTCTTCATATGCAATCGACACTGCACGCATCCATAGTGCGTTGCACGCCGTTACCTCTGCATAACGCTCACGTACGGCTGCACACCATTTTCTAAACTCCACGGGATCAACGATGCATTTGTCATGATGAACGGCCTTGTCCGATGTTCCCACCCAACGTCCCGATAATTTGGCCAATTTCCAAGATACGAACTGCTCGCCTAAGGATTTTCTGAAAATGACTAAAAAACGCAACTTCGGCCTTGCTTTGCACAAGTACTCGATGGGAATCCGGTGCAGGCGAAAGTGGTAAATATGTGTTTGCGCCCCTCGGCAAATTCCATCCAACGCGCGAAGGCTTCGATCGATATGTCGTAGTACTGAGCCGCGAGTTCGGCACCACAATCGAATGCCGTCCGGGTTATAAGGGTTTAGAATCTCTCCTGCAACCGATATTTCCGGGTGCGACCGAAGCAGGTCCGCTAACAGATTTGTACCCGTTCGTGCTTCACCAAGTATCAAGAATGGCATCGCGGGAGCGTTGTTAAACGCAGCGGCAACACGAACGCGAAGGTGGTTCAAACAGCCTTTAAGATAACGCCTGAGTTGTGGTTGCAATATATTGTTCATCCTGCACGCATAGCGGACAACTTACTCTCAATTACTGAGCCACAATGGCCGCCGATCCGCTTGACGTATTGCGCACCGCGAAATTGTGCCAATACAACCCCTTTGCCTGGCGTAGACAAGTGATTACCAACGTTGGGGTTTTCAAGTAAGTGTGTCAATTTATCGACTAGCACGGGCACGTCGCCATACTCCACCAACCAGCCGGTTACGCCGTCTTCGATGGTCTCGGCCAGGCCGCCCACGCGGGTGGCTATGACGGGCGTGCCCACCGCCATGGCTTCAACGGCCGTCCTGCCGAAGGATTCGGAACGGCTGGGGATGCAAATCACGTCGCACGCGCGATAGAACCCCGGCATATCGGCCACGGTGCCCAGGAACATGACGTGTCGCCCAAGGCCCAGCTCGCTCACTCTCCGGCAAAGGGTCTCCCGATAACGAGGCTCACCGTCGCCCGTGATGGCGGCCAGCACGCTAGGGACCCGCGGCACCACCGCTGCCAGGGCTTCCAGGAAAAACTCGTGCCCCTTGACGGGGCGCAGGGTGCCGGGCACCCCGACGATCGGCCGATCCACCGGCAGCCCGAACTGGCGGCGTACCTCGTCGCGGCAGCGTGATTCATCGAAAAACCGGTCATCGACGGCGTTGGGGATAAGCACCGTTCGGTCCTCGCAGCACGGCCCCAGCACGTTTTCCCACACGGCACGGGAAATCACCACAACACAGTCGGCGCAGCGGCGGATGAAGTATCGGGCCAGACGTTTTCCGCCCGGCCAGGGGGGATGCATCTCCCCACCAACGTCGTCGAACAGCTCGCGGATGTGCCAAATGCACGGGACTTTCGCTCGGCGGGCGGCCACGGCTGCGGCCAGGCCCGTGAGATTGTTGATGTAAACCAGTCCAGGACGCACTCGGCGGATGAGCAAATCGAAGTGCCGCGCGGCCCGCAGGTCGTAGATCAATCGCCGCAGACGCCGGTGCCAAGGCCCCCTGGCCAGCCAGCGACCGTGCTGGATCTGCGAGACTTCCACGCATTTTTCCCGATACTGCACAAGCAACTCGCCCGGTTGATGATACACCGTGTGCATTTCCCAGCCTGCGTCGCGGAGGCCATCGACGACCATCAGGCCGCTGATCGGCGACCCCGACGGCTCGAGGGTCAATTGGACGAAGAGCGCTAAGCCGGACACGACGCCTCGACCTGACATTCAGCGGGGGCAGGCTTCAGGGACAAGCTCACGGTGGACACCATGCGCTGGGCAACGGCTTCGTAACTAAAACCTCTTAAATGGCCTTCCAACCGGGATAGTCGCTCGTTCCGGTCCGCAGGCCGAGCGCATACGCCAGCCAGCCGCGCCCCCAGCGCGGCAGCATCGCCAAACGGGAACGCGCAGTCCGCCTGCTCGCTGGTGGGTATCACGTCCGGGCCGCAGCCGGTCTGATCGCTCACAATGACGGGCAATCCGCAGGCCAGGGCCTCCAAGGCCACCACGCCCCAGGTCTCGGAGGACGGGAGCACGAAGGCGTCGGCGGCCAGGTACCAGTCGGGCAGCGATTCGGGCTGGACGAAGCCCGCCAACTGGACGCGGCCGGCAATGCCAAGACCGCGCGCAAGCTCCTCCAGGTGTCGCCGGAAGGTCCCTTCGCCGATGAGGACCAAATGCCAGGGCATTTCGGCAGACAGCCGGGCGCATGCCTCGATCAGCGTGTGCACGCCTTTTTTGGGGATCAATCGGCCGACGAACAGGATCACGCTTTTCCCCGTCAGGTTCCATTTCGTCCGCAGCGCGTCGCGCCTGGGGAGATTGGCCAAGGTCCACTGGGTCAGCCGCTCAACATCCGGTACGTTGGGGACGAAGACCATCTTGTCGTCCGAGGCCCCGTAGTGGCGGAAGTACTCGGCGGCCAGCTTGCCCGTGGGAAATAGCCCGGCCGCGTTTCGCGTGATCCACCGCAACAGGGGCGCTTTGAGGGCCGAGCGCCAGGCTGCCCGATGGTTCTTCAGGTGCGATTCGCTCATCAGAAAAAAGGGGATGCGGCGCCGCCGGGCATGCCACATCGCCGCCAGCAGTGTGGGGTGGTTGTAGCCGCCGACGATCAGGGCGTCGCAATGGCGGGGATGGACCAGCCGCACCCCCTCGGGGTTCCAGTAGCAGGCCTCGGTGGGGCCGCGCCAGGCCAGCAGGTTGACGCCCGGCAGTTCCCGATAGGGGAAGTCTCGCGGCCAGGTTATCCGCCAAGGCCGGTCGCGGCTTTCCCTGGCGAGATAGCACACCAGCAAGTCCACACCCGGCTGCCGGGCAACTGTTGCCCAGAACGGGTCGCGGTACGGCGTGGGAGCAGGGGTAAGGACGAGAATTCGCATCGAGCGATCTTATTGCCCTATTCGCAACGCGTTATCTACGTCCTGCCACATTTTGCTGACCAGCCCGTGCAGGTG
>DYLS01000038.1 GCA_020721965.1 Blastopirellula marina | reverse complement strand
ACAACAGCTTTGTTTACATCGCTCGGCGCGTTGGGAGTGGGCCCCGGCGATGAGGTGATCGTGCCACCCTTCACGTTCCTGGCAACGGTGACGGTCGTGTTGCTTCACCACGCCTTGCCCGTTTTTGTAGACTCCGACCCGCGGACGTTTCTGATGGACGCGGGCAAGCTGGAGGCCGCCGTAACTGACCGCACCAAGGCGATCATCCCCGTGCACATCGGCGGTAATGTGGCAGATTTGGATTGCATCCTGGCTGTTGCGGAAAAACAAAAGATTCCCGTGGTCGGCGATGCTTGCCAGGCCCACTTGGCCGAATGGAAGAAGAAGTCGGCAGGAAGTTGGGGGACTACCGCTTGCTATAGCTTCCAACTGAGCAAGAATCTGTGCTCGGGAGACGGGGGAGCGATGATCACCAATGACGAAGCGGTGGCTGACGCCTGTTTCGCCTTTCACAATTGCCTGCGGCGGCGACGTGGAGCGCAGGGACCTCTCTCGTATCGCGGTGGGAGGAACGGTAACTTTCGCATGACGGAATTTCAGGCGGCGGTGCTGCTGAGCCAGCTTCCGGATATCCAGGCCCGTGCCGCCACCCGATCGGAGAACGGCGCGTATTTGACCTCGCTGTTGCGAGACATTCCCGGGATTCAGCCTGCTGAGATGTATGAAGACTGTACCCGAAACGCCTATCATCTGTATATGTTCCGATACTCCCCCGAGGAGTTTGCGGGGCTTTCACGGAATGGCTTTGTGAAGGCACTCCGGGCAGAAGGAATCCCCTGTAGCCCCGGCTATGACATGCTCAACGAGGCGGAGTTCATCCGGGATGCCCTCGCATCGCCAGCTTATCGTCGGGTCTATGGCGACGCGGAACTGGCTAACTGGGCCAATCGGTGCGAATGCCCCGAGAATGACAAGCTGTGTGCCGAATCCGTATGGTTTTACCAATCCACGCTTTTGGCGGAGCGTTCCGCGATGGATCAGATTGCGGAGGCGATTCGCAAGATTCACGCCCATGCCGCAGAATTGGCCGCGGCATGATCCTCCGCTTGATTGTAGAAAACCGTTTTGAGCAATTGCGTTGGCATCCATCGACTAAGTTTTAAGCCACCCCCCGCGAACTAGGGGGATGCTAATTGCAAGTGATTGCTAGACAATGATTGCGTCAATGGATCGCCCTGATTTTCCCACCATTTTCCGAGTACAAATTGTATCGCGCAACTCATTACAAGACAAGAACTTACGAAAAACCATTGCGTGACCGCCGTAAGCAGGGCAAATCAACCGGAAGTCTTTACGCAGTAATGATTTGCACAAAAATACGTCCAGGAAGTTCGGCCTAGCAATCGGCAGAGCAATTATTGGCGTAACTACGTGAGTTTTTACAGCACGAGCAAACCAATGGCGCTGGGGTTGTGTAAATTGCTGAGAAAGGAAAGGTGAACCATGCACAGCGACATCACCAGTCGGCGGCACTTTCTGGAGGCGATGGGGGCGGCCGGGGCTGTTTCGATGCTTCGTGGCGGCGGGTGGGCCTCACCCTCCGCTGAGGCCGCGGAGGCGGAAAAACTTGCCATCGACGGCGGCCAGCCGGTTCGCGAGGGCACATTGTCGGCGTCGCCTTACGGGCCGCAATTCTACGACGAGCAAGAGGAGCACGAACTGATCGAGGTGCTGCGATCCCGTAGCCCGTTCCGTTGGTGGCACAGCGGGTCAAAAGTGTTACAGTTCGAAGAGGCGTTGGCGAAACACATCGGCGTGAAATATGCCTTGGGGGTTACCTCGGGAACAACGGCATTGTTTACCGCCATGGCGGCCCTGGAAATCGGTCCGGGCGATGAGGTCATCTTGCCGGCCTGGACGTGGTATGCGGATTACGACGCCATCGTTTTGGCCGGTGCCCTGCCCATCTTTGCCGAAATCGACGAGTCGTTCAACATCGACCCCAACGATATCGAGGCCCGAATCACGCCGCGTACCAAGGCGATCATTGCAGTTCACCTTCAGGGAACGGTGGCCGACCTCGATCCGATCATGGAGATCGCAAAACGCCATAACCTCTACGTTCTGGAAGACTGCGCCCAATGCTGCGGCGGGAAATATAAGGGCAAGTATGTCGGTTCCATCGGGCACATCGCAATCAATAGTTTCCAGCTCAGTAAGACAATAACTTCGGGCGAAGGGGGAGGCGTTCTGACGAGCGACCCAGAATTGTTCGAACGGGCCGTCCGATTTCATGACGTGGGTACTATCCGATCGCCCTATGATGAAGTGCTGAAGGGTGGATTGCTGGCCGCCTTTGCCTCGTGCAACTTCCGTATGAATGAATTTACGGGAGCGGTGCTGAAAGCACAACTCACCAAGTTAGAGACGATCTGCGAGCGGTTGAGGCGGAACAATCGGATGGTGCGAGAGGGAATTGCGGATTTGCCGGGCATCAAGCTCCGCAAGTGGCCCGACGTGGAGGGCGATGTCGGTGTGGGCGTATTCATCGATTTTGGCGATCGCGAGCATCGAGATCGTTTCCTTCGCGCATTGCGAGCTGAGGGAATCGCCGCTGGTGGGCCCGCCGGGTCCGCGATCCTGCCGACCGATCCGCGTATCGAGAACAAAGTGACGGTGCATCCTGCCTGGCCCTCCTTCAACTCGCCGGAAGGAAAGGCCGTTCAGTATGGCGCAGCGTGTTGCCCACGCACCATCGACATCATCGGCCGGTTCGGCGGCGTCATCATCGATCCGAATTTCGACGACGCGGACTTGCGCGATATCGTCACCGCCATTCGGAAGGTATATCCTCGAATTATGGGGACGTGACGCGGTTCGGCGGGCGTGCCGATTCGCAATTCGATGAGAGTCATCGTGCCCAAGCATGATCAAAAGAACAATAGAGTCACTTCTGGCCCCAGGGGGTAGCCATCCCATTCTGACGTATTCAACGGCCGTGAGCCAAGGGAGATTTCCAGATGCAAACTAAACCACAAGAAAAGTCCTTGAATCGACGGGACGCGCTGCAACGAATGGCCGGGGTCGCTGCCGGCGTGACCTTGGCGTCTCTGACTTCGTGTAAGAAACCAACCGAAAGCGAATCCAAGGTGGCGGTACCAAACGTCCTCCCCGAGGGCGCCAAGGGCGCAAACGAGCGGATTGGAGTCGGTATCATCGGTTGCGGAAGACGCAACGGGCAATTGGCGATCGGGAAAGGCGGGCAGGGAAAACCGCCCGAATACGCCAAGATCGTCGCCGTCGCTGACTTTAACATGAAGCGGGCGGGGCAGTGGGCGGAAAAATACAAGGCCAAGCCTTTTCAGGACTATCGCAAGTTGCTGGAACTGAAAGAGGTCGAGGTCGTTGTTTACGCCACCCCCGAGCACTGGCATTATTTGCCATGCATCCACGCCTGTCAGGCCGGAAAGGACATTTACGGCGAACAACCGTTCAGCCACAGCATCCGCGAAGGTCAGGTCATGGTGCAGGCGGTTCGCAAATACAACCGCGTTTTCCAGACCGGCGAGCAGCAGCGGTCTCATCCCAAAACACGCAAGGCTGTGGAAATGATCCTCAACGGCTTCATCGGCAAGGTCCATACGGTGATTGGGTACAACTACCCCAGCCCCTGGGATTACAAGTTTGCAGAGGAGCCGGTTCCCGCCGATCTGAACTGGGACGCTTGGTGTGGGCAAAACGAGGTCGTCCCATTCAACATCAATGCGTACGTGCCGCGGGTCCCGTACAACCGCGAAAACTATCCGCCAGAGCCAGCCGAAAAGGCGGCGGTCGGGCCGGGATGGATGTCGCTGCGACCGTATTCCGGAGGCGAACTCCTCAATTGGGGCTGCCACGGCTTGAGCATGGTTTTGTGGGGCTTGGGCATGGACGAGAGCGGCCCGGTCGAAGTTTGGGTAGAACCCGAGGAAAAACTCGCCTCGTTGACCTACGAGCAGCCCGAGAATCGCGACCGCGGCGACAAATCCATGAGTTCCCCCGTCGTGCACTACCGCTTCCCGAACGACGTAATCCTCAAACTGGAAAGCACAGATTCGCGATTGGGGGGCGGCGGGACCTTCATCGGCGATAAGGGGAAGATCACCGTCTTCCGCGGTGGTTACGAATGCGATCCCCCAGAACTGGATCAACAACCGTTGCCGTCGGACGCGATCCGGGTCTACGAGAGCGACAACCACATGCACAATTTTTACGAGTGCGTGAAATCACGCAAAGATCCCATCATGAAGGTGGAAAACGGCCACCGCGTGGCCACCCTCTGCCATTTGGGGAATATCGCCCGGTGGCTGGGGCGACGGCTCAAATGGGACCCCCAAAACGAGACCTTTCCCGACGATGCAGAGGCCAATTCCTTGCTCGATTGTCCAAAGCGAAAAGGGTACGAGTTACCCGAGACGGTGTGACGGACGATCCAGCGGAAGGGCTTGGGGCCAAAAGCACCTTTGTTCCGTGGTGGTTTGGAAATCCGAGAAAAGGCGATCTAGGAATGAAAGTAGAGATACGTCGGGCCTTCGCTCTGGGATTGTTACTTCTTCCCCTCCTCGTCGGATGTCCCCATTCACCGGTGCCGAACGGCGAACAGGCCGCTTCATCTGGCGGCGCACCTTCGGTTGGCGGCACGCCTTCAACTGGTGGTACGCCTTTAGCTGGCGGCACACCTTCGACGAGTGGCACGTCGGCACAGCCTGCCACGAACGAGGCAACCTCAGCCCAAGGCTTGAAGGAGTGGAGTCGCGGGATTCACCGTTTGGGGCAAGGCTGGCATCCTGCAACGTCGGCTGTGGTCGTGGTCCATCAAATGCCGCTGCTTTTCACGCGCCAGTTGGCGATGGGAGCGGACGGGAACCATTCGATCGACGGGCTGATTGAGAGGCTGTCCAAGATCTTGGAAGAGGGCGGCTCCAATCTGAGCAACGTAGTGCGAATCAATGCCTATGGCTCGCCAGCGGACGAAGTCGCGACCTTCGTCAACCGATTGCCCGAGCTGCTGCCGCCTGGAAGTGCTCCCGTGGTTACCGCTGTGGAAACGCCCCTGTCCGAGGCGTCTGAGAAGTTGGCCATCGATGTTGTCGCGGCCGTTGACGGCGAGGGATCCGAAGGGGTTCGTAAATCCGCGTCGGCCGGGGGCGGCCCACTCGCGCCTGCGGATTACAGCGTGGCACCGTCCGAACGACTGGTGTTTCTGTCGGGCCGACCGGAAAAGGGCGAGATCGCGGAGGCGGCACAGGCCTCATTGAAGTGGCAACTCGCGCTGGCTTCTGAGCTGGATTGCCAGCCGCAGGACGTTGCTCAAATCAGGGTCTTCTTGGCGAAAATGGAAGATGCGCCGGTGGTACTGGAAGCGATTCGGGCGGCCTTTGCAGGCCAGCCCGTACCGCCTGTCAGCTTCGTGAATTGGATTGCGTCAGCGCCCGTGGAAATCGAAATGATCGCCTGCCGTTCCGCCACGGCGAAAGATAAAGCGGAAGTCGCGGGTTCGCTTCAGCTTTACAATCCTCCCGGCGTAAAGCCGTCGCCGAATTTCAGTCGCGCGGCGGTATTGGCCAGCTCGACCGTGATTTTCACGGCCGGCTTCGTCGCTCGCAAGGATGGAGACGGCGCCGCCCAGACCCGCGATGCTTTTAACCAACTGGTAGAGGCGTTGGGTGATGTGGGCAGCGATTTGCGGCACGGGGCCAAGGCCCATTATTTCGTTTCGGACGATGATGCCGCCAAGGCGATCGACGTCTTGCGCCGTGAATACCTCGACCCGAGCCGCCCGCCCGCTGCTTCCAAGGCCAAGGTGGCGGGAGTGGGCCGGGCCGGTCGTAGCGTTGTCATCGACTGCATCGCCGTGCCCGCGGCGCGGTAGCTCTTGCCATGCGCTAATGTCGCGGAGGCGTCGTAAGCGGCGACGGACGCGACGCATCGCCGTGGCTGCGGCGCGGCGGCCCCTTCCATCTATGTTCCTCTCTCGGCACCCGCCGATGCCGCGTGCCTGCGATCACCGCAAATCGGGTGCCTCCGATCGACGCGAATCGGCCGGTAGCGTGTTGCAATGCGGCAACATCGCCTCCACGGGTGTTGATTGGGCAAAACACCCCGCGGGGCAATTTGTGGGAAGGTGATGCGAATTGTACCGAATATAACGCTTTCGAAGCGGGTGGGGACGCTCTGCCAGCTTTTGTTTCCAGGTTTGGCACGCGAGCTGCACTCTTGGAGGTGGTGCCCGAGTGCGTGCGGCGTCCGCAAGGCTGGGGGCTTGCGTAACTCGTAATAGGCCCTGTCCCCAACGGGAACGCCGCATTCCTCCCGGCAGCCTGATGCCGTGGGATGCACATCGAGAAAGATCGCCAGTTTTCAGGACGTGGTTCGGTGCAACACGGAGAAAGATTGATATGCAGCCGACTTCTTTTCGGAAGTCGCGACGGCACGTACGTCGCGGGATGTTGAGCTTCGAGTGGATCCTCTTGATTTCCATCGTAGTGATTGGGATCATTGGGGGGCTAGCGGCGGTACGCAACGCGCTGTTGAGCGAGTTGAATGACTTGGCGAATGCGGTTCAAGCGATCAATGTCTGCGGGACCTGCGATCCCTCGTCTTGTCCCCCCGGCGACCCGTGTTGCTGTTGCCCCTGCCCTTGCCCGTGACGGTAAAGCGGCATCGCCCATGGTGCGTTACGGTGTAGGTGCAGGATAGGGGAATCCTCGTCTCGTGGGGAGGTGACTGCGGATGACGGGAGACGAGTGCCCCGAGAGCACGGACACACCCGGCGTCACTCCCTCGCCAGTCGCAATGGCGAGGTCCCCCGTTCGTGTGTTTCACTCCCGAGCGAAGATCGCGCTATTGGTTTTGGTCGCGATCCTCGCCATCGCAACACACGTATATTGGTTAAGGTGGGCGGCGGCTCCGCTTCGCGCCCGGTCGCTGCCCAAGGGTTTCTCGCCAACCCTGATCTGGCTTCACAGCGGTGACGGCCATTCTCTCCCCGGACAGGATACGCTGAACATCTTAGTAGAGCTTCAGCATCGCCACGGGGCCAAAATCTTGTTCACCGTGGGACGCCCGAGCCGCGTGGTGGCACTGGGGGCGCTGCCATGCATGGACGAAGTCGTCCGGCAGGCTGTCGCTCGAAAAGGGATCCCGCCCGAGAACGTGATCGGGGCGCCATACCGCCGTGGCCAGCTTTGGGACGCGGCGGAGTGGCTCCAAGAATACCTGAAGAAGCACCGTGGCGACCGGGTACTTTTCTTGAGCGAGACCTTTGCGGGTGCAGCCGCCGAACGCGTTTTTGATCGGGCGATGGCACCCGATATCCGCGAGCGAGTCGCGGTGTTCGAGGTCCCCGATCGCCGATTCGACGTGCGGTACTGGTGGCGAAGTCGGACCGGCGTCAAAGCGATCATGAGCGGTTATCTGTTCGGAACGCATGGCCTGGTGGTTCCGCGTCCGCCCGATCCCCCAGAATTCACCGTCCGGGAACTGCTGGATCGCTTTCCGCCCAGGGTCGGAGGTGCCCCTTGAGCACAGTGGGACGGAAAATCTGGCTGTATGGGCTAGCTGCGCTGCTCACGGTACTGGTGCTGTTCATTTTGGCGCGACCGCAGACGCTTCGGGCTATCGCACAGTTTTTGGATGTAGGGGAGCCACCACGGCGTGCGGACTACGCCATGATCTTGGGTGGTGGTGTAGAGACCCGGCCATTCGCCGCAGCTAGCCTGCTCCACCACGGGTGGGTTAACCACATCCTGATTTCCGAACTTCCGCTCTTGGAGGGGCCGAACGAGGCGATACTGCCTGCCGAGCACGATCTCACGCGAAAGATTCTGCTGATGTTGGGAGTGCCGGAGGAGTCCATCATTCTGCTGCCCGGGAACCACGCCTCGACGTTCGATGAAATCGTATCCTTGCGAGATTTTCTCCGCGATCATCCGCGAGCCACCGTGCTCGTGGTGACCGATGCCCTGCACACGCGGCGGACTGCCTGGAGCGTGCGTCGCGTGTTAGGCCCCGATGCCAAGCGGGCCAGGTTCGTCTCGGCGGTCGGCGACAGCTTTGATCCGCAACGATGGTGGCTGTACCCGGACGGCTTCTTTTTCGTCATCAGCGAATATCTCAAACTGGCGTTCTATTGCGTTCGCTATGCCGATCGTACAACGCTGGTCGCGGGGGGCTTTCTCCTAGCGGTGGTAGCCGCACTCCCACTGGCGTTTGTCATCGCACGGTCACGTCGGCGTGGGATGGCGGAAGGCACGGCAAGGCACGCTTGAATCGCCCGGCACCCGGAATCCGCATTTGACCCGGCCGCAGGTGGTCTTCGCTTTCGCCACCTGTTCCACTGGTCAGTTTGTCTCTTACCCATGTTTCTTACCATGCCCCGACCTCCGAGGGGGGCTGTGGTCGGTGGGCAGGGTGATCTCTCGCGGCCATTTACGGGGCGCCTTCGAGTGGTAGAATATTGGGTGGTACGCGCGTATTAGCACAGAGGGGTGATCCTCTGGGAGCATTATGCCACCGATTCGGGTGGTTTTTGCCATGTGAACACGAAGCTTTCTACGGGAAGAAAAGTATGTCGCAACATTTGGCCCCTCAGGGTGGACGCAGGATTCGCGTGTTGATGGCGGACGATCACGGAATGGTCCGCATCGGTCTCAAAGCCATGGTAGCGGAAACGGAGATCGACATCGTTGGCGATGTCGAAACGGGAGAGGCTGCCATCCGCTATGCCTTGGAGAACGACGTGGATGTGGTTCTGCTAGACGTTCGGATGCCGGAGGGGGATGGGTTGTATGCCCTGGGGCGGATTCGGCTAGAGAGGCCGCATCTGCCGATTTTGATGCTCTCCACGTTCGACAATCCCACGTACGTGGCTCGGGCCGTGGCATTGGGAGCCAACGGTTACTTGCTGAAGAACTGCACGCGGGATCAGCTCCTGGCGGCGATCCGTGCGGCTGCCAACGGTGAGACGGTGTGGACGCGAGAGGAACTCCGGCGAGTCACGGGGGCCTTGGCCACACCACGGTTCGGTGCCGACGTAGATGTGCCGCTGACGCATCGCGAGAGCGAGGTATTGAAGCAACTCGCCTTGGGGCTGACGAACAAGGAGATCGCCAATCAACTCCACATCAGTTACGAAACGGTGAAAGAGCATGTACAGCACATCTTAAGAAAGATTGGCGTGGCGGACCGCACCCAGGCTGCCGTTTGGGCGGTCCGAAACAAGCTCGTGTAGATCACCGTTTCGAAATAGTGCTCCAGGGCAACGTTCGCCGGTTTGCAGGATGTGCCCAGCAATAATAGGTTGCGAGGCGCCTTCTGCCATCACGCAAGATGTTGCACCGAGCGAACGACCTTGCCCTGTAGTGATAGCATGGCGCCGCGTCTTCTCCCAAGATAAACGCTACAAGCCTCGCTTCCCGCATGTCACGAACTCTGACATGCGCCGCGGAACGATGGCATGCGTTTTTATCCCAAGACTTCTCGTCTTCGTGTGAGCCATACTTGGATAGTTCAGCAGCGGTCGCACTTCCTGGCCCTGACGCAACAGTCGGCCGCCGCTGGTTTGCCGCTGCGGTAACCGCTCACGGCTGAGCGATAACGGAAGACATTTGTGGAACAACAAGGGGTGTTCAAGGGTTCCCGAGGGTTGTTACGAGGTTCCAGAGCATTCTTGAGTGTGGCACGGAATGTCATTTCGACGACCGTCAACAATGTCATTTCGATGGAGTGCCATCAATGTCATTTCGACGAGCGCCAGCGAGGAGAAATCCTAACCCCTAACGAGAAGCTTCCGCACTTCGCAAGATTTCTCGCTTCGCTCGAAATGACAGGCGGGCGAGCGGTTTTGTTGGGACGAGAATCCCTGTGAAAGGCTGCCCGCCCCGTTTTACACAGGAAGTTTTGCCGGTCACTTCGCAGGTCAGCCCTTTTGGGGCCGAGCGCCGTCCTCCCCTCTGTTTGACATAGCAAGTTTTGCTGGTCGCTTCGCAGGGCGAAGAAGGGTGGCGGTAGCAAATAGTTGCGTGGACGTTTTGTTGTCAACGAAGAGGTTTCCCTTGAACCCGTCCTATCAAGTTCCCGATGGCTCCTTTGCCACAGAGGCGATTGTTGTGCGACCTGCGGAGTGTAGCACGCAAGTGGCCCTGGGGGATGCGGTCCCCGCGGCGCGTCCCGAAGGCGCGGATCGCACCAGCCCAACCGAAAATCCTGGCCGTGAGAGCGCGGATAGTCCGATCGAGGCCGTGCCCGCCATTTCCTGCGTGCCCATTCTGGGACTCCCGATTGCCGCACTGGGATTCAAGGAAACGATCGCCGTAGTCGAGAGGCTCATTCGGGTCGGCAAGCTAAGTTACTTCATCACGGCCAACCTGCACTACGCGAGATTGTGTCGTCAGCGGCCCGAACTGTCGGAAGTCAATCGGCGGGCGGCCTTTCTGGTCGCAGACGGTATGCCGCTGGTCTGGTGGTCACGCTGGGTAGGGACGCCCTTGCCGGAGCGAGTCACCGGGGCGGACCTGGTTTGGGCCTTGGCGGAGATGGCGTCCCGGCGCGGATTCGGTATTTTCCTCCTCGGGGGACGGCCTGGTGTCGCGGAGCGTGCGGCAAGCATTCTGCGCGATCGTTTTCCGGGACTTGTCATCAGCGGCACGGCCGCCCCGCATCTCGATCGTCTGTCCCAGGAAGAGGAGCAACGTTTACTAGAATCGGTCGCGCGTAGCGGGGCCAAACTGGTCTTTGCCGCGTTCGGTCAACCCAAAGGGGAATTGTGGTTGGCCCGAAATCTTGGCCGTTGGGGCGATGGCGTGGCCGTGCAGATCGGGGCGTCCTTGGACTTCATCGCGGGCGAGCTTCGCCGCGCGCCTTTGGCCTGGCAGCGATTGGGTTTGGAATGGGCCTTCCGTCTCGTAACGGAACCGAAACGCTTGCTGCCGCGTTATGCGGCCGACGCCTGGTTTCTGCTTAGCGCGGCGGTGAGGGCAATGTTCTCCAAATCACGTTGACCCGTGACTCGCGACGTAGGCGGCGAGATGTGTTTCTGCACGTTTTCCGCGAGCTATTGGAATTCAACATTGCGATTCAGCGTCCTCGGTGCGGCACATCTTGGATCACAAGGGGGCCATCTCAGCGGAACGGTTCTTCGCTCGAAAGCTGGATTCGGCCCAGGCCGTCCGGCGCGATCTCCACGGGGAAGAACCATCGAGCCGTCCCCATGCGACACAGCCCACTGCCCTCCGTCTCGCAGTAGAAATAAGTACAGCGAATCTCGATACGCCGGGCATTTTGGACATCTTGCGCTGGCAAGGTCAACCGCAACGGCAGCGAGGTATCCTGGACCCGAAATGACCGGATGACCGCAGAGTCTGCTCCCGCCGGAGAGCCTTCCCGGCTCACAATCGCCTGAATCTCGGGAGAGAAGCCCGGGTTCAGCTTCATCCCTGGTGGCAATGGTGGCGTCAATTCGATGGTAATATCGCCGGGCGACAAACGCTGTACCGGTTGTTGACGCAAGGCTACGGCGTCCCAGGCCGCGTCGTCTTGCGGCTTTGGGGTTTCTGGCGGGGTCAAGCCCCGAATCGTCAACGTTTTGATTGTCGGCTGGTCGCTAAGCTCGATGACGCGGATGGCATGGTTATTCGTATCTGCTACGAACAGTCGCCCTTTTGCCGCAGCGATGCCGCCTGGTTCATTGAATCGCGGTGGCTGATCGGATTCTCCGGATGTGTCATCGTCTGCCAACGTCACCGTCTCTCCAGTGGCCGGGTTGATGCGCTTGATTTTGTTGTTGTAGGTATCGGCCACATACAGAAATTCGTCGAGATAGGCCACTCCCAAGGGGTGTTGCAGCAACGCCTGATCGCGTGGGCCGTCGCGATCACCGAAAGTGAATAGCCGGGCATAGGGGAGTTTTGCCGTCCCCACGATGGTTTCCACTTCGCCGTTGTTTTCCAATCCAACGCTGCGGATGGAACTGCCCTCGCTATCGGCAACGAACAAGCTTCGGCCGTCGGATGCCAGTCCGCTGGGTTGGGCGAACGATGCGAAGCACATTCGATAAGGGGCGGGCGGTAATCGTTCTCCATCCACGATATCTTCCGCAGCATTACCCGCGTAAACCCCGATGCGGCCGTCCTTCAAGTTCATTCGCCAAATTTGATGGCAACCGGCCATGGCGATGTACAGGAAGTCCTCAGCGAGGAGCAAGTCCCACGGGCTGCTCAGATCGGCGTTTCTGGCTGGCTTGGGGTCCATCGTGGGGGCACGCCGCAACTGCCGGCCGGTTCCGGCGATGGTGGTCACACTCTTGGCGGTCAGGTCGATACGCCGGATCGCATGGTTCTCGGTATCGGCAACGAGAACCTCGTCTCCCCTAATGGCCATCCCTTGGGGCTGAGAAAACTCGGCCTCTGTGAAACTTCCGTCCTTGAAGCCTTGCTGACCCGTGCCGATCACCGCCAGCAGTTCGCCGTCCCAGGTCGTAACGACGATGCGGTGGTGGCTGCTGTCGGCGATGAACAGCCGTCCGGATGCCTCATCCACGGCAACCTTCCCGGGAAACCGCAAGGGCGTGCGGGGCGTGCGGCGGGCCAGCGTGTCGAATCGCACGGGGGTGCGGTCGATGAGGTTTTGCTGCTCATAAAATGGCAGGCCCCTTGAAATCAGCTCGTCCAGGGCTTCAAAAGTCGTCTCGCCGCTGGTTGCCCACACCGCGTATCCCTGTGGGTCGATGAGAACCAGGGTGGGCCAGGCGTTGACGCCGAAGGTCTGCCAGACTCGCATATCGCTGTCCACGACGACCGGGTGTTCGATGCCGTAGCGTAAAATGGCCTCCGTAATGTTTTGTGCCTCACGCTCGGTGGCAAACTTTGCGGAATGGATTCCGATAACAATGAGTTCGAGGGGATATTTGTGCTCCAGTTTTTTCAGCTCCGGGAGAACATGCATGCAGTTGATGCAGCAATAGGTCCAAAAGTCGAGAAGCACGAACTTGCCGCGAAGCTGGGGCCAGGAAATCGGGCCGCCGCTGTTCAGCCAAGTCAAGTTCTCGGGAAGGGATGGAACCGGCCTGCGGATAGGAAATGGTGGGCGCATGGATGAGTTCTCTGCCATGACATTCGTACCCAGAATCGATATCAGTACTATCAGTACCGCGACCGTCGTGATCGCGCAAGGCGGGGATTTGAAAAACCGCACCATCGCAAGCTCCTGTCTTACCTCTGCGGCTCGCTCGGTTGCCCCGTGAACCCGCGGTCGAAATTGCACCCCGCGAGCCGCTGGACCCACGAACCGACGAGCGGCCTGATTGCCACCGGTAATGCACAACGAAGCCCGTTGTATCGTGTGCCGCTTGGAGGACCGGGGCATGATGCACTTGCATGGTATAGGGAAAGAAAAGAGTCGGGCAAGATGTCGGCCCCAGTTTTGCCAAGGGACGCAATCTCGCCAACCCGCCCCAGTACGCCGCTGGCTAACCGTTCCGTGACGGATGTCGCCCCATCGGCAATGGAGCTTCATCGCGGCAGGACTCTTTGGCGATCGTCTCACGCCGCCACAGCCCGTTCGAGGCTTTGGGGCCAGGGCATCGTAAGCATTGGCCCTTGATGTCGCAGCGAAATAAAGCGAAATAAGCTGCCAAATCCGCAGCCTCGCCGCGGTCGGTCGTCGATACATCCGCGAGATGCGGCGGCGAGTGTTACCGCGGCTATGGAGCCTTATAACGAGGATTCGGCATGGGCAGAACTGCTTGCACGTCCGTTAGAAAGGTCGTGATCAGGGCGTCCAGTTCTCGAACCAATTCGGGGTGCTGGCCGGCCAAATTATGGGTCTCGCCGACGTCCTCTCGAAGATTGTACAGCGCATAGCGGTGCTTGCCGTTGCCAGCGTCAAAGAAGATTCGGATCAGCTTCCAGTCGCCACGGTGCACTGTTACGGAGGGCGGAAGGCGGTCCGGCACGTTGGGATTGTGAGGAAAGTACGTGAAGATGGGGCCGCGATCAAAGGGTTCACCTTTCAGCGCGGGCGTGATGTCCTTGCCGTCCACGGGCTGATTTTCCGTCGGTGGCAAACCCAAGAGATTCAAAATTGTGGGGTAAAAGTCCGTGCTTTGGATGATGGTATCGGATCGCGAATGGGGGGCGGTGACGCCAGGCCATACCACTACGGCGGGCACGTGCACACCGCCTTCGTAAACGGTGCCCTTCCCGCCCCGCAACGGCGCATTACTGGTAGGGGTCGTGCCATCCAGTTGGTTATACATGTTCCCGCCGTTGTCCGAAAAGAAGATAATCGCTGTTTTGCTGGCGAGACCGAGCCGATCCACGGCCTTCTGGACCTTGCCGACGTTTTCGTCCAAACTTTGAACCATCGCCGCGTACGTGGGGGATCGCTGCGGGCTTTGAGGATCGATCCGAGGACGGTACTTTTCGATCAGCTCGCGCTTGGCGTCGAACGGGGTATGGACGCTGAATTGCCAGTAATTGACGAAAAAGGGCTGATCCTTGTGCGACTCGATCCAGGCGACGACCTCGTCGGCCATCCGATCTTCAATGTGCTCGCCGGGACACCTTTCGCGAAACGCTGGGAACTTCCAGGGAGCCACGTAACTTCCGGCTGGCCCCGGCCCGGGCCAATGCGGAATGTCCAGGTCAAACCCTTGTTCTAGGGGCGAGTACGGTTCCTTGCCCAGATGCCATTTGCCGAAGTGGGCCGTGGCGTACCCCGCCGCTGCCAGCCGTTCCGCTAGTGTCACGTAGCGAGTATCGAGCCGGGTCGCACTTTCCACGACCGTGGCTCTCTCGGTAGGGGCAACGCTATCGTGAGCCTTCGGTTTCAACACGACCTGCGGCAAGTGGCAATTCGGCGCCGTAATTCCAATCCTCGCCGGATTCATCCCAGTAAGAATGCTTGCGCGAGTCGGCGAGCATAAGGGGCTAGCGGCGTACGCCCGATTGAAAGTCATACCCCGTGCCGCTAGGCGTTCGAGATTGGGGGTTTCGTATAGCTTCGTGGTCCCATATAGGGTGGTGTCGCTCCACCCCAGGTCGTCGGCCAGGATGAAGATCAGGTTGAGCTTGCTCGATGTCGCATCGGCGAGGCTGGTCCCCAAATGAGTCAAACATACAACCAAACCAAGGCACAAAGCTTTGGGCAGCCGAAGTAGACTTCTCACGATTGCATCTCCTTGGCCGTCACGATCGTATCTCGTTGGACACTAGCCGATCCGGGGGGTATTCATGATCGGCCGTTGGGACGGCGCCGTTGCACAGCCTCAAGCTGCCAAGATCTCTGGGCCACCCCTCCTAGGAGCGATCCCGTCCTCGTCCCGAGTTACCCCGGTGACGTCTGTTCTCCATATTCTTCTGAATGACGAATCCCACGGTTTCCGCCCAGGTCGGTACAGCCTTGTGAGGCGATTTTCCCTCCTCGCCACGAGATGAACCCTCTTCCTCCGGGGGGGTGGATTCGGACGCGGCGGGAGATTGGGACTCGTGGGGACGCCGCTGCCGCTCACGCTGGCGCCTGCCCGGCGGCGCGTCGGTCTGCGATGCCTCGCCAACGGCAGGGCTTTGCCCAACGGCGGATAGGGCCTCCGAGTCGTCTGTATCGATGGCACCGCCTTCCGCGGCGGCTTGGGCCACGATTGCCGGCAGCTCAGCTTCGAAAGGCTCGGGGGTGACGGCAATGGCCGTTTTGCGACGCCGTCGCCGCCGTTTGCGTCGGGATGGCGACTCTTGCGGTCTGGTAGCGGCGTTCACGGTGTCGGCGGCTATGGTGACCGATTCATCCGCAAACTCGCCCACCGCTTCCTCCAAGGGGCCTAAGTCAGGCTGAAAAAGCGATGCGGGGAGTCCCGGCGGTGCCACCACAGCCTGCTCTACCTCCAGTCCTTCCGCGTAGTCCGGGGGGGCGGAAACGACCTTTTCTTCTACCACCGCCGCGTCCGTGTCCGACAGCGCGACGGCAACCATTTCCGCCTCTGGGAGAGTGGGTGGCTCGATGGTACGGCAAATCGGGTTGATTCCTTCAAAGGCCTCTCTGGGACGGTCGCATCGCGGGCTCCTTTCAGGCTGATGCGCTTTCTTATCAGCGTGATGCGGTTTCTTAGCGGACACCGCAGGCTCTTTGCCGACGCCTTCGTCACCAACCGTGGCTGCCTGGTTGGAAGCCGACTGGCGCTCGGCCGATTGCGGGGCTGGCTCTTGCGTCGGGGCGAGACCCAGGGACCCGGCAACCATATCCCAACTGCGGGATTCACGATTCCGTTTCCAGTCCGTGCGAATGGGGATTCCGACGACGCGGTTCTCTTCGAGAGGCGGCATGGGCGGAGGCGGGGGCGCCGTGCCAGCGGCCTGCCGCTGGTCTTGGGACGCTGCCTCATTGGGGGACGCCGCGATTGCCTCAGCATTTCCAGTCGCGGCCTGGGAGGATGCATCGGAAGGGGCGGTCTTTTCTTCCGGCGGAGAGAGTCCCAGCAGGGCTACTAGTTCCTGCCAACGGTCGGCGCGTGGTTGATCATTCGACATGACAATTTCCTCGGATTCGCCTGTTGCTGCAACGCGTTGAGCGGTGACGGGCGACCGTGCCGGACGCCGCGGCGCTCTCCAACTCTTCTTTCAAACGGCGCGCTCTGCAGCGGTTATCATGCGCGCAAAAAGTTCGAACATTCCAGCTCCCGAACATTCCGGCTTCGTAGTCGTTCACAGGGGTTCTCGTCACTGCGAAACGGCTCATCCTCTTGTCATTTCGAGCGAAGCGAGAAATCTCGCGACGCGAGAGATCTTTTGGACAGGGGCTTAAGATTTCTCCTCGCTAGCGCTCGTCGAAATGGCATTGTTGGCGCTCGTCGAAGTGACATCCCGTTCCTCACTCAAGGAACCTCTGGAACCTCTAACCCCTGTTGTTTCGCAAATCTTTTCTGTTGTAGCTCAGCCGTGAACGATTACCCATCTTCCAAGTATAAAGCTACGAGGCCTCTTGGCGAAGTGCCTGGGTGCTTTCCCTCGCGACGGGCCGGAAGGCGCCGATGGCTGGGCGTTTCCGATCGTTGGGGCCTTCCGATAGTTAGGGGCTTCCCGATTGGCGGGGCCTGTCGGGAAACGAGTGGAGCAGTGCGGAGCTATTGATGAATCCAATCGAGCCAGGCTACTGCGAAGGGAACGAAAAGGAAGAGGGGACCCCAAGCTGCCAAGGCCGGGCTGACCGTCTCGTTGGCTCCAAGATACTCCCAGGTCAAGACCACGCTCGTAAAGATCACGACGATCACCAGGCCCAGCCCCAAAGCCAGAAATACGTTCCGTTGCTCACGCCGCAAAAGCAAGGGAAGGCCGAGAAAGAGCAAGGTAACATCTCGGAAGGGCTGTACGAAGCGGCTGTGGATGCGGACGCGAACGTCGGGCCCCAGGTCCAAGCTCGGATTGTGCAATCCCCGAATCAGAGTTGCCGTAGAGGAGTATTCCAGCCAAACACGATCTCCGGCAAGCTGATCGTAGTCCAAGTCCGTAACTACGAAGCACTGATCGCGGCGCAGCCAGGGGGCATCGTGCGGGGTGATCAGGACGGCCCGGCCGCGCAGTCGCAATGAGGGTTTCTCGGCGATATCGGCCGGACGACGGACCTTGTCCAGCAAGAATCCGCCTGGGCGATCGGCCGCCGGAGGCAGGTAGTACGCATTTTCCGCTTGCAACTGCCCACCGTAGGCATCCAGTTCTGGCGGAAGCAGCAAATTAGGTTCGGAAATCCGCCAAGCCTTGCGAAAAGCGGCCTTTCCCCGGAAGAGAATCTGCGTTTGGTTGTCGTATCGCGGTTGGATCGGCCTGCCATTGTCGCCGAAAGGATCCTTGCTGGTTCGTGCCAGCGCGTCGCGAAGAGGCGGCAAAATTATTTCCCGCAGCGCCACCCCGAAAAGGATTGCCAATAGGGCCCCGATGAGGATGGGGCTGACCGCGCGCAATCGCGAGACTCCCGCCGCCAACAGTGCTGTCATCTCGTTGTGTCGTTGAAGCCATGCTACGGTGAACAACGCTGAGCTGAGAATCAACAACCCCAAGATGCGTTCGAGAAATGCCAGAGAGTGCGGGCCGTAAAAGGAGATTGCCAACCGCAGGACTCCACCGGCGCCCGATGCCGCCCGCGAAAATTCGTCCATATTTGTAAAGAAATCGAATACGACGAACACGAACGTGAGGCTCAGATAAGCCAGCACGAACGATTGAAGAAAGTGCAAAAAAATGTATCGGTCGATAATTTTCATCGGGGCAAACTTAGACGCCGAGTAGCTGTTTACGGAACATTTAGGGTGTCACGCCGTCTTGACGCCAAAATCTTGAAGGCACCATCTTGTAGTCCCCTTGAGCAATCGGCAGCTACGGGGTGAGCGTTTTTGCCACACGGTTCGTGAAAACGCCACGTCTTCCGCATGATTCCACCCGTGAACGGTTACGAGCCGATTCGTCTCAGACCTTGCTACCCTCTTGAGGACAGCCGAATCTGCGCGATTGCATCTGTTTCGGTTAGTGCCCCGCGGCTGCTCCCAGGTGTCGGACTGCACGCGCGAGCGCCGCGATTCCCTGCCTCAGCCCCTCCGCGGACGGCATGGCGTGACTGAGGCGGAGATAATTCCTTGGAACGTTATTTTCGCCGCTGGGAAAACAATACTCGCCCGGAAGGAAGAGGACGCCTTCCCGCACGCTTGCCTGAAACAATTTCCCGTCTATCCCAGTATCGCAATCTTGCGGCAATCGCACCCAGAGGTAAAGGCCACCTGCCGGCGTGACATAATCGATGGGGATGATCGGCCGAAGCTCAGCCTCGATTGCCGCGGCCGTAAGGGCGATCTTCTCGCGATAACGGCGGCGCAGCACCGCCAAATGCGAATCGAACGCTCCGTTTTGCAAGGCCGTCCACATGAGCATTTGATTGAATTGCGGGGAGCCGAAGTCGAGATTCCCTTTGAGCGCCGCGACCGGTTGCATCAGATCATTGGGTAAAAGTCCCCACCCCACGCGAATCCCCGGCGAGAAGGACTTCGAGAACGAGCCTAAAAGGACGACCCAGTTTCCGTCGTCGTAAGATCGCAACGAAGGGGGGCCAGTACCTTCGCACTGTAGATCGCGATAGGCGGCATCTTCCAGGATGTAGATTTTGTGATGGCGAGACCAGCGGCGAACGATATCCACGATCTGGGGGCGCCTGGATTCGGCGAGGGTGATGCCGGTTGGGTTGTCACAATACGAGGTGATATAAAACGCTTTTACGCGATCCAGTTCGTCCCGCCCAGCAAGCCAGGCCAATCGTTCCTCCAAGGCATCCGGTACGATGCCGTCCGCGTCTGTGGCCACGCCGATCGCCAGACCACGCAAGTTTTGAACGATGCCCAGGAAAACGTAGTATGTTGGCGATCCGCACAGCACAATGTCGCCGGGATCGAGCAGGCAGTCGAGAACCAAATGCAGCAATTGGTTACTGCCAGCGGTAATGACGATCTGCTCTGGTGATGTTCCGAAATCCCGCTGCGACATCCCTTCGGCCGCTAGCCAACGCTCTAAAATGGCCTGACGTAGGGGGGGAAAGCCAATGGTCGAGCCGTACTGAAGCGATGCCAACGCCACGTCGCGTTGCGACAGCAGGAAGTGGAGGCACTGCTCGACTTCCTCGACCGGTAGGGATTCCTGCTCCACGAATCCGGCGGCGAGAGAGATGATGGAGGGATTGGCCAGGGCTTGGGCCATCAATACGTTCGCGATCGGAGGGCCGCCCGCCGCGATCGCGCGTTGGATCAGCCTTGCCTCGTTTGGGTCGGTGAGGACGGAGTGAGGCGTCGGGGCATAGGCGAACGGTCGAACTGGGTCGAAGGGATTCATCTTCTGCTAAAGCTCGATACGGAAGGGCGAGACGTGCAAGATATGATGGCGGCTACACACGAACATTGCCCATCGTTCGACGGCTAGTCCCTCGCTGGCCGGGCTGAGCGACCCGCTCGTTTAGCGAGCAAGTGCGTTCGTTTACCGCCGCGGGCTCGCTTCAGGAGACGCACCGCGTCATCAATCGTAAACGCTTTCCCGGACTCCTTGCAACGGAACTTGAAGTTCCCGAAAGTGAAAAGGGAGGCCGGATATCCGCTTTTGGCGCGGGTCGCTGCCGAGGATGCCTTCGGGCGGCCTTGGTGGGCCGAAGGGGCCGATGCCTGGGAGACCTGGACAATGATAGGGAATTACGAGGGCTGATTTGCCGCACCAACACCCTCGATAGAGATGGGGTCTTCCATCGAGACCAGTTGCAGTCCACAGGCCATCCGCGCTAGCGTGGTTTTGGAAAGATACTCGTGCACTTGATTGTGGACAGAGTGCATGAGGTCCCCAAGCATGCAGTCGCCGCCGCGGCACAAAGGCTCTCCAAGGAGGCAGTCCGGTGTCGGCAACGGACCTTCCACCGCTTCGTAAATCTGCGCCAAGGAAATGGTCTCTGGTGCCCTCAGCAGCTCGAAGCCACCGTGCGGACCACGCACGGATCGAACCACCCGGGCCTTGACGAGCCGCTGCATGACTTTCGCCAAATGGTGCGTGGACGCACGCAATCGGCTTGCCAGCTCTTCATTCGACCAACGCCGACGCGTTTGGGCCATCAAGCCCATTGCGTGCAGTGCAAGCGAGGCCGCCTCCGAAATTCGTAACATTCCTACCATCGCACCCTCTCGGAGAGATTTGTCACGGCCACCCGAAAACAAGTAAAAGCGACTCTGGTATGCTGAATTATACTGAACGAATGCCTGAAGGGGAACTCGATTCTGGACTTTTGTAAATTGCCTTCCCAGAGTTCCATCTTCCCTCGGGAGACGGTAGGCGAAGGCAGTTTCCCACGGAAACAGCTTTACTTGTTTCCCTGAATTATCCAGCACTCCATTTTTCATCCTTGCTCAGAGGGAGCGATCAGTTTGCAAAAGTTCAATCTATTCTTATGAGGGTGTCCGGGAATTAGATTCTGCAGATTACTCAGACCCTCAACCGCACAGATACGCGAAACCGTGCGGCCAAATGTCGGAACACCATTGAAAACAAGAGGTTACGACTGTCAAATTCCCGGACACCCTCAATTCTTATAAGAGCGGACTAGATCTTAAGTGCGGAGTAGAAAGCTGATCTTATAAGCGCGGATTCGAAAACAGAGCACATGTGACTCATGCGAGTCGCGGCCTTCGTAGTCCTCGCTTGGGGCACTAGAAGAGAGCAGGCAGCGGGGGATTCCGTTGGCTGATGGGACAGCACGGCAGTTCGTGATGATTACTACAGTGCAGGGTTGTCTGCTCGGCTCAACAGCTTGGAGTGATGGAGCATAGCGCCTCCCAACATATCCTGGGCACGGTACGCACGCAGGCGGACTTTGCGCTGTAGGATTAGGGAGGCTCACGGCCGGGTTGTGACGTCGCGCGTAACCGCTTGCTCCGACGAATCTCGGCCAGGTCCGGACGCTTCGGGGGTACACACCGAATGCCTGTCCCACCGACCAAGGCGAATGGGCATTAACCGCCGGAGCTGGCCTCCCTTTCATCTTGAATGGCACGGAGCTTATAGATCAAGGTTCGCCGGCTGATGCCAAGTTTTCGGGCGGCAAGCGTCCGGTTTCCGCCACACTCGTCGAGCGTGGCCAAGATTGCGGCCCGTTCCACCAGGTCAAGACGCCCCATTTGAGAATCGCCCTGCGCTTGAAGCGTTTGGCTGATTGGCCGGGGGAGATGCTCGGGCAAGATCACATCACCGCGTGCTAGTAGGCAAGCCCGTTGCACGGCGTTCCGCAGCTCTCGGACATTGCCGGGCCAAGGGTGGGCCAGCAAGGCGGTCGCGGCCTGGGGGGAAAAACGCACAGTCCTTCCCGCAAACGTCTCCGCAAAGTGTCGCGCCAGAGGCAGGATATCTTCCCGTCTGTCTCGCAGCGCCGGCACGCTCAGTTCAAATACGTTGAGCCGGTAGAACAAATCCTCGCGGAATCGCCCATCAGCCACCGCCTCGATCAGATCGCGATTCGTGGCGGCGACCAGGCGAAAATCCACGCGAACGGGCACATCGCTGCCAAGGGGCATGATTTCCCTGTTCTCGAGCACGCGGAGCAGCTTGGCTTGGAGATGTGACGGCAGTTCCCCGATTTCATCCAAAAACAGCGTCCCCCCGTTCGCCGCGCGGAAATACCCCTTACGCTCCACCTGTGCCCCGGTAAACGCCCCTTTGACGTGCCCGAAGAGTTCGCTCTCGATCAGCGTCTCGGGCAATCCCGCGCAATTGGCCGCCACAAACGGGCCTTCGGACCTTTGGCTCCAGCGATGGATCAAGCGCGCGATGACATCCTTTCCAGAACCGCTGGGTCCCAGGATCAAGACGGGGGCATCGGTCGGTGCGACCAAGGCCGCCGTCTCCAAAACGCGGCGAAAGGCGGGATCGGAAAAAACGACGTCCGACGGCAGCGGCGGAAGCTCTGCGGATGTTCGAGCTGCATCGTAACGCTCGCCCAGTTGATCCAGGATGGCGGTCTTCAATTCCTCCAGGTCGACGGGTTTGGTCAGGTAATCGACCGCACCGCCCTTCAAGGCGGCTACCGCGTCACGCACGTCACCGTAGGCGGTAATGAGGAGTATGGGCAGAGTGGAATGCACTTCGCGCACCCGCCGCAAGACCTCCAGCCCTGAGATGCCGGGCAGGCGAACATCTAGCAAAATCAGATGTACCGGAGACCGAGCCACGGTCTCCATCGCCTCCTCACCCGACGCCGCCTCGTGGACGGAAAAGCCGAGCTGCCGCACCGAATCGGCAAAAAGCCGCCGTTGCGACGGATCGTCGTCCACCACTAACACAGTCTTGTGGCATTTGGACGTACCCGTGATCGCTTGCATTACTCGCCTCGTTTCGCGGCTCTTTCGACGCTTGATGGCGCGATTTTCTCGTGGGAGCTGGCGACGGAAGAGGGCGGTTTCGTCCTGGAAACGGGGATCAGCAGGCGGAAGACGGCCCCGCCACCGTCGCGTGGACGATACTCCACGCCCCATCCGTGGACTTCCGCAATGCGACGTACGATGGCCAGCCCCAGTCCCGTGCCGTCCGACGTCGTGTAGTACGGAGTGAAGAGCTTGGCCCTCGCCGCTTCAGGAACCCCCGGACCTCGGTCACGCACTTCGATGACCGTGCGACGGGGCGAATCCTGATACGCCTGCAATTCGATCGTGCCGCCTTTCGGCGAATAACGCAAGGCGTTGTGGAGGAGATTGAACAGCGCCTGGCGCAAGAGGTTCGGATCGCCGACCACTTCTGGCACTTCCCCCCTTGCCTCTACTCGAAGATCCCGCGCATCGGCGTCGGCGCCCAGCAGTGCCGTCAGTTCCGCGAACATCGTGGGCACGTCCACGGCCTGGGCGTGAATGTTGTAGGGTCGGGCAAAGCTTAGAAACTGATTGATTCTCGCGGTGATGCGATCGCATTCCTCCATGATGACTCGAGCCTGCGACGCCACCGATGCACTTGCCTCGGTGGATGTCGCCAGCCGCTGAGCCCAGCCACGAATCGATCCCAAGGGGTTACGGGTTTCGTGGGCCAGGCCGGCGGCGGCAAGGCTCAGTTCTTCCCAGTGGCGACTTTGCAGCTCCGCCAGCCGTTTTCGATGGCTGAGGACTACCATTCGAACCGCCAGGAGCCACCCTCCCCAAAGCGAGGCGCACAGCCCAATTCCAGCGACGATCAGGCCCCACCGCAAGCGGGCCATGCGCGCGGTTTGCAGGTCAAAGCGGCTTCGATCCAGCTTGATGGCGCATGAGAAACGGCCGCCCTTTACAAAGACGCTCTCTTGGGAGGTGCCGGGCTGTCCCCAACCGCCGCGACCGAAGCCGCGTCCACGTCCCAGCGGGCCACTGCCGGGCGAGGATAGGGGAGGGACTTCGATCTCCCGCCGCGAAACATAGCCGTCACTCGACCAGCCTTCGCTTTGCTGCGACGGCAATGCTGGCACGGCCTTTCCCGCATGAATGACCTCGCGCCCCGAATCATCGAAAATCGAAACCCCCAACACGTCTTGAGAGACCACAAGTTCTTCCAGAAATACGGCGATCTGTTGATCGAAATAGGCTCCCAGACGGCGGTGCGAACGGAGGTTCCCGGAAATGGCTCGCAGGACGGACTCGGCCTGCCCACGAAGGACCAATTCGGATGCTTGCCGGTCCTTCGCCAATTCCCGATATTGCCACAAAGCAAATCCCGCTCCCATGACCACGCAAAGCAACGCGGCCGTCACATGCAGGGTCCAAAGGAGCGGCCGATTCGTGGAGGTCTCCATCCGGTTCATTGGGCTTCTCGCTAAGTCCCATTCTCTCTTCAGTCTGGACATTCATTTTGGCATGGGGCGAACCGAATGCCAAACGAAAACGGCCCGCTGATCTTGGCGACTGGGCCGGTCGGTCGGCTCTCCATTCTCTCTTCTCTGTTCCGTCGGCTCTCTATGTCATTGCACGACCAGCGCCGAGGCCATCACCGAGACCGCACGAGCTGTCGCGGTAAGAACTAACGCGATCTGTTGCGGTAATAACTGGACTTTTGCAAATTGGGTTCACAAGCTCCGCTCTACACTCCGGAGGTTAAAGAGGGAGGACTGTTTGCTGCAAAAACGGCCTTCCTCGTTTATCTGAATTACCCACAGCTTCAGTTTGTCGCCCTCTCTCAGATGGAAAGCAAACAGTTTGCAAAAGTCCAGTAATAAATGAAAGGGGTCGCAGCGAATCATCGTCGCGACCCCTCAGCCGGTTACATCGTGCTGGAAACGTGGCTTGCGTAGCCGTGCGGTATCCGATGCGGTCCAAGGCGGAAGATCGTGTCTCTGCGAAGTGTGGCGAACTTCGGCTGGATACCACGGCGTTCTAGGATGCGGCCGCTACGCCCGTTACCAGGGGCGTCCCATGCGAGGTCCGGACGTTGCACGCGGGCCAAAACCGCGGCCTGCTGGGCCGTAGCCGATCCCATTACCTGGACCGTAACCCATCCCTCTGCCTTGGCCTCGGCTGTACGACGGGCCGTAGCCTCCTCGGCGCGAGCAGCCAGGGCCTATGCCAAGCCCCGGGCCGCCCCATGGGCAAACCCCAGGTTGCCAGGTCGGCACCGAGCCGGATGCGGCACGCAAGGACTGTAACTTAGCTTGAAGCTCGGCCAGACGGGCGGAATCCGCGTTCGGCTTGGCTCGTTCCGCCAGCCACTCCGACATCAGCGCGTGCCATTCAGCCCTCTGCGCCAACCAATCATTGGCCGTTGCAGACGGCTGAGCGGCTTGCAGCTCTGCCGCCGGCGGTTCCTGTCCTACGCTCGCTCGGCTGATTCCCAAAATGCTCACCAGCACCCCACAAACGCCTAACGCAAAACTTCGGTAGCGCATCGCACTCTCTCCTTTTCTCGTTAGATAGCCCCAAAACCGTGATTGGCCAGCCCCACCCAAAACTGCGTCGACGCTGAAGGTGGTATTACGCAAGCGTTATGCCAGAGCAGCGGAAAAATTCAAGCCGGTGGATCATCCGCCACTTCAGCGAGGAATTCAACCCATTTGGGGGAGGCAAGATCGCCAAGATCGTGCCAAAACAGCCCCCAAAAGCCGATCTCCTCAGTTGCTGCCAGCAAGATCGGCGAAACGAGTCGACGCCAGTCCCGCCCACACGCTGGAAACAGAAGGCGGAATGTAGATCGTAAAGGGCGTCGGGAGCGGCCAGGCGCGTAAAAATTGCTCGCCGCCCCCTGCCCGTTGTGAAAGAATGTGACGGGCGACCAGCGGCGAGCCTAAGACTCTTGAGGGCTAAAAAAACGGTAACCATTCACGGAACATTCAGGGTGTCACACCGCCTCGACCACAACGTCTTGTGGTCCTCTTGGGCAATCGCCGTCTGAGAACAAAGCGTTTTTGCCGCACGGCTCGTAAAAACACCGTGCTCTCCGCATGATTTCAGCCGTGAACGATTACCGAAAACGATATAGCGTCTTCTCGGTGAGGACGGCGTCGACCGGCGTGTCGTGGTGGGTGTGGGGCACGGCCGGCACGAGTTGGCACTCAAAGGCCAGGCCAAGCTTGAAGGCGTCCGGCCGCATGGTGCGCAAGAAGCGATCGTAGTAGCCCTTGCCTTGGCCGAGGCGATTTCCTTGAAGATCGAATGCCAGGCCCGGGACCAGGGCGACGTCGATCGTCTCGGGCTGCCCTTGCCGCTGCGGCGCACTTCGCAAGCGGGGCGGAGGCTCGGGAATCCCCAACGTGCCTGGCTCCAGTTCATCGAGCGCTTCAAGTTGGAACAGTTGCAGCTCGCTGCCGAGGCAATAGGGCACGAGTACGATCTTCTCCAGTTGGAACAGCTTGGGCACAAGGTCGCGCGTCGCGACCTCGCTGCCTACGCTAACATAGGTCATGATTACGCGAGATCGGACCACCTCAGGCAAGCCCAGTAGTCGTGACGCAATGGCCTGGGAGGCGGCATCACGGAAGGCGAAAGACGCCCGGCGCCCACGCAGCTCGCGGCGGAGTCGCTGCTTTTGAATGAGAATCGTTTCGTGCCAATCGCTAGCCATCCGAAACCTGTACGAAGTATGTCTCCTTCGTCGCCCAAGCCCTCGGACGAGCTAAGGTCAAACCCAATCGTATGAGATCGCTCGGAGGAGGACAAGGATGTTCCCCCGCCAGGGCCACGTTGAAGTCAGCGGGGACCGACTTGGTGTCTGCACCGCGTCGTTCATTCACTATTGGATCAGAGATAATTGAGCAGGCTTAGCTGGTAGATCTGCGCCGAGGCCTTGAGTGCGGCCTGCAAGGCGGCTTGCCTGCCCGTGAACTCAGAGACCACTTCCACCAGGTCCACTTCGTAGTCGGTGGAGAGGACCTGTCGTAGCTGGGTGTCCTCGTCTTCCAGCCTGGTCTTGAGGATATCCAGGGCCTGCTGCTTGGTGCCTAGATCGGCACGGACGAAATTCATCTCCGTGGCCGCCTGATCCAGCATGTCCACTGCGAGCTGGACCTCCGGCACGTAATTCTGGTCGAGGGCGGCCGCCAAACGAATCAGCGCCGTGAAGATGCCTTCGGTCTCGATGGGATGGACATCGCTGCCGGTCAGAAGCGCAGGCGACCCGCCGGTCAAGGTCGGCGGTTCTGTCGGATTGGTCAAGTCCACGAACCCTGTTCCGTCATTGCCATCGCTGGGATTGAGAACGACCTCGAAGGTCTCTCCGGCCGTAGCGTGCCCCTCGAATAATTCAATAATCCGGTTGGCTGTGGTAACGCCGGGCCAGATTTTGAACCGTAAAATCCGGTTGGCTGTGTCGTACGAGAAGCTTTCGGGGTTTGCCCCGGCATCCTCGAAAACGACTTGAAAGCCGTTTCCTTCCGACGTGGGACGCCGTGTGCGAAAGATCAGATCGTTATTGGGTGCGGCCGATGTCACGGTCGCCGTGGCGATGGAGCCAGGGCTGGAGGCGGTACTCGATTCCGCGCCTTCGGGTATCAAGCCCAGATCGATAGCCGCCCGGCTCATGAAGGCGCGAGAAACGGTGAGCGTGCCGGTGCCGATACTGTCATCTACGAGTTCGATGCCGTTCCCATATTGCGAAAGCCGGGCAATCAGCCAAGGAGCCCCGCCGGGTGCCCGCGGAGGGTTGTCGGGATGATTGTTGATCCGATCGAGTATATCTTGGATGGTCTCGGCCCCGTGAACATCGATCTCCAGCGTCACGCCGTCCGCACGCTGAATGAGGAAATCGATTCCGCCGGAGCTGCCACCAGATGTGGTCGCCTCGCCCAATTGAATCAGACCGGAACCGTCATTCGGTACTTCGTTTTCGGAATACAGTTCGAGCGAGAAATGATCGCGTGCGCCGGGCGATGCGGCAAATAATTCGACTACCCGTTGGGCCGTGGTGTATCCCGGTGCAATACCGATGGCGATTTCCTTGTTGATATCGTCGTAGGTCAATGTTTCAGATCCGGGCGGCAAGCCGGAGTCGTAGAAGCGGAGGCGATATCCGTTCCATTCAGGCCCGGCCTCCCGCGCCGTGAGCTTGAGGGCGTTGTTCAATCCCGAGGAATCCCAGATTGCCGATGCCGATTGACCCTCGCTTTCGTAGTCATCCACGCCGCGGCCGTGGTTCAAATCGCGGAGAAACACGTCCTCGGTAAATGTGCGAATTCCCAATTGTGCGGCGGTCGTGCCGCCGTTCTCTCCAATCGCGAAATCGCTCCCGCTGATCCGCGAGCGGACGTCAATGCTGGTTCCATTGTCCGCTATTTGAGCCAGCAGACCCGCATTCGATTGATTGAGCTGATTGAGCAAGTCCTCCACGGTCACGGCGTCAGCAAATGAGATCGTGTAGGTTTCTTCGCCATTGACGACCTGGATGCCGGACTCCAGATCGAGGTCTTGCTCGCTTCCCCCCGCAGTCTCGCCCGCCCACTCTCCAGGAAGATTAGGCTCTACCAGCCCCTGGCCGGGAAAGACATCGCGATCCAGCGGATCGAGAGAGGCGCGGAACGGCATGTCGCCGAGGTCGTTGGCTCGGTTGATGGCGTCCACGACGTGCCCGGCCTGGGTATGACCCTCGTCGATCCGTACAACGATCTCTTTGGTGGCGGCGTGGTACGTTGCGACCTCATCACCCCAGTGAATTGTGGAATCGTCCTCCAGGCGGATTCGGACCCCGTTCCACTCCGAACCGTGGTGCACCGCCTGCACCACAAAGTCGTTGTCCGTGCCGGGATATCGAATCGTGGCCTGGGCGAAAGTGCCCAGTGTATCGGCCAATCGGGTGGTGGGCACGACTCGCGGGTCCAAATCTTCTCCGACAATCGGGCCAGTGCCTACCCCGATCGGCGTGAGGATTCCGAGTTGCCGGGCCGTCACGCCCTCGCCCACCTCTCGCACGGACAGGTCTCCGGTCGTCGAGGCGAGGCTCAACTGTAGACCTCGTTGGCCAACTTCCACATGGAGCGGTACGGTCCCCGCCTGCCGCTTGATCATCAACGCCACATCGCCGATGGTATAGGCATTGCTGAGATCGACGATCGCCGTTTGCGTGCCATCGGATATTGCGATGCTGCCTAGCGATACTCCATCGCCGTTGTGCAATTCGGACAAAGGAGTATCGAACTTCAATGCGGGGTTCAGATCGATTGTTCCGCGCATTTCCGAGGATAATGCCCCAAATACACGACTCCCCGGTATATTGGTATCGAAGAGCAGGTCTACGTCGGAATAGCTTTCGAGAACACTTTCATTGCCCTCGTAACGGACCAGGCCGTTGCCCACCATAGAGAAGGGGCGGACCTCTGTTTCACTCCCCGTGAAGAGATATCGTCCGCGGAAGTTCTGATTTCCGGAATCCACCAATTGCTGCAAGGCGTGCCGTATTTGCTGGGCCGCTGCCGCACGCTGTTCAGCCGTGCTGGTCGTTCCCAACACACCGAGGGCGGTACCCCGGGCATCTGCAACAATTTCCGACACTCGGCTCAAGGCCGCGTCGGAGGCATCGAGATACGAGCTACTGGTCGCCAGGTTGACCTTGACTTGGGCCTTCTGCTCGAGCAACCGTTGCAGTGAGATGACCCGCAGCGAGGCGATCGGCTCTTCGCTGGGAAACTCGTATTGATAGCCGGTGCTCATCTGGACCTGAAGCCGATACAGCTCGCGCTGGCTGTACTGCACTTGTTGCATCAGCCTCTGGCGAATGAATTGATCCGTGACGCGCGTCGTCGGAACACCGCTGATGGCACCCATGTCTTTCCCTAGAAGCTGTGTTTGTACACCGCTCTGCTTTATCTTTTAATTATTGGACCAACTATATCTATTATATTCTGAACATGCTAGACCTTGTGTATCTTCGCTCTGCTAACTGTTTTATGTCTGTGTACGCGCCGATGGCCAATCATTCGATGATTGTACGTTGTATGACAAAATAAATATCCTATTCTTCACGAATGTTGGCTGGAATGGCCGTCTGAGCGCGATCTCAAATGTTCACTAGTATATCCAGCAGGTCGGTGAGAGTCTTGATGAATCGTGCCGAGGCTTGAAACTGTCGCTGAAACATGATCATGCGGATGGCTTCCTCATCCAGGTTCACGCCGCTGATAGCCAACTTTTCGCCGCGGAGCGTACTCTCGAAGGTTCGGGCGGACTCCGCCTCCGCCTTGGTGAGGGCGGCGCCTTGCGTTACCTCGGCGATCATGGCGTCGTACGTGGCGGCCAGGCTGACGTCACCGAATTGGGATAACGGCTGATCCAGGAATGCCGCCAGACTCACTGCATTTTGGGTGTCCGCTCCAATCCCGGCGCGGCTGGAGGCGAAGGTCTTGGGATCGGCGGCCACGACCGGGTTCAGATCGATATCTCTCGCGTTTTGCCCGACGAAAAAGGTATTCAGTCCTAACGCCGCCAGCAGGCCGCTGGTATCGTTGGCGAAAGCGAACTCCGTGTCGGTGGCCGTGGCGTGAATGCGGACCTTGCCCGTGGACAAGATGGTCGCCTCCAAACCATCGATGGCGTTGATTTGATCAACCAGGTCTTCCAAGGTCGTGTCGTCGTCCTGGACTCCGGTCAGGTTGACACGGATGGTGTGAGTTTGGGTAACGCCGCTATTCGTGTTGCGGAGCAGGATATCGAAGGCGCCGTTCACGGGCGTGAAGGGAAGCCCGGCGGCATCGAGAGGTACGTCACGCTCGAAGGCCGCCGATGCGCTGGTCAAATCTTGATATCCCGCCAATCCTTGCCCACTGGCGTAAATCTTGTTGAATTCGAAGATCAGGGCCGAGGCCAATTCGTTGAGGCGATCGACGAACCCGCCGAGCACTTCATCGCGGGCCTGGACGAGACCGTGCAGCTCGCCGCCCGTGGTTTCCAGACTGGAATCCGTCTCCGCGAGATGCACTTCGGAGACGGCTAGCCCCCGGTTCGTGGTGTGCGTTACCTCGACCTCGCGTCGCGTGCCCTCGTAGACCAAGAACAGCCCGCCCGAATAGACCGCCACGCCGCTGCTGGGTTGTTCCTCGACTCGTATATCGATGAGACTGGCTAGCTCTTCGAGCGATTGTTGCCTTCGGTCACGCAGTCCCACCGCGTCGCTCTGAGAGGTACTTCCTCCCTCCATCTCAGATATACGAATGTTGAGCTGTTGTATTTCCGACGTCAGTCGATTGATTCGGTCCGCGACGTTTTCTACCCGCTTATCAAAATCCGCACGCACGGTATTCACGCGTTCGTACAACCGCCGAATATTCTGGGTGAGAGTGCGCGCTTGTAATACGACTTGATTTCGAGTGGCCGCACTCTCGGGCTGATTGAGAACTTCGGAGATGGCAGAGAAAAAACGGGTAAAATCACTGCTGAGATCTGTATCATTTAGTTCGCGAATAAGTCCCTCGAGCTGTTGATACGCTTGCTCCTGCACCTCGGCCGAAGACCGATCACTGACCGAACCACGAAGCCGTTCCTCCAAAAACTGGTCGATCTTCTGGACAATGGCCGAGACCTCGACGCCCAGTCCGAGGGTGAATCCACCAAACTTGTAGGATGCCGCCGGTTTGAGAATGACCTCCTCGCGGACATATCCCGGCGTTTCCGCATTGGCAATATTTTGGCCGATCACCTGGAGAGCGATCTGGTCCGCTCGCAAGGTGTTGTTGGCCATGCGGATTGAGCTGAAAAGCGACATAGTGGACCCTACGGACAGACGATGGCGACCACGCTAGCCGGTCGCGGCTCCTTTCTCGATACTCGCTAAACCTCCTGATCTACCAGGGCACCGCAGGCTTCCACGCGAACACGCGATTCGCCTTTATCATATGTCGGCCTGAGACGCCCGCCGGTTGCGATAATCTCTAACAGTTGCGAAAGATGTATCATCGCTCGCTGTGTGAGCATCCAGTTCGTCAATGCCTGGATTTGAATGAGTCGGGAGCGGTCAGCGGCCTCCTGAAACTGTCTTTTGTGGGAAGATCGAGTCCCCTCGACGGCGACCGCAAGGCCCCGCAAATTGCGACAGGCGAACCCTTCCTGCTGTGCCTGTTGGAGCAACACTTCCCTTTTCGCCGCGAAAGCTTGAAGCTGCTCCGCGATGCGGCCTTCCTCCTCCGTCGTTCTTGCGAGGCCTTCCATGTCCGCGTTGGCCAGCGCCTGGCGTTTCCGTTCCAAAACGTCCAATAAATGCCGTTGCAGATCGGATAACTCGTTCAGCAATGACGCCAGGGTGAAAGTCCAATGGTTCGACATGCATCCTGTCCTTGCGATGCAATAAAGTGACGGATTGCAATTCTATACGGTGTAAGAGAAAACACTCATCGATTGTTTTCCAATGTGTGCCAGTCTATTCCTGGACGCCTGTTGCGGTAGCAAGGGTCAGCCTTACTCCGGGAGTTTCGCTCCCGTACAGAGTATATGATCGAATATAATGGCTTTTTTCAGGGAATCCATTATCGGCTTGTCTGGCGCAGTTGGAACAATTCGTACATCGGGGTCGCAAATCTATCACCGGATGCGGCTGCCAGCTTCTCGGCGATTACCGTGTCCAATTGCTGCTCAAAGACCTCCTCGGCCATCCCGCCGTGAAAATACGCGGTTTTATTCACGGATTTTCGCATTTCCTTGATCATCATCCCGAAAAGCGTCTGGCCCACGAAGGATTGAAACGCATCACGAACAGCCTCATCTTCTGAAGGCGGGGCTGCCTGTGGGGAGCTTGCGCGATCATGGTTCGTCAGGGGTGATGGGGTCTTGGAATCGCCCGAGCCCACCTGAGCAGGGATAGTGTTCGTCTGTGCTGCCAGAAGGGCCTGAAAATCGGCGACATGGTCGGTTGCCGGTGGCATCCATCGCGCTGTGGCGGAGGATGGCCCAAGAACGGGATGATGGGGAATGCGAGTCGTGTTGATAGGAGTCATCATGCGGTGATCCGGTACGCTGGTCTCTTGCCTGCGTCTCCCCCCGTCTTTTTTATGGAAGGGTTGATATGGGTTAAAGGTTGATATCGATTATTGGAGGATCAATTGCGCGCGGAGTTTGCCGTCGCGTTCCAGCCCCTTAATAATCGTGATGATGTCCTGGGGCGGCGTGTTCAGCGCGTTCAAGGCGTCAACCAGGGATTTCAGCGTGGGGTTTTGAGTTTGTTGGGAATCCATGGCGACGAATTGAGACGGGGAGACGCCCGCCTGAATCACCATGTTTTTGTGAGTAACGACAACCGGCGCGATCTCGACATCACCGCCAATGAGAATGGTACCGGATCGTTCATTGATCACGACGCGTGGGCCGATCGGGACATTCATCAATGGAAGGGCGAGTAACTGAGAAACGAACAGCACAGAATCTTCAGCGTATTGTCGCGGAATAAGCACCTCGATATTGAGCTGATTGAGCGCCTTGGCTACTGGGACGCCGCCGGTTTGCACACTCATTTGGCTATTGATCATTTCGGCGGTTTCCTGGGCGACCTGAAAGTCCGCGTAGGCGGGCTCGAGGACGAGAGTGATCCGGCCGTCTTTGACGAATGGGTTGAAGAAGTCGGCCTCGAAGCGGCAACCTGCGTGAACGCGCCCCGTCGTACTCATGTCCGGCGCATCCAACGTGATCGGACCTTCCGCCAAAGCATAAACGCGTGGATCTTGCGGATCCGGACCCACGAGCGGCGTGAGAAACAGCGTACCGCCGGCTAGGCTTTTGGCGGAGCCAACGGAATGCACCGTGCAATCGACTTTGTCGCCCTGCCGGGCACCGGCGGCCGGGACGGTGGCTGTAACCATGACAAGGGCAACGTTTTTGGCGTCTTTGAGTTCGCTCAGGCCGTTGTTTCCAAGCGGATTCCCCATCATTTCCAATGCCACGCCCATGCTGCGAATGGTGGGGAGAAAGCTCCCGCCGTCGCCGGTGCCTTTCAGTCCGACCACCAGCCCCAGGCCGTGCAAGGTATTTTCTTCCTGCCCTTTGACACGGCATATTGTTTTAAGCGGAACGGCGGCGAGGCTCTGCCGGGCGAGGATGGCAATGGAAAGGCACACCACAACTAACAGCACGATGCGTTGAATGCAGGGGGAGTGGCTCCATCGACGCGAATATTTCGTCGCGAGTAAATTGGCGATGGAGAACGGCGATGTTGCCTGTGATTGGCTCGTGCCGTGTGGGTGCGCGTTGTTAATATTAGAATCTATATCAAAATGCCTATACGGTGGTTTCGTCTTGAGCATGAGAGTCGGCAATTGTGAGGATTTTAATACCATTCTGCCAAAGCTCGCCGATTGGTGACAGAGTTGGGGAACGGAGTTGAACGTCAAAACGGTTGGTTTTCGTCCATCCATTTCAAAAGCCAGCCGCGGCGGTAGCCATCGCGGACGTGCCCGCCCTCGCGCTTGACCACGCGGAGATTGGCGACGTTTTCACTAAGGATGGTGTTATCCGGCAGGATGGCTTGAGGATCGACAGTACCGGTAACATAGATCTCCCAACTCTCGTTGTTTACGAGGATTGCTCGCCGCCCCTCGATTACGAGCGTGCCGTTGGGTCGGATGTCCACCACCTCGCAGGCCACTCGCAGTTTCATGGCTTCCCGGGTAGAAAGTTCCGACTCCGCGCGATATTTATTTTCCATTTGGGCGGCAATTTTCGGATCGCCAGACGATTGCGGGGCGGGAAGCAACTTCCAGCCCTTCAGAAGAATCCAATCGGAGAGGACGAACTTGCCATCCGCCTTTTTCCGACGGTCCATGTTTCCTTCCGCGATCACCTGAGTCTTTTCGTCAACAAGCACCGTGATCAAATCGTGCAGCCGCAGCGTGCGCGGTTGTTGCGGGGCCTGATAGGTCCAGGAAAAGCGGCTCAGCGTGGGCGGTGGCACCCCCTCGCGGGCCAATAGGCTGGACGATTGCGCCGCGGCAGGCGAGGCCGAAAACGCCGTTATACTGACCACGAACATGGTCGCGCCGAGGAGGGATCGGGATCGGCGGGAAAACCGCCAAGCATCGTGCAGCGAAGGTTGTCGATACCCAAACATGCGATTCATAGCTCATGCTCTCCCGTTGTTTTTCTGGGCTTCAGCCTTTGCTGCGATCTTCCCTCACACCCCGGTTCTGATTCTGTGCTCCCAAGAGCCGATCTTCGGTCTTGGATGTGTGCAATCGATCTTGGAAGCGTATTAGGGATCTTGGATGCGTGTCAGGGATCTTGGATAGGTGCTATCGATGCTCCTGCGTATGAGGGCTTCTCGCGAGGATCTCAACCTCCCGGAAGCCAACCACGCGGGCCAGGATAGCCTTGCCTCGGACCTCCAGATGCTCCACGGGAATCCACTCGCCGCGGGTACCGTCTTCTTTGGCACGGGCGTTGGTGCGAACCACGACCCCGGGCGAGCGCGTGTAGACGGTAACGACATCATTGCGCCGGACCAGAATCGGTTCGCGGAGCATGCTTTTATCCAACACCCGGCCGGCGGAGAGGCTGAGGGTAAGTTGCCGACCAATGGCGTCCTCCAAAGAGTGCAAGGAGCTACCGTCGCCGTCATCCGCGACGTCAAAACTCAATTTCACGTCCGCCGGCGTCAAGATCGTGTCGCGTGCCAGCGGCCGCATGGCAACTACCACGGCTTGGCGCACGCGTATCTTGGCATCGATGGGAAGCTCGATGCTTTTTCCCGCTGCTAGCACAGAAATCCAGAACCGCCGCTGATCGACACCCAGTGCGAGGTCCGATTCTACCGCAACAAGAGCGTCCGGCGTGCCTAACCAAGCGGCTTGCCGATCGTCCAGTGAAACCTGGATCTCCCATTCGGTTTCTTCGTTTTGGTTGCGATGTAGATAGTCGCGCAAGGCCCGCACCACGATATCCGTGGCCCGGCGGCGAGCGTCCTCGTTGATGGCAACCGCGGCCTTGTCGTCCCGATGCGGGGCGGAGACCATGCGGACGGAGGCCGAACCGGCCCAACGATGCGGGCGAAGGTCGATGCCGCGAAGTCGTAAGATATCCTGTATGTCCTGCAGGGAAGCAAATCGCTCTTCTCCGATCGGGGGCGCAGGGAAAAGCGGGATAGCACTCAAAGCGGCGTTGGCCAGGGCGTCCGAGCCACGAATTTCGGCCACTTCGCCGAGCGTGACGACGGAGCCGGAACAAATCACGTTCTGACGCAATGCCAATTCGGCAGCCGCGCTGAACCCGGCAGCGCCGACGCTCACGGACAACGCGGCAGACAGCATGGCCGTCGCCAGCTTGCGCAAGAGGGGGCGGTTGTTCGGTACCGGGCGATTTGTGACGCTTTTGGGACCGACCATGATCAGAACCTCCGCATGTTGGTCACCAATTGCATCATCTGATCGCCGACCTGCACGGCCTGAGAATTCATCTCGAACGCGCGTTGGGTGGTGATCAGATCGATCAATTCACGGACCGGCTCCACGTTGGATGCCTCGAGTGCGTTTTGCCGCAGCAGACCCCGGCCCTCTTGTCCTGGCGTCCCGGCGGTGGGGGCACCCGAGGCGTCCGTTTGAGCGAAGAGGTTTTCGCCCAGCTTCAGCAGTCCCTCTGGGTTGATGAAGGTGACCAATTCGATATCACCCACCGGCGTCAATTGGGGATTCTCGGGCTGTTGAACAAAGGCCCGTCCCTCGGGCGTGATGGTAATCGCGGTGGCGTCCTCGGGAATGACGATGGGGGGTTCGAGCAGGCGGCCGGTGTGGGCGGAGCCTAGCACGAGATTGCCGTTGGCGTTGATCGAGAAATTCCCTGCCCGGCTGTAGTAAATCTGCCCCGAGGGATCGAGCACCTGAAAGAAACCCGGGCCTTCGATGGCAACGTCGAGTTGGTTCGAAGTTTGCTGAAAGGCGCCTTGCCGAAAGTCGGTTTGAATACTAGAGAGGCGGGCACCCAAGCCGATGGAAATGCCGGTGGGTGTGAATTGTCCGGAACTGTCTTCGGCTCCCGGGAAGACCTCGTGGCGGTAAAAGAGGTCTTCGAAATTCGCTCGACCGCGTTTGAATCCCGTCGTCTCGATATTGGCCAAATTGTTGGCAATCACATCGAGCTTTTTTTCCATAGCCGTCATGCCGGTGGCGGCCGAATACAAGGTTTGAACGCTCATCGTTTCTTCAACCTTCGTATGATCTTTGGAAAGGCCATTCGATCGGATTGGAAATCGCTTTCCACTGGGGCCGCCGTTGCTTCAACTCAAGCAGTTCGCAGCACGCGATTAAACAGCCCCGCCAGCATTTGATCCTGTGTTTGCAGCATGTTGATGTTGGCCTCGAGCAGCCGTGAGGTCTCTAGCAAGGCCACCATTTCGTTGGTCGGTTGGACCGCCGACATCTCCAGGTAGCCCTGGGCGATCTGCCTGTCGGCCAAGGGAACCGGCTCCGCCTCACCATTTACTCGAAAGAGATTCTCACCAACGGGGACGACGTCGTCCGGCGACTTGCCGCGAACTACGGCGATGTTTTGTATCACGCCGGCTTGACGGACTACTCCTTGCGGAGACACCTCCCACGGTCCCAGATCTCGCGGATTCAGCAGTATCTTTTGGCCGGCATCGCTCAAAACGTAGTACTGTTCTCCCCCGAATTCGGTGACCAACTCCCCTCGCTCGGTGATGCGGAAGCTCCCGGCTCGTGTCAAATAGGGCACGTCATCTTTTTGAACCAAGAAGAACCCATCGTCGCGGATGGCGAAATCGGTTGGGCTGCCCGTCTCCTTCATTGGACCTCGCGTCAGCTCGGTCTTCGTCATGGGAACAATGACCCCCCCCGGTAGGTCGCCAAGGCTCCCGCTGGCCGGGATATCGTAGCCACGGGCGATGGATTCCGTGTGGCGAGCCTGAAGAATTGCCAACTGACGCTTAAAGCCGGTCGTATCCACGTTCGCCAAGTTGTTGGCGATGACCTCCATGCGCCGGCTTTGGGCGTGGGCACCTTCGGCAGAGAGGTACAAACCAAAAGGCATGACTCGAACGACTCCAAAATCTGGACGACGTGGATCGTAAATCTAAACGAGCTGGATCGTAGTCTTACAATTACGCGGAGTTTTCGGCCCGCAACCGAGGACTGCTCCTTTTGCAAGTGCGGTGCCAATTGTGCCCACGCGGTCGATTCAGAGATTGACCTGAATACATAAACATTTGTCCGTTAATGATTTATGGAAATACATCGCACGTCGCCGGGTGGTTCGAACCCGTAAACAACAGGCGTAGAGGTTCGCATACCATCGGCGAAACTGGCCGGATGGAGAATCAAACCGGCAAGATATGCCGAATCGGCCTCGCGATTGTGGCCTGCTCCCCGAAAACTGGTCCATGTGTTATGAGAGGATCTGGAGCCTTAGAGGGCGGAAAGGAGACTCTCGAACATGCGACGCAGAAAGCGACACACACCGGAGCAGATCATTCGCAAGTTGCGTGATGCGGACGCGATGCCGGCGGCCAATCGCACGATCGGCGAGGTATGCCAGGCATTGGAGATCAGCGAACAGACGTTCTACCGCTGGCGGAACCAGTACGGGGGGATGAAGGCGGATGAAGCCCGGCGGCTGAAGGAGCTGGAACAGGAGAACGCCCGGCTGAAGAGGTTGCTGGCCGAAGCGGAGGCGATCAGTTTGTGGTCTAGGTTCGACCAACGGAAGAGCGACGGTGTAAATCAGTTTTCTCACGCGGCCGGGTTGCGCCAACAGTCCGCTTCTCCAGGGCAGGTTGACAGAGGCCATCAAGACGCTCGGACTTGACGCGACACTCGCGGTCATCGACATGACCACGCTGCCTGCGGCGGACCATCGCACGGGGTACGGAACACCAACGGTCTTGGTGGACGACGAGGACCTATTCGGTCATCCCAAGCCGTTGCCGGCTGCGCCGGCCTGAAGGTTCTACCCCGGCGGAGTTCCGTCGCAAGCGGAAGTGACTAGAGCGCTCGAGTCGCTCGCACCTCGATAGCTTGGCGGAGCCAAACCGGAAAGCGGATCTGTCTTGTTGGCGGCTGTGGGGAGCGTGGCGTGGCGCCGGGGAACTGCCTAACGCTGTCCATGCACCGCCGCAGCCGCTCGATGGCCGCCTCGTTCTCTCGCCGGGCCTGCGCCAAGGCATCCTCATGGACCTTCCAGACGCCGCAGCGGTAAGGCTCCTTTTTCTCCACAGCCACGAAGTAGACCGGCATGGGCAAAGCGATCACCTTGGCCAACACGGCCTGATAAGAAGCCACCTGGTAGATGTAGCCGTAGCGCCGGGCGTTGGCCTCGAACCAGCCGCGGGCCGCGGCGGGCGGTGGGAGCTTCCGCTCCAGTGCGGTTGACACACTGGCGCGGCAGCGCCAACTCGCACCCGCACGTTGCGGGTCATCGCAGGTCTTCAGGCCCACGAGACCAGCGTGCGGGTCGAACCAGTCCATGCGAATCTGGCAGGGCATCTGGCCGTACTCGGCCGGCACGACGCCCTCCGGGATGCCTTCGCTCAAGAGGTCGCGGGCGAGGCCGTGCCCGCGGACCCCTTCGGCCATGCGATCCACCAGCTCGCGATGCTCGACGGTGAGCACGGGCTTGCCCTGCTCGGCCGCCCACTCGGCGAAGGCCTTGGTGCCCGAGCCGTAGAGTGCGCCGGTCTTGGGGTTGATCGGCCCGCCGACGGCGTACTGCGCTTCGAACGCTTCGCGGCCTTCCAGCACCAGCGTGTGCAGGGCTCGGCCGATGAGATAGGCCGGGCGGTCCTCGTCCTCGATCAGGCCCATCTTCTTGCGGTACAAGAGCGGGCAGCGGCGGAAGTCGGATTTCCTCTGCTACGCGAACCACGCGGGCCTCTTTGCCGACTTCCACAGCCTCAGGCACCTGTTGATCACGAACCTGGAGCGGGCGGGGTTGTCGCCCAAGATGGCCCAGACGCTGGCCCGGCACAGCGACATCCGGCTGACCCTGGGCGTTTACACGCACGTGGAGCTGGCCGACCGGACGGCGACCATCATCCCAGCAGTGCCCCGAAGGAAAAGTCGGTGGCGTAAAGCACAGCCAGCCCACTACTCGGTAGTACAAAGGCCCCGTCGGTGGCGATTTCGCTGCCCCCATCGCCGAGTACCGCAACTTCGAGCACCTGGAAGCAGAAGGGCGGAGTTGCGCTCCACGGCGTCGGACGAAGGGCCTGCACGATGATGGGCTGCTGGTTTGACGGTGAGCGGACGTGACTGACGCGAAGTGACCACCATATGTTCAACGCGCAAGCGAATCCATGTCGGCTAGGTGTCGTCGGCCAGCGTCGCTGATCTCCCAGATGCCGCGTCGGCTGTCCCCTTTGATCAAGCCCTCTTTGACCATCGCCGCGCGTGACCACTGCGCTGTATTGCGCCATCGGGGCAGGTCCGGATCGGAGCCGAGAGGCTGGAAATCAACATCCTTCAGAACGTGCTGCATGGCCTGGCGGATATTCTCCAGCACATCGGCCATCGGAGCGGCGCCGCCCAGGTCCACCAACGCCTGCAAGATCGGTTGGCGGAAAGCGTCTTCGGGAGTCCGCAGGCCCCGGGCCAGCCGGCCGAAATCACGCCGCTGCGATCGCGATTTCTCTTCTTCTTCGCCAGGATGTCCCACGAGCGACTCCCACTCGCGGCGCAGAGCATCGACTTTGTCCCGAAACGCGGTGATCTGCGCCGCCCGCTCCAGGGCGTCCCAGTCGTCCTTGAACCGCTGAAGAATCACTTCGAGCTTCTCACTCATCTTTCGGGCGAAAGCCGGGTTCTGGTTCGCAAAACCGAGGATGTGATACCGGGCCGCGTGCTGCATCTGCGCCGCTCGCGCCCGGCTGCTGCTCTGCGTCTGCAACACGCGATCGAACTCGGCATCGGTGATCGCGGTCGGCGGAATTCTCGGGTCCACGCCTCTCGCGGCAATATGCCCGTCGATCAGCGACTTGACCTTCTCGGCCACGCCCAGCAAGTTCAGCGCCGGGTCGCGGTACAGATTGGCCGCCACCTTATTGATGAAACCAAGCAGCTTGGCGTCGCGGAACACATCAAGTGGCACTTCGGGCAGTCCTTCCAGTCGCCGGCGTGACCTTCGGCGTGATGGTAACCGCAGAGCGTGTAGCGGCAGTGGTTCCGGCTGCAACTGTTTCGGGCGTAGGAGAACATCACGTACTTGTGCTCGTCGCCGCAAATCCAGTTGCCGCAGCACTCGGTCGTCATCAGGTTCTTCGTCTTGCCGCACAGGCCGCATCGCTCCCGATCCTGCTGTCGAAACTACCGAACCTGTTCCCTCTTGCCGGTGGATTTCTTCTGGCGTGCCATTGCGCATCTCCGTTCACGTTGGCCCTTGGGCCCGCCCTCTTCGTTCGCTGAGTCCGCCGAATCGAAGTCCACTGTTCCTCCCAAGCTGAAGCCTGCCTTGGCCAGCTCTGCTTCGATGCGTTCCGGTGGGATATTGGTCACGCGGGAGTAGCAGTTGGCCAGCCCATGCAACGTTGGTCGTGAAACGCGGACGCCGGGATTCTGGGCGTTGGTTTCGCGGTCGCGAGCGTCAAACGCCTTGAGCAGGAACACCGCAAGTTGGTGGACATCGCCCGGGAATGAGCACGGCCAAGTCGCGGAGAGCCGAAAGAGGTATTTTGCGTTTCATGTGTAGCCCTATCGACGTCGGTTTACGCCCACCGCGTCGCTGCCGGTGGGCAAAGGACAACCGCTGTCACC
>DYLS01000037.1 GCA_020721965.1 Blastopirellula marina | reverse complement strand
CGATCCTTATTGCGTCAACCGGTCTCGACGTCCCAATCACGCCGTTGCCAAGAACGCCTTGGTTGCCTCCGTTAATTGTAACGCGGGTGGGACGCTTCGGGCCGCACGGGCAACCTCCACACAGTCCCCCTGAATACTGCTTTGACCGCTGAACAAGTATAATTATCGCTACAAGCTCGGGTTCCACAGGTACCAGGCTCACGTCTCTCAGGCACACTGCCCCCGGCACTCCAACTCGTAACGGAATCCAGTTTCCGCACAAAAAAGAGAGACACTGCTGGACTTCTTGTTGCGTCGCTTGGACCTTGCTGCGTCGCTTGGACAAATAGGACAGGATGTTACAGCATGAAACCCCTACTGCAATCGGAGCTCCCGGGCTTGGCCGTCCGCCGCGGCAAGGTTCGCGATATCTATGACTTGGGCGATTCTCTGCTGCTGGTGAGCACCGACCGTATTTCGGCGTTTGACTGGGTCTTGCCGACCGGCATTCCCTACAAGGGTCAAATCCTGAACCGAATATCGGCCTTCTGGTTCGACCTGCTCGACGAGCCGAACCACATCATCACAACGAACGTCGATGAGATGGAGCTTCCCGAGAACGTCGATCCGACACCGTTGCGCGGCCGGACGGCCAAGGTCAAGAAGACACGTGTGGTTCCCATCGAGTGCGTCGTCCGCGGGTATTTGTCAGGCTCCGGTTGGAAAAAATACCGCAATACCGGCAAGGTTTGCGGTATCGCATTACCGCAAGGCTTGAGGGAGAGCCAGGAGCTCCCGGAACCGATCTTCACGCCAGCCACCAAGGCCGAGTCGGGCCACGATGAGAATATCTCGTTCGAGCGGATGGTGGAAGCCGTCGGCAGGGACACGGCCGAGGAATTGAAGCGTCGCAGTATCGCCATCTTTCAACGGGGGGCCGATTTTGCCCGCGAACGCGGCATCATCATTGCCGACACCAAGTTCGAATGGGGCTGGCGCGACGGCAAGCTGATCCTGATCGACGAGGTCTTGACGCCCGACAGCTCCCGCTTCTGGCCGGTGGAACAGTACGACCCGGGACGGCCGCAAATGTCATTCGACAAGCAATTCGTTCGCGATTGGCTGGAGCACGTCGGATGGGACAAAAACAGCCCGCCGCCCGAGCTTCCGCAAGACATCGTCGCGAAAACCCAGGCCAAATACATCGAGGCCTACGAGCGACTCACCGGAACGCGATTTCAGCCCGAATAGTCCCACGCTGCTACGTCTCCTTGATTGCATGATGCGCGCAGCATACTTTGCGAAGTGATATGCCCAATCACTCCAAGATGTTGAGCCAAGCAAATAATGCTGCACTGTCGCAGCAGGGGATACCCCCCAGTAGACGTGCTTCCCACTCGGAGTGAGCCTGTTTATTCGCTCAGTGCAGCTTACGCTCAGTGCAGCCTACACCCAGCGCGGCTTACGCCAGGTGCAGCCTAGACCGTGTGGAGCTTGCGTCCAATCCGGCGTATCGGCTTCGCTACAGACTGCACCGCAGACTGCACCGCGGCATCATCGCCGAAAAAGGTGCTGCAACGCACGCCCCACCTTGAAAGTCGAAGGCCGGCGTCCCGTGTCCCGACAGTACCGCCACCGAGCAGACAGGGGGTGACGTGGGATAGCGGCACTTTCGACCTGGGACCTTTGCGTGGAATTGAATAAAATGCGTAGACAGCACCGGAGGGCCGAATCGTCGCCAAACACGTTGGCACCGCGTGCTGCTGGCAGGCTCTCCCGACTGGTCGCCGGAACGGGGACACCGCGAAGTAGCCGACATCGCTCAGGCTACCGCGGCGAGGTTTACCGTTCTGGCAAGCAGGTCGAAGGGGGCACGGGGCCGCATCCCGATCACGCCTTAGCGCATAGGTAAAGGTACAGGCACCGCCTGGACGAAACATAGTCGCCCGCCCGATTGGGGACACAAGCAGGCAACTGCCATTCGCACCACGTTTTCTACCGTTTCTACCGTTTTCGGAACACATATATGCTTCGTTATTGGACGGCAGGCGAGTCGCACGGCAAAGGGATATTGGCGATCGTGGACGGTTTTCCCTGCGGCATCGCCGTCGATTCCGATGTCATTGATCGCGAGCTTCAGCGCCGCCAAGGCGGTTACGGTCGCGGCGGGCGGCAGCGAATCGAACAGGACCGGGTAGAGATTCTGTCGGGTACCTGGCGCGGGCTGTCTCTGGGTAGTCCTATCGCCCTGTGGGTCAAGAACCATGACTACAAAATCGAAAAGATGGAGGATCTCGATCGCCCTCGGCCCGGGCACGGTGATCTGAGTGGTTCCATAAAGTACTTGACCTCGGTCCGCGCCATCCTGGAGCGGGCCAGCGCCCGGGAAACGGTCGGTCGGGTCGCCGCCGGAGCCTTGGCAAGACAGTTACTCACTGCCGTAGGCATCGAGGTCTTCGGTTATGTCGTGAGCCTTGGCCCAATTGACCTGCCACCCCGGGAGGGAAGTCTCGCGGAACTCCGGACCATTCGGGACCGATCTGCACTTTACTGCCTCCATCCCGAGAAAGATGCCGAGGTCATGGAACTCATCGACGCCTGCCGCAAGCAAGGCGATACGCTGGGCGGCATCGTCGAGGTTCGCGTTGAAAATCCCCCCTTCGGTCTGGGCACGCATGCCCAATGGGATCATAAACTCGATGGGCGACTGGCCCAGGCCGTGATGGCCGTGCAGGCGATCAAAGGCGTCGAGATTGGCCTCGGTTTTCAGGCCGCGCGAACATTCGGCTCCGAAACTCACGATGCGATCACCTACGATCCTGCCCGGGCCAACGAACGCTGCCTAGGATTCGTGCGCCCGACCAATCGCGCGGGGGGTCTCGAAGCGGGTATGACCAATGCCCAACCGATCATCATTCGAGCGGCAATGAAGCCGATCAGCACCCTGGCCAAACCCTTGGAGTCGGTCCACCTCCCAAGCAAACAACCCCGGGCGGCGGCTTACGAGCGGAGCGACGTCTGTGCCGTGCCTGCCGCTAGCGTCATCGTGGAAAACGTAGTGGCCTTCGAAATCGCTGCTGCCCTGGTAGAGAAATTTGGCCAAGACAATATCGAGGAGATTCGCCGCCGTATCGAACTATTCGAGGAGATGGCGCGAAGTCGCTAGCTTCGCACCATCCTCGCCGGTCTTTTAGCAGCCTGACGGACAGGCTCCACGATTCAGGAACGCACGGAGGCTCGCCATGCACGAAGGGACGAAGCGTCTGCTTTTCCTCGCAGCCCTGATCGCTGCTTGGCTCGTGCCTGGCGGGCTGCTCGTCGCCGTCGTCGCGGCTCGCCTGCGACCGTCGTATTACGACGCTTGGAGGGATCGGCTCACCTCCGCAACAGGGCTCAATGCCGGATTCTCCGCCCTGGAACATCCCCTCCCCGGCACCGTTCGTTGGCCGCGACTGACCTTTCAGGACGCCCTGAATCAGGACCGCTACGCCGATTGCGATACCGTCGTCGTCTCGCTACGCCACAGCGGCCAGTGGAACGTCCGGGCGGCCACGATTCGTTTGACTCCACAAGCCCTTCAGCCGCTAGCCGCACAGTTGGCCCATCTGCGTTCGCGATCTGCACCCGGCCCGGCCACCCCCTGGCGAATCGAAGTGGATCGCGTCCTCTTCGTTCGCGATGGAAAAGTCCTCTGGTGCGGAACCGCGTTGCTGGCCCAACGAACGATTCAGGAGGGCGAGCCAGTCTTTCGCGCGACCTGGCTTGCTGAGAATGATGATTTCCGCCTGCCACCGGTGTCTTTGCAGATCGTCGTGCCACGTGAGACAACCGATCACACGGCGGTAGTAACGACACTGGACACGGCCGGACGCCATCTACCCCTCGAATTATGCCGCGCCGCCTGCGGCCAGAACCCGCAAATCACCTTCTTTTCGACGGCGGCATTCAACGGACAAATGACCGTTCGCCGAGTCGACGGCCTTGCCGCTAGTACGCCCTTTGCGCCGGACCCCATTCTGGAGGAAACCATTGTTTCGGGGGAATTGCGCTGTGTTTGGAACGCCGTGCCAGGACCGACACCCGAAGCGGCAACGAGCAGACCGCCCGCCCAATTGCGGATCTCGATGAATCGGCTGCATCTTCAGAACGGCCGCGCTGTCGCCGGCTCGGCGAGCGTCACGCAAGCCGTCGGCATTCCTCCCGACGCCGTGGAGACCATCTTTTATCAACTGCTTGGCAATGCTCCCAAGTAAACGTTCCCGTGTGGCATCATGTGGCATAATGCGGAGAACGCCCCGTTTTCACGAGCCGTGTAGCAGAAACGCTCTGCTCGCAGCGGCCGATTGTTCAAGGAAAACACAGGACGTTGTGGTCCACACGGCGTGGTTCCCTCCCGAATGTTCCGTAAACGGTGACGCTCAACGCGAGGCCCTTTCAGGCAAGCCCTGCGGGGCCTCAGCGGCGGCACATGTCGCTATGCAAGATCCGAGCGGTAGCGACCTCCTTCGAGCGAAGGTTCCCGTTACCCGCGATCCGTGGGATTCTCTCGGCCTCCCCCCAGCCACCAGCGTAAGCTGGTGGTGCCCTGGACTCGCTCTTCCTCTTCACCGCCCGGCCGCTGGACGCCGACACCGGCCTGCAAAACAACCTCAACCGCTGGTACGACCGGCCGTCGACCGCTGGCTGAGCGAAGACCCGATCGGGTTTCGCGGCGGGGACGAGAACCTATATCGCTACGGCGGGAACAACTCGCTAATGCGTATGGACCCGCAGGGCACAAATTGGCTTACCGACGTGTGGGACTGGCTCAAGGAGTGGTTTGATACCTCGAAGACGAGCATCTGCCCTAGCGCTGAACCTTCTGGTGCTTTGAAGTGCGCACCCGGCATGGCGCACGCAATGATCTTGGGGACGCTTCGCAACAAAGCGTTGACCGTAGAGGTGACTTACGGCCCGAACTCCCCGCAAGCTAACGCGGCCTGAAAGGCGTACAATGATGCCGTGGCTAAGCTCCAGGACCATGTTCAAGAGTGCCTTGGAAAGGAATGCCCATGTCCAAAGAAATAGCCCTGCAACGCCGCTTGATGGCGAATTGGTTGCTATTGAGCGTCAACCTGTTGCTGCTCGCGCTTCTAGTACTCGCTTGGCTGAATCGGCTGCGTCCATCGATGGCAGCGAGCGAAAAGGACAAACACACTTTGGGAATGGATGTTTATTGCGAGAGGAGTCCCTTTGCGGTGTTCGTGAACAAGGACTTCCCTCACAACAAAGGGTTTGCGTTTGTTCGATACGGTCTTCCACTTTTCCTGACGTGTGAAGATGTAAAAGAACCATCCCAAGCACCACCGGACGGCGACCATGACGAAGCTCAAACGGCACAGAATATCATGCTCGGATTTGGGGAGGATTATTTTACCGTCTCCTGCTTGTATTCTGTTGCGAACAACGGCGTTCGTGTGGACGAATTGTTGGTGAGCCAAAACGACGCCGGCCGTATCGAGGGCTATTTCGATCTCAATGCCGATGGTTTCCCCGATTCGCGCCTCACAGTCGATCAGAAGCGGGACGTGCATCGTTTAGAGATATGGTACGGCGGTAAATGGCAGGAAGCGGATGCACAGGGTCGGAAGTACGAAAAGCAGTTACTCAACGGCGAGAAGGTGCGGTTCGATAAGCAAGGTGGCCTCTGGGTCTTGGCCGGCGACGAGAAGAACGGCGGTCATAAAGAAGGACCGGAAGAGGCGGAAGCATCCAAGAAATGATGCCGCGCGGCTGGCGACCGGTTCCGCAAGCCCACAGTCAACAGCCGAGTAGGATACCCTATGAGCATCGATCTTCGGAAGGCTTCAGCCCCGGCTCGGGTGGCACGTCCAGAGCGCAGCGATGGGCGTGGCGTCTGGCACGAATGTCAAGGTGGGCGATGACGGACTCGAACCGCCGACTTCCACGGTGTAAGCGTGGCGCTCTAACCAACTGAGCTAATCGCCCAAATCTTACCACGGTTTGTCTTTCTAACCGTCTGTGTCTAGCCTTTTCCAGATTGTTATTCCCGATCAGCTTTCTATTCTCTATTTCCCCGCTGATTTCTATTCCGTCCTTGATCCATGCCGTTCCTGGCCGCGTCTGCGCTATTGACTTCGCGGACGTACCGTACCGCCGTAACTACCCATTGCGGCAACCATTCTGGCAGACCCGCTAGGTGGCGTCCTCGCCATCCTTCGGCCGCGGCATGAGGACGTCCTTGATTCCTTCCATTATGGGGAGATTCAGCCCCCCGCTCAACTCCTGGAGCAGCTCTCCGTGGCGGTCGCGGGCTTTGCGGACGGCGTCGCGCAAGGCGCCGAGCGTCAATTCTTCCAACAACTCGTGCGAGTCGGATGTCAATAGGTGCGGGTCGATGGAAATCTGCCTCGGCTCCATCGTGCCATCCAATACCACCTTGACCAGCCCTCCGCCAGCGGATCCAGCGATTCTCTCTTGCGAGAGACGTTCGCCCAGCGACTTCATGCGATCGGTGATCTCTTGGGCATTGCGCAGCAGGGCGGCCAGCGAAGACAGTTCTTTCAGCATGTAATCTCTCCCAACCGCGACGCGACTTTTCCTTGCCAGCCGACGGGACGCTCCTTATCAATGCGAAATCGTCCCAGGCTGGCTGAAGGGTGGCCCGAAATCAAGGACAGGCAAGGCGTCCAAATCACCCACCACCAGAGGGGGTCGCACTCTTGCCGTCGTCCCCAATTGCCTTATTCTATCACCTTTCATGACGCGGACGTAGGCGGACGGCCGCGGCGACACGTCTCAATGCCCAGCGCGGCGCCCAAGCGACCGTGAGGACGCCTTGCCGGCATCTTCCTGGGTCAGGCGTGTGCCACCATCCCAGTCGCGGAGTTCGCCGTATCGCCCGGAATTTCTTTGTCCAATTGGGGGCAAGCGGAGACTTGGTATAGGAGCAAGCGGTGAGTGTCTTTATAATGCGACTTGCAAAGCTCGCTGGCCTCTCCGTCAAGGCGACGGAACGCCCGTTGCGGAGCGATGCTGAGGAGAAGCCGAGGAGAAAAAGAGGACGAACGGATGCGGACCATCGCGATCATGAACCAAAAAGGGGGGGTGGGAAAGACCACCACCGCGGTCAATCTGAGTGCCGCGCTGTCCGCGGCGGGTTGTCGGGTATGTCTGATCGACATGGACCCGCAGGCCCATGCCACGCTGCACTGCGGTATCGAACCCCAACTGGAGATGCTGTCGGTGTACGATGTTCTCGTTCGAGATCGCCCGATCCGCGAGGTCCGTCGCGAGGTGGAGGGCGGCCTCTGGATCGTACCATCGCACCTTGATCTGGCGGCCGCGGAAGTTGAATTGGCCGGCGTGGTCGGGCGAGAAGTGATCCTTCGTGACAAGCTCGCGGAGGACAGCGCCGATTTCGATTACCTGATCGTCGATTGTCCGCCGTCGTTGGGCATCTTGACCATCAATGCCCTGGCTGCCGTTCAGGAGGTCTTCATCCCTCTGCAACCGCACTTTCTGGCCCTGCACGGTCTGAGCAAGCTCCTGCAAACCATCGAGCTTGTGGCCAAGCGACTGAACAATCGCCTGCGGTTGACCGGCGTCATCCTTTGCATGTTCGATGCCACGACTCGGCTGGCGGCAGAGGTCAGCGAGGACGTGGATGCCTTTTTCGATCGCCGACAAGAGGTCGAGAAGCCGTGGTCGCGGGCCAAGATGTTCCGAACTCGCATCCGCCGCAACATTCGGTTGGCGGAAGCGCCGAGCTTCGGTCGGTCCATCTTCGCGTACGCGCCCGACTCCAATGGGGCCGAGGATTACCGAAAACTGGCGGAGGAGGTGCTTGCACAGGCCGCGGAGGCAGATTTTCCCGCGCTGCAAAGGGCGGCGGGTTGAAGGTGAAAACTGCATTGCCGTACACGCCTCGCTGACCGAGGCCGGACTCCCGCAGGGGCGGCAGTTCCGGGAAAACCAGGGCGTGTATTGGGAATCTGTTCCCAACGATGCAACAATAGGTGTCGGTAGCCGAACTCGGTGTTAAACCAATACTTCGCTTGTTCCCGAATCCTATTCGCTGGACCCATGGCGGCATCGTCGCGCGACAACATCTGGCAACACTGCCTGGTGCATTACGCCGGCAGCGACGTCGGTTTGCGCCGCTTCAATAATCAAGATTCGCTCGCTGTGGACCTCGCCCCGACCCTGGAGGCGTTCCGTGCGAGGGGACATCTGTTTTTGGTGGCCGATGGTATGGGTGCCCACGCAGCCGGTGAGCTTGCCAGCCGGGTTGCCGCCGAGACGATCCCCCTCGCCTACCGCAAACTCCGCGATCTCTCGCCCCCAGACGCCCTCCGCGAAGCCGTGGAAGAGGCCAACCGGCAAATCCATCTTCGCGGCAAATCGAGTGAAGACTTTCGGGGGATGGGCACCACGGTCAGCGCCTTGTGCCTTCTCCCCGAAGGGGCCTATGCCGCGCAAGTCGGCGACAGCCGCACCTATCTTTGCCGCAAGGACTGCATCCAGCAGCTCTCGTACGACCACAGCCTGGTCTGGGAGCTTCGGTCGCTGGGCAATCTCCCCGCCAACGCCAATTTGGACTACGTCCCCAAAAACATTATCACCCGGTCGCTGGGGCCAAACCCCACCGTCGAGGTGGACTTGGAGGGGCCTTTCGCGATCGAGGCCGGGGATGTGTTCCTCTTATGTAGCGACGGGCTGTCGGGCCAGGTTACGGACACGGAATTGGGGCAAGTCTTGAGCTGCTTGCCGCCATCCGAGGCCGGGCCGGCGCTGATCGACCTGGCCAATCTTCGAGGCGGCCCAGACAATATCACCCTCATCATCGTCAAAGTCTTGTCGCCGCAATGCGAGGCCCCAAACGGGGCACCGACCGATAGCACTCGCGGTACACGCAGCTCTCAGCGGGGAGATACGGATGGCAGCGTCAAGCCTTCCGGATGGAGATCCCTGATTCCCTTTTTCACTGGCCTGCTCGGAGTCTTTTTCACGGCGCTAGGGTTCGCTCTTCGGTTCATTATCCAAGCAAATCGGAAGTCGCCGTTGGACTTGGTATTGTTCATATTCGGTCTCCTCCTGGTGGGCACGAGCTGCCTCCTTGACTGGATTGGCAAACGGGGCAAGAGTGGCCCCATCCACGGTTCGCGGTATGGACCACGATTGGGAAAGGGGCCGTACACCTCCGCCTCAACCGCGCCGCAGCCCGAGTTCTCGGAAAAACTCAAGAACATTCTGCGGGAACTGGAGGCTGCCGCCCGTCACGAACAGTGGCAAATGCCCTGGGATCGCCTCCAGGCGTTCCAGCAGCGTGCCGAACAGGCCACGGCGAGCAGAGACTATGCGACAGCGATCGCCGAGCAATGTCGGGCCATATCTCTCGTCATGAACGTCGCCCGATCCCAGGGAAACCGCAAACCCACTCCGCCTACCAATTTCTACCAAGACTTCGATCAAGGACGTGCCACCTGACCCGGCCGCGGATCGGCTGTTTCCGGTGATCGGCCGTCGCGCTCCCGGGCCGATTCATCGAATGGGGTTATGAATCGAGCAGGTCTGCGGATCGAATGGGGTTACAGATCCTAATACGTCTGCGGATTGAACTGCACCGCCGAGCGAACTGGGTCACGGATCGAGCGGGCCTGCGGAGCGAACTGGGTCAGACAAGGATTTCTGGCCGCCCTCGCAGGCGGGTTCCGCTGGCTCGGGCACTTCGGAGATATTCGATCCCGACGCGCTCGCGCCGCCCTGCCGCAGCTCGCCACAGTAGCCGGCGTCCTTGCGAACGGAGCGGGCAAACTGATCGAAGACCATCAGCATCCACGGCAGAACGAACAAGTTGGAAATCATGCCTCCGAGCATCGTCAAACTGAGCAATACCCCAAAATGCACGGTGGGGATAAACTCGCTGAGAATCATCGTCGCAAAGCCCAGCGTCAGTGCCAAGGTCGCAAGAATTGTCGCTGGTCCTACCACCGTCTGAGCCGCCAGGAGCGATTCGCCGCGAGAGCGACCTGCCCGCAGGGCTGCATCACGGACCGCGAGGTAATGGATCGTGCCATCCACCGAGAGGCCCAGCGACACGGCAGCCATCATGGCGCTTCCCATGTTGGCGGATATCCCCAGCCAGCCCAGGACGCCTAGGACAGCCGCGACGGGCAACAGATTGGCGAGCAGCGACAGCAGCGCCGTGACGATACTCCGCGAAATGACGAGCATCGTGAGCAAGATACCGACCATCACCAGGGCAAGGCTTTTGCCCTGGTCCTCTAGCACACTTTCGACCAACCGGGCGAGCAGCACATAATATCCACCGACCACAGGCGAGCGGCGGACCGCGACTTCGGTCTGGCGGGGAAATTCTTCCGCGCAGATGCGGCGGACTCCCGCGACGATCCGCTGTTTGACCTCCGTCGGCACCCGTTCGCGCGAGCGGAGCATGATGCGGTACCAAAACTCCGGCGGCGATGTGGTGGGGTCCGATCCGTAGAGCGATTCGAACAGGCTCGGCATGCGGTGACGTATCAAATTCATCCCGAGTCCGATCATCCCTTCCCGCAACCAATCGTAGCGGACCTCCGCCAATGGCTGGGGCGAGGCTGCGTCCACCGCATCGATCAGGCTGAGGACCTTGGTAAGCCCCGGCGTCAGCCTACCTTCCCAAGAGACGACGACCTCTCGGCGAAGCCGATCCTCGAGACGCTGGATCCGCTGCAAATAGGGCCAATCGAGCTTCTCTGGGGCGGGCAACAAGATATCCCAGACCCCGGCCCCTCCCAGTTCGTTTTCGATGAAGCGGTAAGCCTGAGCGACTTCGCTTTGCTGGCGAAAGTTGCGGGTAAAATCGGTCTCCACGCGGAGCCGGCTCCAGCCCAGCAATCCGCCGCCCGCGACCAGCAGGACGAGCGTGCCCGAAATCCCACGATACCGGATCGCCCCGTGCAACAGCCCGTGCAAACCGCGATCCAGGATTCCTCCCCAACGGGAGTTGTTCCCATACAACGGGCGCAGGCGTGCCGGCCGCAAGCGGGGTACTGGAAACAGGACCAATGCAGGGACCAACAGCACTGCGGCCAAGCCCACCCAGGCGACCCCCAACACCATCATGGCCGCGAACTCCCGGATCGGCAGCACCTGGGAGATGCTGAGGGCGCCGAAACCGATCGCGTCGGTGACCAGGACCCAGAACATGGGGCGGATCAATTCCGTCAGCGTCGCAACCAGGGCCTGCTCTTCGTCGCCGAGAAGACGCGCCTTTTCCTGAAATCGCACCAGGACGTGCATGACCGTTCCGATGCCCACCACTGTGATGACTGCCGTCAGGACGGAGCTGACCCAACTGGCGTGCAGTTCCAGAAGTACGAGCGAGGCCTGGGTGCCGACCACGGCGACCTGAACTACGCCGAGCGGGACGAGCACGAAACGCGGTCGGCCGGTGACCAGAAGGATCACGGCAGCCAGCAAGGCAGTGGAAACCCAACCCAGGCGGACGCCGTCGTCGGCGATGAAGCGGAATCCCTCGGCGGTCAGGACAGGCTCGCCGGCCAACATCGTCCCCGGCAAGCGTGCGGCCAGGCGACGGATCTCCGCGACGGTCTGCTCTCGGGAAGTTTGGCCCGCTCCCCCAGGGAACAGGAGCACAGAGAGCGACGAAACATCGCCGCGGTGATTGTGCGTGTATCCTTCAAACAGGTGCCGCATCCGCCGGGCCATGTCGGATTCGGGATGGACGATTTCGTCCCCGATGGGCTGATCGAGGCTCCAGACATCGTACACGCCGGGGATGGCGCGGAAGGAGGCCACGATGTCGCGGAGACGTTTCAGACCGCTGGCGTCCTTGGCCAGCAAGCCACCGTCGCGGTAGGTCACAAAGATGATGTCGCCGGCCGAAAAAATCCGCCGCATTTGCCGCAAGGCTACGAGGTCCGGATCATCGGGCCGAAACAATCGCTCCAATGAGCGATCGAATTGAAGGCGCCCGGCAAAGACTGCGGACGCCCCGAAAACGATCAGCCCCAACGACAACAACAGCCATCGTCGCCGGACCAGGAAAAACGCCAAGCGATCATGGAGTCGGAGGCGAAGGTTAGGAGCCGCGAAAGACGTGCCGTCACAATTCACGAGCGCCCTCTGATGACGAAGACGTAGCCCTGGTTTCGTTTTTTTCGCCCTCGGATTCCCGGGATTTGGCCTTGATCTGCTTCAATGCCGCGGCCTCGTGAAGCCCCTTGTAGTACGGGTCGAGGGGATAGCAACCACTCACCAGCCCATTGCGTGGGCCGGTCGTGCAATCACTGAAAGTACGGCACAGGCGTTTGTATTGCAGGGGCCGCCCCGCCAACGTATCCGCCGGCAAGTCCCAGTAGGCGAGCACCTGCCGTCCCACGCCCACGAAATCGGCCCACCCCTCCCGGACGACGCCCTGCGCCACGTGCGGTAGGAATTCTTGGAAGTACGTGTATGCCGTGCCGACCATGGGCAGGTCTGGCACCGCCTCTTTCAACTGGCGAACGACGTCGATCTGCCGGAGGCATCCCACGAGCGGGTCCTCCGGCGGCTGATAACCATCCGACGGCGGGTACAAAGCCGGCCGCTGGATGTGGGGGTTGTAGTATGGCGAACCCGCCGTGATATTCACGAAGGCCACGCCGCATTCGTCCCGGAGCGTGCGTAGCAGGGCGATGGGTTCCGTGAAATCGATTTCTAGGGGGGCATCCCGCCGACATCCAAAGCCAGGATAGGGTACCGGGAATTCGTGTGGGACACCTGGCCCTGGGCGCCCCGGCCGGCTCGATCGGGGATCGGGGCGAAACGGGGGGTAATCAAAGGCCGACAAACGGACGCCGATCATGATTCGCGGGCAGGCATCCCGAATCGCCTGGATGACATGCCGCAAGAAGCGCGTTCGTCCCGCCAAGTCTCCGCCGTATTCACCAGGACGGTCAAATGCCGACAGGAATTCGTGGCCCAGATACCCGTGGCACGACTTGACGTCCACGAACTGAAACCCCGCCCGATCCGCCATCTTGGCAGCGGCAACAAAATCCTCCACAAGCCGATCGATCTCGCCGTCTTGCAAAACGACGGATTCATTGTGAGGGTCGATTCCGAACTTGGCATCCAGCACCGGATGGTAATAGACGATCCGCGGCTCGGTTCGGTCCTTGCGGTTAGGACGGCAAAAACGACCGGAATGCGTCAATTGCAGCCCGACCAAGAGGTCTGCGTCCGCCCGCGGGCCGAACTTCTCTCGATGCGATTGTCGCAGGCTCGCCAGCAAAGCCGTCATGGCTTCCAAGCTTTGTGGCCCAAGGTAGAGCTGATTGGGATTGGCTCGACCGTCACGGCGAACGGCGAAGGCCTCCCCGCCCCAGATGAGCTTGGCCCCTGATGCTCCGAAATGCTGCCAGCGCCGCACGGTGTACTCGCTCGGCAGGCCGTCATCCGTGCCGTCCCAGCCTTCCATGGGGTGAATGCACCAGCGATTCCCGACGTGAAACCCGCCGATCTCGATGGCTTGCGATAGCGGCGAATCCTCTGCCGCCGACAAGACCTGATCATCGATCGGGAGAGAATAACCCAGGGCCTGTACGACTTCGCGCAATTGCCCCGCCGACTCCAGGCGATTCAAACGAGCGATCTCAACCATTCCTCAATGCTCCACCGCCACCATTCCCCGCTGCCGCAGGAGTCAGAATCCGTTACCGCTGGGCAAGTCCCACAGGGTCCCTCAATCTTGCGATGGCTGCTTCCACCGCGCGATTTGGGCCTCGATTTCGGCCTGCTTGCGTTCCAAATCGGTGATTTCCCGGGGGTCGTCCGTTTGCCGCCACGCACCCGCCAGACGCTGCTGCACCTGTTTTAATTGTTCACGCAGATTCTCCAACTTCCGCTTCGCGCGACGATCTGGTTGCTTGTCCGGCATATTCCCCTACCTTTCGTCCGACCGCTCATCCCACTGTTGAACCGACCGCTCATCCCGGTGCTGGTCTGATCGCTCGTCCCAGTGCTCGTCCCGCTGCCGAGGTCTCACGCGACGACTATCCCCAGGATACGGTTGAATAAAACTACACGCATGATGGTTCGCTTGCCTCAGCATCTTGTGCTGATGGAACATAACGCCTCGCAACATAAGCTGGGCACATCATCCCATGATCCCATTAGGCGAACTTTGCGCCGCGGTATCAGGCGGACGCTGCGCCGTAGCACTGAGCCGCTTCGTCATGGCCCCAAGACCGCGGCGAGATCGGCTCTGCTGCGGCAGCCTCGGGAGCGTTGCAGCCCAGGGTCATTTTGCGTTGTGGAGGACCGTCTCGCTGCCGCGTCAAGGTATCCCACTATTCTAGTCGATCAGCGGATGCCTTGGAGCCTGTTCGTTCGAGGAGAGAGGCGATGGTCCGGCGGCATTCGTTTCAGACGCGTCCGATCGCCCTGCCTTCCTTCGCCCGCTCTGACTCGCTTTCCGTGGTATCAACTCGTGCGAGCGATGGCCGGATCGAGCGGTCTCCTCCCCAGGCCCGGCAGGAATCGGCTCGGCACCATTCCTCTCTGCCGTGATCCGCATCATCTCTTCCGCGACCCGGCGTTCCAGCCAGGCAAGCGCGGTCTCGCGAGAATCGAGATTCCCGTCCAGTTGCTCCTGCCATGCCTCCTCTAGGAGGCGGCGGTAAATCGGTCCTGTTGGGAGTTTGTATCGCAGCAAATCGTCTCCCCGGAGGAATGGGGCAGGGTTCAACTCGTGGGGCGGCAGTCGCCGCTTGGCCCGGCACCACTTCAGGTGCGACTGGTCTCGCCGTTCGACCGCGGCTCGGGCCTCCGCCCAATCCAGCAGATCATCGGCCCAAGGTGAAATCAGAGCCGGCTGAATGCACGACCAAGGCTGCTCGGCGGCGTGATCGAGCGTGTCCCGATGTTGCAAAAGCCACGCCAACTCCTCCCCCTGTACATTGGAGAGCCGCAAGCGCCGGGCCACGTGACGGCCTTCGTCGGGCGTCATGGCTCTATCGGCTACCGCTGCCAAAGCGGACGCCAGGTTGGGTTTCTGCAGCCGGGCTAGCACGGCGAGATTCTTCTCCCATTGGGCCGAATCGGTCTGCGCTAGAAGCGCGATCGGCGGCACGATGTGTTGCAACAGGCCGCTCTCGTGAAGCAGTTGCGCCGCTTCCCCGCGTCCCTCGGCGGTAAGCAGCTTTTCCAGTTCGGCCGCAATCCGCTCTCGGCTGACGGATTCGATGCGTTCCGCCAAAACGCGAACGGCGGCCAAGGTCCCTTCCTCGAGCTGAAACCGCAATTGGGCCACAAATCGCACGGCCCGTACCATCCGCAAGTAGTCCTCCGCGAACCGCACACGCGGATCTCCGATGGCGCGGATGATTCCCGCGCGGAGGTCCTGCAACCCGTTCACGTAGTCGATGACCTGCCGCGACATGGGGTCGTAGAACAAGCCGTTGATGGTGAAATCACGGCGAAGCGCGTCCTCTTGCGGGGTAGCAAAGCGAACCGCGTCGGGGTGCCGGCCGTCGGAATACGACAAATCAGAGCGAAAGGTGGCGACCTCGACTTGCCCCGCCCCCCGCGGCCCCAGCACCTGAATCACTCCAAAGGCCGCCCCGACCGCACGCGTCCGCCGTCTTCCGAATATCTCGCGAACCTCATCCGGCGAGGCATCGGTCGCCACGTCGAAATCAACCGGGGGCCGACCCAGCAATTCGTCCCGCACGCAGCCGCCCGCCCAATAGGCGGTATGGCCAGCGGCTCTCAAACGGGCTACGACCTCAACGGCGAATGTTCGCTGCTTTTTCGAATCGATGGGCACACCAAATCCTCGAACGCCACCCAGAACGTCCAGGCGTCGGGACCATCATAAACGAAGGTCCGCCGTGGGCTTCCCTACGAGCCATGTAGCGCCCTTTCGGTCGCCAAGCCTCGTATCTTGCAAAACCCGACCCCGCCACACCCCCTACCATTTTCCCACTTTGCGACGGCGACGGGGAGGCCGATGGGGAAGCCTGAGCTGCGGACGGCAGCGGTTTGCCCGGGCGCCCTTGCAACCGGCCGACGATTGACCTAAAAATAGGAATGGTGGTTGGCTCTGGCTTTGCCCGGTCTTCCGTCGCGCCTTGTTGCCCAATCCCTGGACCGCTGGTATCCGCATAGCTTAACATTCATAGCTCAGCGGCTGCCGCCAAAATCAATATTCATGACGCTTAGCCGCGAATAACGCTTAGCCCTGGTGGCGGAACTGGCAGACGCGCATGGCTCAGGACCATGTGGGGGCAACCCCTTGGAGGTTCGAGTCCTCTCCAGGGCACTCTTGACGCAGGGCCTATGCCATTCTGGATGGCACGGGCCTTGCGTTTTTTGCAGCGCCGACTTGGTCTTGCCAGGTTACGCCATAGAGAGTCCTAAGCCGTAGAGACTCCATCCCCCAATTCGGCCGTTCCCGAGTGGGTGGCAGCACTTACTGCCTGCCCCTTCATGTCTTCACTGCCTGCCCTTTCACTCCCCCATAGACCCTTCCACCGCCCGTTTCATCTTTTCCAGACCGGTGCGAGCGGTACGCACGGCATTGTCCTTCCAGTAGTCGGGGTTGAAGAGTTCCAGCGAGAGCGTCCCACAAAAACCGATTTCTCGCAAGGCACCCACAATCAAGTTGAACGGCGCGATCCCGTCGCCGGGATAGACGCGGTGCGAATCCTGGATGCCCTCGCGCGGAGGGTTGGCGGGGTAATCGTTGACGTGGAAGACATGCAGGGAGACGCCGTGGAAGTGCCGCAAACTGCGAAAATCAGAGCCACCGCGATAGATGTGAAAGACGTCGAAGAGGCCGCAAGCGTCTGCATCTCCCGATTCGACGATGACGTAAGCCGCCTCGCTGAGCTTGGACATATTGGCGGATCCGCCCCAAATCTCTAGCTGCGGTGTCACGCCCATTTTTCGTCCCAATTCGAGCAGGTCGCGGTATCGCTCGGCCACCGCGTTCAAATCGAGTTTTGGAGGGCCATAGGCCCCCGCCGGCGGCGCAGCGATCCGATTCCCACCCAATTGAGCGATCCAGTCCATCTCCAGCTTCATGCGATCGAAACCGGCACGCCGCTTTTCCTCATCGTCCACCATCCACGACGGAAAGCCGATGGCGCCTTCCACGCGAAGACCATGATCCTCGATGCGTTTCCGCAGATCGCCCAGCTTGCCGCCGGCTTCCAGATATTGCTCGACTTCCCGCGTCCAGGGTTCGATACCCTCGTATCCCGCTTCGGCCGCAACGTCGATTTCATCCGGTAGGCTGAGCTTGTAACCGCGAATAGTGCTGGTGTTGAGGCAAAACCGAAACGGTTTGCCAGGCGACTCTGCACCGTCGGGCACAGCAACCGTGGTACCGGCGATAGCCCCATTGACGACCAAGGAGCCACCGACGGCTCCGCAGCTCCAATGCAGGAATCCGCGTCGCGAACATTCCACCATAGCTTCATTGCTCCGGGAGGGAAAACCGCCGCGCAGTGCCCAAGGAATGGCACACGGCGCTGGCGCAAGAGATAGGCGGGCGACTAATACTATATCGCAGGGTTGTTTGCTTGGCTCAATATCTTGAGCTTGCGGTGATGGCACGTAACACTGCGCAATATCCTCCCATCTGGCGGATTTTGCGCAGCAGCATCAACTGATCGAGACGCGATCACTTCTAGCGGCGTGTTCTCGATTTCGCTTTCCGCCGGAAAAACCGCGGAGGACGTGTACCGACCAGGCTACGCATCCCCCGCGTCGCTTTTATTCAAGCCAGACGGACCCATTTTACGGTTGGTTTCAAGTCCAGCCGCTTGATCGTCCTGCTGGGCCTTCTCGGCATATTCGACCTTTTCGGCCTGTTTGGCCCTCTCGGGCTGTTTGGCCTTTTCGGCCTGTTTAGCTTTCTCGGGCTTTTTGTCCCGGGTTCATCGCTTCAATTGATTCGCGCCGGGCGTCACTTGCGCGATGTTCGGGACCGGGTCGAAGTCCGCTTCTCCCAGAACCCAGGCGAAACCGCCGACGGCGATTTGCTTCACGATGTCGCTGGTCCAAACATCCTCGCGGTGTCCCATCGAAGTGTAAAAGACCCTCCCCTTTTCGTGCATCCGCGCCCAGGTAGCGGGATAGGGCGGGCGATTATAGGCATCGCCTTCCATCCCCGCGGTCTCCTGCACCAGGATCACGTGCAGGTCAGAGGCCAGATTCTTCATGGCATACCACTCTTCTAACAGGCGGAAGGATTCGCCCAGCTTTTCCATGCCCGGAAAATGGGGCGAAACCACCTTCATGGTGGCCTCCTGTTGTTTCCCGTGGGTCAAGAACTCGCCTCCCAACATGCGGATGAAGGGTGACACTTCGTTACCGTGACTGTGGAAGGCATCGTTGGCGGCGTGAAATCCCACCACACCCTTGCCAGCGGCCACGGCGTCCAAGAGCCGCTTCAGCCCGCTTTCCGTCATGGGAGGCTCGTTGCGGCCTTGCACGGGCTTGGTCAGATCGCCCGTCGCGTACAATGCGATGGCCGCGAACTGATCCAGGTCGTCATCGAAGACCCGACCATCCTTCGTGCACACCACATCGACCCCGTATTCCTTTCCCCACTCGACGAGAATCTTTTCGGAGAAAGAAAGTTCGCCGCCGTTGCGTGCAACAACCGAGTGCTCGTATCCGGCGGATCGGGTAAAATACAGAATCTTCCGGCCTTGACCAAACGCCCCTTTCGTCCAGCGAAGGGGGAACGCAGACAGCACTGCCGCCGCCCCAGCGGAGGCCAGGAAATCACGACGCTTCATGACAACATCTCCTTGTGGCAGGAACGAGGTAGGATACACCTTTGACGGGAAATGCCTTCGACCGATCATCGCGTGGTGAGGCATGGACGACTCGGAATCAGCGGCGTGGGGATATCAGCGTAACTTATTTGGCGGGTCAGCCGCCACCACCGCGAACGACCCTTTTGATGCTACCGCGCAAAGTCTGCCCGAGCGCCTGATTTGCCCAGTATATGCCCAGAAGATTATACCCAGTAGATCCAGTAGATGTTGTGCGGCGTTAGGTGCTATCGCTACAAAATGTCGAGCCAAACAAACGAAACTGCACTGGACTATCAGGTCTGCCCATCATGCTCCCCACGCAAACGACTATCTAGCATAGTCCCCGAGGATTCGAAAACCAAGTGCCTCGCGCCAGACGTTCATTTGCAAAAGGGCTGAAATGGCGGCAGGGAACTTCGCCCCCCGCGCGCGAATGGGATGCTACTTTGCTGCTGCACTCGCTTGCTGCGTCGTTTCGGGCAATCCAAAACCCTTTGGCACTTCGCCGCCGCGATGGATTACGGTTACGGTAATGCCCGTCGTCCCGTATGGTATTGGCGGGACAATGGCCGGAACCTGGTCGGACCTCCAAACGTGGGAGCCGTATTTCATAGGCTGGAGACTGGCCCCCGTTTCTTGGAACCCGCCAGGTACTTGCCCTCGTTTCGTACAAGACGTTAGATACTTGCCCTCGTTCCAAGCACACGGTGGGCGAATCCCCGGATGAGAACGTGCAGCGGCAATTTTGCTTGGAGATCGTCGGCCATGTCGGACTCGGAACTCAACCCATACGAACGAAGGCTTCGAGAGCTTCGCAGCCGTCTGCCGATCCTCACCTTTTATCTAGCGGGAAAAACTCAATCGGGAAAAACCTCTATCGTTCACGCGCTCACGGGAAGATCGCGGGAGGAGATCGGCCAGGGCTTTCGGCCATGCACGAAAAGCACGCGAATTTACCGCTTCCCCACGGATGAGGAGTGTTTTCTCCAATTCGTGGACATGCCGGGCTTGGGAGACGCTGCCCAGGTCGGCGAACTCTTCGCCAATTCAGAACCGGTGCTATCCAATGTCCATTACACCTGCTTGATGGTGGTCATGAAGGCCCTGGACACTGGCCAGGACACCGTCCGCTGTATCGTGAGCCGGCTCAGAGAAACGCGGCCGGGCGTCCCCGTCGTCGTCGTGCAGACTTGCCTGCACGAAGGTTATCCTTGGCGAGAGCCGCGACACATTCAGCCTTACCCTTTCGCCGGCAACGCCTTTCCCGCAACGGTTCCGGCGGACTTGGCGAGGGCACTACGGTTTCAACGGTCGTGGTTCCCGGAACCCAGAACATGGTTCGCGGCAGTGGACTTCACGCTGCCCGAAGACGGTTTTCAGCCGGTGCTTTACGGTTTGGAGGCCCTTTGGGATGCCATCGAACAAGCCGTTCCCTGGGGGCTTCGGGAGGCGATCGTAGGTACGCCCGACGTTTACCGCGAATTGGCCGACGCCTCGTTCCGGCAGGCTCATCCTATCGTGGTCTGGTACGCGATTGCGGCAGGGACGGCCGCCGCAATCCCCTTCCCCCTGGCGGACTTGCCGACCGTGCTGGGCATTCCCGCGCTGATGGCCCGAAGTCTGGCAAAGATCTACCATCAACCCTGGGACTCGAATCGCCTTTGGGAAATCACGGCTGCCTTGGGGTTCCGCTTTACGATCCGGTACCTCTCCCGGCAATTGACACGCTTGATTCCCTTGGTCGGTCCCGTCGCATCGGGGGGATTTATTGCGGCATCGACGTACGCGTTGGGAATAGCCATGTGCCGCTATTACGGGGACCTCCGCCGCGGCGTCCTTCCGGATGCCAAGGTCTTGCGACGCCTTTACCACGAGGAGTTGCGGCAGTCCCGCGAGTGGCTGACCCGTCGCATTCAGGAAGGCTTCAGTGGTGAAAAATCGTGAAAGGCCCTCGGCCCATGAAACGCCTTCGATGGCTGTGGATTTTGATTTTCGCGGTGTCCGCCATCCCTTACCTCCTGCTCCTCTTGTTTGGCGGCATTTGGCTTTGGGAGCACGGTTGCCTGTGGCAGTATTTCGCTGGCTTGATCGTGCTGACGGCCACGGCCTGGGCCGCGATTCGGTACCTGGCCCGGCCGTCCCTCGCCTCACCCAAAGCGTTCGCGTTCCCATCTCCGTACGGCAGTTCGCCACTGGATGAACGTGCCCGGCAAGCGGTGGAGCGCATCGCCCGCCAAGTGGAGACGGGCGAAACCCCCTTGGATTCCGCCGAGACGGCAAAGGCCCTGCTCCTGAATCTGCTGGAGGCAGTGGCCGCCGTGTACCACGCGGACAGCCGCCAGGCCGTGCTACAAGTGCCGCTCCCCGACGTGCTCAAACTGGTGGAACTCGTGACCGCCGATCTGCGAAACATTGTCAGTCAAAAGGTACCGGGGTCGCATGTTTTGACTGTTGCCGATTGGATCCGGATTCCCCAGTGGTGGCAAACCTCCCAGTGGGGCTGGTTCCTCTACCGATTGGTTACGATTCCGCTTGCGCCCGGCACCGCGCTACTCCGCGAGCTGCGGTTTTTCCTCCTTGGCCGCGTTACGCAGTCCTCGTTGCAGACGACGAACCTCCTCCTGAAAGGCTACGCAGTCCGCCGGCTGGGCCATTACGCCATCGAACTGTATTCCGGCCGCATCGTCGCCGAAGAGAGGGAGCTGAGCCAATTCACCTCGATTGTCGGGCGAAAGACCGCTGACCAGGCGGATTCGCTTCGCCAGATGTACCTGAGCACATGCCGGGAGCCTTACCGTGTTCTCGTCGTCGGGCAAACGAAGGCTGGCAAGTCCAGTTGTATCAATGCCTTGATAGGCTCCCCCCAGGCGTCTGTCGATTCGGTTGCCGCCACGGAGGGGATACACGCCTATCGTGTGCCGTCGCAGCGACTACGGATGACCGACGAAACCGGCGAAATCAAGCATACTGGCGAAACTAAGCGAATCAACGAAACTGAGCGAACTGAAGAAATCGAGCGAATCGACGAAACCGTGGAAACCACGGCCACCGATCCGCTCGATGGTGGCCTGGGCACCGAAAACCAGCCGGAAGTCTATCTCCTGGACACGCCGGGCTATGGCGACGACGCGGGGGAATCGGCTTTCCAAAGATTGCTGTCGGAACTCAACGACTGTGACGTCCTGTTGCTGGTCTGTACCGCCCGGCACGCCAGCCGCAAGGCCGACCGTGAATTTCTCGCCGCAATGCTCCGCCATTTTGCCCAAAACCCTCAAGAGGTCGCACCGGGCGTGATCGTGGCGGGCACCGGTATCGATCAGCTACGACCGCTCGCGGAATGGGATCCCCCTTACGATCCGGACAATCCGGTTCGGCCGAAAGAGAAGGCCATCGCCGCCTTCCTTCAGGCATTGGCCGAAGACCTCCAAATCCCCCGGAATCGCGTCTGCGGCGTCTGCACCGCGAGAGATCGCCAGTGGAACATCCGCGGCGGCCTCTTACCGCTGTTGCAACAGGCCCTCCGCGAGGCCGACCCCCGCCGCCGTCGCCGCCATTTGCACGGTTACCGGAATACCACGCGGCTTGGCAAGCTCTTCAAGCAGATCGGCCATGCACCGGCTCAATTGCTGGATTGGTTCTGGCGGCAAGATGACAAATAATCCTACAGCGCAAGGTCCGCCTGATTGCATCACGTGCCCAGCATAACTTGTGATGCGATATGTCTGATCACCACAAGATCTCGAGCCAATCGATCAACCTTGCGCTGTGGTAAAAATAGCCGATTGGCGCAATGCGCGTCTTTTTCGCCATCCCGCCGGACAAGATTCTCGAGACACGGCCCTGCCGCACTTCAGATGCCGTTTTCAATAGTTACCCGACTTTAGTTACCCCACCTTTGCAATTTGGTGTTACAAGCTCCGCCTTTCCCTGGGGAGATCGTGGGGCGAAGGCTATTTCCCATGAAAATAGCTTTCCTTGTTTCTCTGGATTCCCCATCGCCCCAGTTTGTAGCCCTCTGTCAGAGAGGGATCGAGCACTTTGCAAAAGTCCAGTAGTTACCGTTTTCAGCGGGCGATCAAGCCCAGGTCCAGCCCGAACACCCACAGCATCACAAATAGCAAGATTGCCAATCCGAGATACGACAGGACCACGAAAACCCCTTCGTGGGGCGGCTTGCCTCGAATCCCTTCGTACAGCAAGAAGGCCATGTGGCCGCCGTCCAGGACCGGGATCGGCAAGAAGTTGATCACGGCCAGATTGGCGCTCAGGAGGGCCAGAAAGAGCAGGAATCGGCCAAGCCCTTGCGAGGCGATGCGATACGCCGCCCCCACCAGCCCAATGGGTCCGACCAGGGCCTTGGGTGAGACATCGCCGCGGCCCATGCGATTCAACATCCGGTAAATCAGTGTCACGGCGGACCCCGTCTCGGTCGCCCCCCAGCGGATCGCTTCCACCAACCCTTCTGCGTGAAGGTCTGTCGTCTCCGCCTGGAAAACGATTCCACGATCAGGGAAGGTCCACTCGTCTACCGCCATTTCCTGTGGCTTGATGCCGCGGATCAGGCGGGCATTTTCGCGCCCGCGCCGGACCGATATGTCCAAACCGGTCCCCGGCAAAGTTCGTTGAAGCTCCCGCCAGAAGAAGGAGTACGTGGCCTTTTCGTTGCCGGAGGCCGCCTCGAATCGGACGGAAAACTCGCGGACTTGCAGCTCATCCGCGCCAGGCGGATCGGGGAGTTGCGGTGGGGGTATAACGTGGATTTCCACCAGCTCGTCGCCAGGTCGAATTCCCGCTTCCTCAGCCGGAGAGCCGCCCTTGACTCCCGCCACCTTTGGCAGGATGGCGACGACGATGCCCAATTGCGGAATCTCCCATCCGCTGTCTGGCGTGTAGAGATCGGCGTAGCTTTCTGCTTTCCTGAGCGGCACCACGACGGTTCGGCGGTTTTTTCCCGGGGCGGTTCCTCGCCCCGTGCCCGTGCTTATCCCGTCCGCCCCTTTCGCCGAATCGCCCTTTGCCGCAATCACCAGCGAGACATCCACCGCGCCTTCCGAGGGGGCAAGCCGCTGGAGCCGGTCGGGCAGCCGGAGAATGTCACTATCCCACACTTGCCCGTCGGGAAAGGCAATATCGACCAACGTCTCGCCGGGTTGGATGCCCGCCGCCTCTGCCGGTGAGCCAGCTCGCACCGCCAAGATCTCCCCCCACATGGGCTGCAATCCAATATCGCGGACCGATTGCGGCGGCACGGCAATATCGAGCACAACATCCTCTCCCTTGGCCTTGGCCGATGCTCGACGTACCTGCAAACGCACCGGCTGGTCCCAACGCACAGCCAAAGCTCGATGAATGCCGGCGTAGCTATCCACCGTCTCGCCATCGACGGCGAGGATGCGGTCTCCGGGGGCCAATGAAGGTTGGGCCCGGCTGGCCGCCGAATCCGGGAAATACGGCAGAGCATCATTGACAGCCGGTAACAGCGGGTTGGTGACGCCGATCGTCGGCACCACGCGAATACGGTCCGGCATGATTCGCACATTCCGCTCGCCGACGCCGGGGCGATCGATGCGCATTTCCACGGGCTGCCCCCGAGCCGTCAGCGAAACCGCATATTGCAAGTCTTGAAAGCGGACGACGGGCTTGCCGTTGATGGCCAGGATCTGGTCTCCCGGCATGAGACCGGCACGCCACGCTCCCTCGCCCGGCGCCAGGTCGCCTACCCCACAGGGCGTCTCTTCGACACCTATGGAATAAGCGACTACCGCCGCGATGAAGGCGAAAATCAAATTCATGATGACGCCAGCCGAAATGATCGCCATCCGTTGTGGGACGCTCTTGGCCAGGTAGCTGCGCGGATCGTACAGGGCCTCGCGCAGGGCCTCGAGATTTGGAGATGTCCCCTCCTGCTCCTGGTTGTCGCGAGCGTCTGCTTCGGGATTCGCTTCCGTCCCCCGCGGATTGCCCGACTCTTGCGCCGCGGCCTTGGCCTTCTCCCACTCCTCGCGTAATTGGGCGGGGTTGTCCTCCTGCCCCAGCATCTTCACGTACCCCCCCAATGGGATAATACCGACGCCGTATTCGGTTTCTCCCCAGCGAAAGCGAAGAATCCGCAGGCCGAAGAAATCGAAACCCAAGTAAAACTTGTCGCATCGCACCCCGCACATCTTGGCGACCAAGAAGTGCCCCAACTCATGCACGAAGATGATCAGTCCCAGACCGATCACCACCATGAGGACGTACTGCACGGAGGTCAAACTGACGGCGGTGATAATTAGGCCGAAATCCAACGGTTCATCTCCTCACGGGCCCAAATGTCCAATTCCAGTATGCGATCCAAAGAAGGATTGGGGAGGAACGGATGGCGATCCAAAACGTCTTGGCAGGCGGGGACAATCTGATCAAATCTCAATCGGCCGTTCAAAAAGGCATCCACCGCAGCCTCATTGGCGGCGTTGAGCACCGTACCCGCGGTGCCTCCCGCTTGAGCCGCTTGCAAACCCAATCGCAGTGCCCCAAATCTGTCAAAATCGGGCGGTTCAAACTGCAAATCCAGCCGTTGCGACCAATCGAGCCGGCGGGCGACGCCATCCCGGCGCTCCGGCCAATACAAGGCATATTGGATGGGCAGGCGCATGTCGGGCGGGCTCAACTGCGCAATAACCGAGCCATCATTGAATTCTACCATCGAATGCACGATGGATTGCGGGTGAATCACCACGCCGATCCGGTGCGGTTCCATGTCGAACAGCCAGCGGGCCTCGATGATTTCCAAGGCCTTGTTCATCAAGGTGGCGGAATCGATCGTGATTTTGCGGCCCATGTTCCAAGTGGGGTGCGCCAACGCCTCCTGCACAGTAACCTTGGCAAGATCGGTTGCCGCGCGAAGCCGAAACGGCCCACCGCTGGCCGTCAGCACAATGCGGCGGACCTCCTCGCGCCGACCGGCTTGCAGGCACTGGAAAATGGCGGAGTGCTCGCTATCCACCGGAAGGATCGGCACTTGCTTTTCGCGGGCCAATTGGGTCACAATCGGCCCGGCAACCACCATGCTTTCCTTGTTGGCCAATGCGATGGCCTTCCGTTCGCGAATGGCCGCCAACGTCCCGCGGAGCCCCACCGCCCCCACGAATGCCGACAGCACGATGTCAACGGCCGGCGCGGAAATCGCTTCTTCGACCCCCTCTTCCCCAATCAAAAGCTTGACGCCTTTGGGCAGCCCAGACCAATCTTGACGCACCGCCGCTTGCGGGTCCGTGACGACGAGGTAATCGGGGGAAAACTGCCGTGCTTGATCCAATAGCAACGCGGTCTGCCGCCGCGCCACCAGGGCGACGGCACGCAACTCCCCCGCCGAAGCGGCAATGACTTCCAGGGCGCTGCGGCCGATGCTGCCCGTCGCCCCCAGCACCGCCACGCCTTTTGCGATGTCCAACGTCATGCTTTCTCATCCATCCTCATGGCCAGGCAATCCGCTCATTCTAGGCGACGGTGGCCAATTGTAACAAGCTTAACACGCGGGTGAGGACGCGACAGGCTTCGGTTCCCCGTTTTTCTCGGATTCCCTCCTCGTTCCGCCGCTTCACGCTTTTAGCCGACAAAGTCACGCAGCAACCCCGGTGGACCGTTCGCGCGATCCCGACAAGCCAAGGCAGATTTGGGGATTGAGGAAAAGTCATCACTATGATTGCGCACTTCTGAAATACTACCAGAATGGCAGGCGTGTTCGGCCCAGCCTGGCTTCACGCGGCTCATCCCCGTGCGTGCTAACGGTTGCCGATAAGCGGGGTACGTAAATTATAACATCTTATTATATCGAGGTTTGCGATTCGAAGTAACGTATTTTCGGCACCATCTATTTGCCGCTGCGGTAATTGGAACGCCCGTTGCGCGAATGGGAGCAGAAAGTGGTTGCGATGAGCAGGCAAGGAGAACGAAGACGCCCGCCCCGACTCGGAAACAGGTTCGAATAAGGCCCTAATGTCCGAAGGCGGGGATGTCTTTGATCCCTCTTCTGGGACATCGCAGTGACGTAAAGCGGGATCGTTTCCTAAAGTTTCGTGAAGGTGGTGGTTCAGGAAAGGCGGTGACGCTATAGCACGCACGTTAGTTCCTTGGAGCGGCAATCCGGTTCGGATCTTCGATGCCCTTCGAAAGGAAATGAACGATCTGATGGACGAGTTCTTTGGAACTCATGACGGAAACGAGCTGAAGCCTTGGTTCGCGCCGCGCATCAATCTCGCCGAGACCGACCAGGCCTATGAGATCAGCGTCGATCTTCCCGGCATGCGGCCGGAAGATTTCTCCGTCGAGCTTAAGGATGGCCAGCTCTGGATCACGGGAGAGCGCAAGCACGAACACGAGGAGTCGGGTAAGACCTATCATCGCGTGGAGCTGCAATACGGACGTTTCCAACGGGCGGTAGGGCTGCCGACCGCGGTGAAGGCCGACGAGGTCCAGGCCGAATACAAGGATGGCGTGCTGCGGATTTCCGTGCCGAAGGACGAATCCGCAAAGGCGCGACGTATCACCGTCAAGGCATGAGGCTTGGGGCGTGATTCCTCACAGTTTGGCACTCCGTTTGGCACTCCCGCCCGGAGTGCGGTCGCGGCGAGACGGTGAGAATGCACCGCCTCACCGTGGAACCGAGGTGTCCGATTCGAATCGGGTGCAACAATGCGCGCGTTCCAAATCCCCCCTGTCCCAGGGGGGATTCTTGTTTGAGAAGGCTTCCTGCAGATGAGTGATTTGCCGATTTTTGCAAGCAAACATAAACATTAAACAGGATGCACCCGATGGGGGCCAGCTCCGCGAAATCCAAGCTGGATCGAGTGCCGTTACCAGGATCGCCCCTCTGTTATTGCAAACCGCCTCGCTATTTTGCTTCCCCCAACCCTGGCGCAAGGGAACGGTGCGTTGCGCGGTCTTATAGCGGTCGTATATTCGTCACCATGGTTTGCGGAATTGCAGTGGGGCTTGTCTTACCCACCGTTCTCGCAACAATAGGTACATAGAAGGATTATGAACTCGACTGGGGCGGATGCTTGAACGAGAAAAGTCGGGGCACTGAAATATAGCCGCTTCCAATTACGAAAGCTCCCTCCGACTCTGTCGGATTTGATATAAACGTCAAGGCGAAAGCCTGAAAGAAATAACGGTAGCATGGGATCGTTTTCCCACGAAAGGAGACACGAATGTTGACACCCAAGATGTTGCAAGCGTTGAACGACCAGTTGCAGGCGGAGTACCACTCCTCGTATCTGTACTTGTCCATGGCGGCCCGATGCGCCGATTTGAACCTGCCGGGCTTTGCCCACTGGTTCCGCGTTCAGGTCCAGGAAGAGAACGTACACGCGCTGAAGTTCTTCGACTACATTTTACTGCGGCGTGGAACAGTCGAGTTGAAGGGCATCGAGAAGCCGACGGGCAGTTGGCCAAATGCCTTGGCGGTGTTCGAAGACGCCCTCAAGCATGAGCAGTACATCACCCGGCGGATTCACGATCTGGTGAAACTGGCGCGGGAAGCGAACGATCCCGCGACCGAGGCCCTCTTGCAGTGGTTCGTCACCGAACAAGTCGAAGAGGAGGCCATGGTGGATGGACTGGTGCAGCAACTCAAGGTCATGGGAGAGAGCCCATCCGGGCTGTTCATCATGGACCGCGAATTGGCCAAGCGTCAGCTCGGGGCACAGTAAACCCGAATCCGGCGATTCCCCATCGCTCCTGGTCATCCACGAGGGAGTCGCGAAGACGCTCAACGGTTGACTCGGCAATGGTGCCGGGATGTTTGGCAATCCCACTTCCTCTTGCCGTCGGCATCGCGTCGACGGCTTTCTTTTGCGCGACGCCAGGAGGATCGCGGAGATTTTCGCCTTGTTGCGGCCACTTCCACGGACGTCGACAGCCACTTTCCGAGCCGGGCAGTGGGGCCGGGATTTTCGGTTCGTGGCGACTGCAACCCGACTCGCGCCCTTGGCCGATTTCCCTCCGGCCGGGTAGAATCAGCATTTTGTAGCCCTTACCGCGTCGCCCGAGAGCACGCGTTTGAAAAGCTCATAAAATGCACGTTCCAAGGCTGACAAACGCTGAGGCGAGCCGGCCGTCCAACACGCCTCAGGTCCCCGCGGCGATGCGGAAGAGCTGGGCACAACACTGTGGGCACAACCACAGATGCATCAGCGTAGGCACAACACCGTGAGTATGTCGCCGTGAGCCGTGCCAGCCCGAGCTGCCCTATGTGTGCCCAATCCATCGAAGACACGGCGGCAGCGACGGCAACACGCATGGGATTCTTTCACCGCATTGCATTTTGAGGAAATTACTAACATGCCGCGTTACAATCCGGCGGAAATCGAACCGAAGTGGCAGAGGTATTGGGAGGATCACAAGACCTTCGCGGCGCCGCGATTGCCGACGAGCCCCAAAATGTACGTCCTCGATATGTTTCCATATCCTAGCGGGGACGGCCTGCACGTGGGGCATCCCGAGGGCTACACGGCCACGGACATCATGTGCCGTTTCTATCGCATGAACGGCCGGAGCGTGCTGCATTCCATGGGCTGGGATGCCTTTGGCCTTCCCGCCGAGCAACACGCCAAGCGGACGGGCACCCATCCGCGGATCACTACCGAGCGGAACATCGCCAACTTCCGCCGCCAGCTCAAGATGATCGGATTCAGCTATGACTGGGACCGCGAGTTCGCGACCACGGATATCGCCTACTTCCGTTGGACGCAGTTCATTTTCCTGCTGCTTTACGACACCTGGTTCGACACGAAGGCCGGGGTGGGGCGTCCGATTTCCGAGCTTCCCATTCCGCCGGAGGTGCAGGCGGAGGGCCGCCCGGCCGTGGAACGCTATCGCGACGAGCGTCGGCTGGCCTATCAATCCGAGGTCCCCGTCAATTGGTGCCCGGCTCTGGGTACGGTTCTAGCCAACGAAGAGGTGATCGGGGGGGTGAGTGAACGTGGCGGGCATCCCGTCGTGCGAATGCCTTTGCGGCAATGGATGCTCCGCATCACCGCCTATGCCGACCGCCTGGAGAAGGACCTCGACCTCCTGGACTGGCCGGAGAGCGTCAAGCTCCTCCAACGCAACTGGATCGGCCGCAGCGTGGGCGCCGAGGTCGACTTCTTCATTGGCACATTTTGGACCCGGCTGGGCGTGCCGTCCGAGAAAGAATATGCGGGTTGGCGGCGGGATCGCCAGTTGGTGGGCTTCCCCTCCAAGCCGGACGAATCCTGCCTCCGCATCTACACCACCCGGCCGGATACCCTCTTCGGGGCCACCTATATGGTGCTGGCCCCCGAGCACCCCTTCGTGGATCGCCTCACTCTGCCCGAATGCGCTGAGGCCGTTCGTGCGTACCGTGAGCAGGCCGCCCGCAAGAGCGATCTCGACCGCACCGATCTCGCGCGTCATAAAACCGGCGTTTTCACGGGAGCCTACGCCATCAATCCAGTAAACGGGCAGGCCATTCCCATCTGGATTGCCGATTACGTGCTCATCAGCTACGGAACCGGGGCGATCATGGCCGTCCCCGCCCACGATACCCGCGACTTCGAGTTCGCCAAACAATTCAACCTGCCCATTGCCCCCGTGGTCGATCCGGGCGATCGCGAGGACGTCTCCCGAAGCGATGTCCTGGCCGGAAAGTCGCCCTTCACCGCGGAAGGGATTGCGATGAACTCGGGCGACTACGATGGCACGCCCACCGCGGAATTCAAAAAGCGGATCACCGATGATCTCGCATCCGAGGGCATCGGGCGAAGGGCCGTCAACTATAAGCTGCGAGATTGGGTCTTCAGCCGCCAACACTTCTGGGGCGAGCCGTTCCCCTTGCTCCACGAACTGGACGATCAAGGGCGTCCGACGGGGGTGGTTCGGGCATTGCGACCGGAAGACCTCCCCGTCGATTTGCCCGCCGATATGGCCTTCGACGCCAAGCACGATTCCCCCCAACCGCCGCTGGAAAACGCCCCGCCGGAATGGCTCTACGTTACCCTCGACGGCAAACGCTACAAGCGAGAAACCAACACCATGCCGCAGTGGGCCGGCTCGTGCTGGTATTACCTCCGCTTCATCGATCCGCGAAACGACAAGGCCCTGGTCGATCCTGAACGGGAAAAGGCCTGGGCGCCGGTCGATCTGTATGTTGGCGGCGCGGAGCACGCCGTACTGCACCTCCTTTACGCCCGATTCTGGCATAAAGTCCTCTTCGATCGCGGTTTCGTCAGCACACCCGAACCCTTCCAAAAGCTGGTGAATCAGGGGATGATCCTGGGCGAGATGGAATATACGGCCTACCAAGACGCCGAGGGCCACTGGGTCGACGAGGGGGATGCGGTGGAGGTCGGTGAATCCCGCTTCGCGCACAAGACCTCTGGCGTGCCCCTGAAGGCCGTCAAGCTTTCTTCGGAACAGGTGGAGAAGCGGGGGGAAGCGTTCGTGTTGAAAGATCAGCCGGAAATCCGCGTCGCTGCCCGAGCTTACAAAATGTCCAAAAGTCGCGGCAACGTCGTCAACCCCGACGACATCGTTCGCGAATATGGGGCCGACTCCCTGCGGCTGTACGAGATGTTCATGGGACCGCTCGAGTCCACCAAGCCGTGGAGCATGGACGGCGTGCATGGCGTGCGCGGTTTTTTGGACCGGGTTTGGCGGATGATCGTGGATGAACGGGCGGAGCAGACGCGGCTGAACTCGGCGGTTCAAGATGTGGAGCCTTTCGGGGAACAAGCCCGCACGATCCACCGCACCATTTGCGAAGTCACGCGGGATATATCGCGGATGGAGTTCAACACGGCCATCGCCCGCCTCATGGAGTGCGTCAACTATTTCCTCAAGCAAGAGACGCGCCCGAAGTCGGCCATGCAAACGTTCGTCCTCTTGCTCTCTCCCTTTGCCCCGCACGTGGCCGAGGAACTGTGGCAAGTTCTCGGCCACGCGGAAAGCCTGGCGTACCAGCCCTGGCCGCAGTTCGACCCTGAGCGGATCAAGGAATCGGAGATCGAAATTCCTGTCCAGATCAACGGCAAGCTGCGCGGCCGGATCGTCGTACCGGCCGAAGCCGATGCCAAGGCCACGGAAGAGGCCGCGCGGGCCGACCCCAAGATCGCCGCGTTGCTGGAGGGACAGCGGATCGTGAAAGTCGTGACCGTTCCCAAGCGGATGGTCAATTTCGTTGTGAAGTGACGGTCGGCCCAAACTGCCACGGCTCGGCACAAGAGAGGCGTCCCCCGCCGCCCACTTGGCAGCCCCTCCTCGCACCACGCGACTGGAGCCGGCTTCCGCTCATTCTGCGGAGATTCCATTCCGTAGAAGCCTCGTTCCGGGGAATCTCCGTTCCGAAAAGGGATCGTTCAGAGAAAGCTTCCTTGCGAAAAAGCTTCGTTCAGCAGCAGCTCTATTCACCAGCAGCTCTATTCAGCAACAGCGCTATTCGGAAGCAGCGCTATTCGGAAGAAGCTCTGTGCAGAGAAAGCACGTTCGCGTGCCTCGGGCGGCATGGGCGGAGCATCTAGCATCGCCATTTGCAGCCAAGCGGGCTAGCCGGCCAATGGAACGGCCTCCGGGCGTGGCTCCCGACAGGGCGTCATTCCGCCGGGGACATCCGAGCTTGCCGCGGCCGCCATCCCTGGAACCGGCACCATCGCTGGGCTGTCGGCTGGTCGAACAATCGGCGACGGTCGTCCAGAAGCCGGGGCAATTGCGATTAGCACCCTTCGCCGCGGCCGGGCCTTTCTGCGCCGCAAGTACCCGGCGTACACCCCGGTAGCGATTGACATCGCGATGGCCACACTGACGAACATTGCGGGATAGCGTGGCAGATTGCAGTACTCGGCCGCCCGCAGCAGACCACCTACCACCGGCGCCCCCAGAAACAGGCCCGCATCCAAGACCGCCAACATCAGTGTGGTGGCCAGGCCACGATGCCGTTTGGGAAAGGCGGCACTTCCCAACCCCACGATGGCCGGGAATAGCACGGCGTGCCCCAAACCGAAAACGAAACCCGGCAGCAAAAGCTCACCCGGCCTCTGAACGGGCAGAAACAGCAGAAACGCCAAGGTCAAAAGGCACATACCGGCGATGATGATCCGTTCCAATCCCAGACGTTGCAATCGGCGCAACATCAGCACACGGACCACAATTGCCGTTACCGCATACATTACGAAGAACGAACTGATGACGTTGTGCTCGAATCCGGCCACGTAACGCGGCAGGAACGTCTGGGGGATATTCAGGGCCGCACCGGCCACGATACCGATGGCGATCAAGGGGCCTGGTGCATAGCGGCGCAAGGTGGCAAAGATCGGCTCCTTGCGATCGCGTCTGGCTCGGGCTTGGATACCCATCGTAGGTCCAGGCTTGGCCGTCGCCCGATTGCCCGCCGGCACGACCCAAATCAAAGGAAGTGACAGTGTGGACAATCCGGCGGCAATCAGGAACATTTCGTCCATCAGTCCCCGAGTCAGCTCCGCACCTGCGAACAGTCCATCCGCCAGCAAGGCACCGAAGATCACGCCGACAAAGCCCGCCGAGCCGAAAATACCGATCACCTCGGCCAACCGTTCCCGCGGCGCCCGCGCCGACATCAACGTCAAGGACGCGCCGTATACTGTCGCCAGCATCAGGACGTAGCCGATTCTGGCCAGGTAGATCCACGGTGAACGATAGTCGGTAATCCAGAGATGGGCCAGGCACGCGACGATGGTGCCGACCGTAGTAAGAATCCAGATCGTCTTAGCACCATAGCGGTCGATACTGCGTCCCACGAGGAATCGAGCGGCCAGGCTGCCGACCATCCCTACGCCGACAATCCAGCCGAGGTGAAACTCATCCCCCCCGAGAAAGCTGACGAAATCGGCGTACCGGCACAACAGGGTAGCAGCGACCGAAACCAACGTATTGGACACATAACCGCACCAAAAGGAAAAATCGTATACGCGCCCCGCACGAGCGACGGGCTGTGGCCCCTTTCGCCCTCTGCGTTCACAAGAGGGCGGGATGACGTCATCCCCTTCCAAGGGCGGGGCGTTCTCCCCCTTGTGCGATGCCCCGTTGCAACAGGCGACCGGTGAAAGAGCAGGAGCTGGGGCAGCTTGAGATGAAGGAGAGATCGAGATCATAAGAAAACCGAATCGGAGCAATCCATTGGGGAAATGATCGGGAGGACAGCGGTCGCTTACCTGCTAGACGCCAGAGAGGGCGGCCGGGTTCACTACGATAACTCCAGCGGAGTTCCTTCCCTCCGACAGAGAACTCGCCCATCCACAAAAGATCGCAGTCTTGTAATGATACCTCCCAAAGCCGGAATAAGGAAAGGGTGAAAGCCTCGCAGGATTAGAGGCCCTGACGCAGGCAGGCATCCTACCGGGGGCTGAAATCGTTGTCGAACTGGGCGGGGTGAACCGCGTGCATTTGTGTCTCTCCACCTGCAACGCCCTTGGAAGGGTACCTTCCCGAGGATTGAGAGAACGTACGCCGATTCGCTGTCCGCGTACTTGGTCTTTGGCCCGAGTCGGTTCCCGACGGTTACGAAGCACAGCGCAAAGTCCGCCTGATTGCAGGGTGTGCCCGACATCTGCTGCGGGGCGTTATGTCCCGGCATCACAAAATGTTGAGCCAAGCAAACAACCCTGCGCTGTAGTATTAGCTGAGATTCTGTTTTTCTCCCGCTGGCGGTGGTTGATTTTGGCCTTCCGGGGCCTTTTCCGCTTCTGGTGCTTCTTCCGCTTCCGGGGCTTTTTCTGCTTCCGGGGCTTTTTCTGCTTCAGCGGCTTTTTCTGGTTCAGGGGCTGGCGCTGCGGCGGGAGCTGGAGCCGCGGCAGGCTCGCCGCCAGACTCGGCTATCTCACCCGGGGCCGCCAACAGGTAGCCCCCCCAAAAGAATGGGTTCTCCATGTGCAGGGGTTGATCAGGGGTCTTCTTTTGCACGCGCGGTTCTTGGGCAGGATCGAGCGGCGAGCTTATCACCAGGAGGACGGCCCGACGATATGCCTCCGCCCCTCCCTTCTCGCTCTCTTCCTGCAAAAACTCGCGTACTAGGGCGAGCGCGCTCTCGCCGCCGGTTCGCCATCGGCTGAGCAACACGGTTCGAGTTCCACATGCAGCGAGCGCTGTCAGGGACAAAAATATCTCCTGCCCGGTGGGAACACCGCTGGTCCGCTTGAAGGCCGATTCCGCCACGGTGTGAAAGCCCGGCGCGACGAAGACCCTTGGCGCGGGCCACGGCAGGACCAACCAATCCGCCAGGCTATTCCCCAATGGCTGACCCAGCGGCAATGGGGCCCAACCCAATGGCGCCGTCGTGTTTTCCAAATCCGCGAGGACGACCAGGCGATCGAAGAGCGGTGCCAGCATCGCTCCGGTAGGGGCGTTGCCAGCGGGCGACAAGGGGACGCACCCAGGAACGGATTGGGCCAAGCCGTCGAAGCGTTTTTGGGCCTCCGATGCGTCTTCTTGGGGGAACAGCCGCCCCAAGTAGACGCCCGTCCGCGGCTGCACGCCTGCGCCGGGCGAGGGCGTCACCGCGATTCCCGCCGTCGGGCTATAGCGGATCGGGTGCTTGGCTATCAGCGTCAGCCGTTGGTTGTCCACGTTTACTTGTAGCAACTCGAAGGGCAAATACCATAAGGCCCCGTCGGGAACAATGATCAGCTCGCCGAAGTCGGCGGCGAAATCGGCCTTGGAACCGCTACTGATGGCCTTGAGGATCGCTTCCGCTGTATTTTTCCAGGTTGTGTCCGCCGCTTCTTTGAGGGAAAACTCGCGATTGGCGTCGTATTGCCCGAGTTGTTGGAGGAGTGTGGCAAGTTGGCGGACAAGGGGTGCCAGCCCCCCACGAATGCGCCACGCCTCGTAACGATCCTGAGTGTGCATGAAGCCGTAGAGGTCGTTTCCGACGGCGAAGAAACTCAGCAGTACGGTCCCTTGCGGCAAGCGGCGCTGAATCTCTTTCGTGGGCAGGACGGGTGGGAAAAGCTCTCCCGCCGTATCTCGGCTGACGGCCACGGATCGCAGGACGGCTTCGGTTTGGGCGCCGACCGCCGCCCACCGTTCGAGGGATTGGCCGAGCGATTGCCATCCCGCATTGTCCGACGGAGGCAATGGCGACGAGCGGAGCCGCTGGTACATGTCTTGCGATTCACGGGTGAGAGCCGCCAGGGCAGGGTACTTGCCCAGGATATTGGTACGCTCAACGCGTGCGGCGGGGCCAAGCTCCTCTTCCGGCGCGGCGATCAGGCGCCGCACGGCATCCAGCCGCCCGCCCAACGGCAGCGCCGCCTGGAAGCGATGGCGTTTGGCCTTTTCCGCGATGAGCAGGGCCTCGTCCATCACGTTCCTTTCCCAGGCGATCAAAAACCACTGCTCGAAGAGCTTGGGGTGCGGGATGGCCGTCACGGTCAGCGACTCCAAGGGATCCACCGCCCAGTCCAATCGGTTGGGATCGCGGAGGAGTACCCAGTACAAATCCATGGCGGTTTTGGGCGTGATCGGGCCTCGCATCGTGATCCGCCCCGCAGCATAAATCTCCGACAGCCGACTCAGTTGGAAAAGCCACAGCGAGCGCGTCTGCATCCCGGCCAAGGCGGCGGACAGGGCCGCCTCGCCGTCCTTGAGATTTCCGGCGTGCAGCAGCGTCACAGCGCGGAGGAAGTTCCAGCGATCGACCAGACGCCCCGTAGCCAGGTCCGTCCGCGCGAAGGCGGTCTGGGCTTCATCGAGCGATTGTCCGGCCGCCGCCCAATTCCCCCCTGCGGCAAACAATTCGGCCGCAGACAGTGCCAGAGAGGCTTGAAGATGTCGCAGCCGCTTAACCCTCGCCCAGGCTACCGCGGAGGTGATGGCCGGATCGGGAGCCTGCGTGCCGGCCAGCAAACTCGCTAGGGCGGCCCAGCGAAACGCCTCTTCCAAGGCCGCTGCGTCTGGATAGACGACCGCGGGAAAGGTGGCCTCGAAGAAAAATCCCCGCGCCGCTGCAAAGTCCCCGCGGCTCAGCGCCAGCCGCCCCAATTCGATCAGGGCATAGGCCGTCATCGGATGATCGTACTGCCCTGCCGCGGTGGCGGACCGCGTCAGCATGGGAATGGCTTCATCCAGTCGCCCCTCGCCCTGCATGGCCAGACCCAGTAACAGGTCGATCCAGCATTGCGACCAGTGATTGGGCGGCCCCGGCCGGCGCGACCACAGGTTCAAGAGGTCCTTGGTCATGGGATCGGTGGCGGTCAACGGCCCGAGCAGTTCCATCCGTCGGCGCATCGCCAGGGCATTGCAGCGCAAGATTTCCATGACGTTGATGGGCTTGAATTTGGCGGGCATGGCCACGCCGCCTTCCTGAAAGGCCCTGGCCCATTCCACGTTCCCCAGCAATATCAGCATTTCGTCGGGATAATTGGCGAATCGCGAGGTACGGGTCCGCCCCTGCCAGGGAATCCTTTGAAACGCGGCCTGCGTGGAGGGCGTCAGTTGTGGCGGGAATTGCACGTAGTTCAGCCAATCCGGGTACGCTAGCGATAATTGCAATGCCGCGTTATAGCTGTCCAACGCCTGATCCAAGCGGCCCAGGGCGTACAATGTTTCGCCCTGCATCGTCAAATAGCAGATCGAATCGACCCAGCGTTGCGTCCCCACCCGAATCGCGCTGCGGTAGCAGCTCTCGAAGGTTCGCAGGGCATCTCGCAATTGACCCTCTTGCAACATCACGATGCCGCTGTAGTACAGCCTGGGAGGGATTCTGGTATCGGCCGCCAATTGTGCCAGCGCCCATTGCGCCGGGCCAACGCACAACAGGACAAGGGACAGCAAGCAGATCGCCGGGCCACCCGTGGTGAAGGTGGTTCCCCGCAACCGTCTCCACCCGGTGAAAATACCGCTACGGTGGAAGTATTCCTGGCAAGAACCCATTGGGGTCACGGTCGGCCGCGGCATGCGCATTCCCTTCGAAGCTGGAATCGCATGACGCGGGTACTCCGCGCCGCTTGAACCGGGAACGTCAGAGACGCATACGTTCCACGAGTGGTCATCCATCGACGGCTTCCTCCAAAAACAGCGCATCCAAGGGCGGCAGTGTCACGGTCGGCCCGACCGGCTGTCCATTGTTGGTTTCCGTATCCTGTCCGGCCGTTCCGCGAATCCGTCGGAAGCGTGCCCCGGGGGCAAGAGCCGCAAGGTCCACAACGACCGGATGCAGCGACGGATTCACTAAAACGACTTTATGCTCGTAACGGTTCAAGTAACATTCGAGGCGTCGCGATGTGTCGTCCACAGAATCTTATGGTTTCCTCGAGCAGTCAGCGGCTACGAGCAGCACCGTTTTTGCTGTAAGGCTCTGAAAACACCTCTTTTTTCGCGCCATCCCACCCGTCAACGATTGCCGTCCGCCAGTGGTCGGAGCTGCTTCTCTTGATCTTACGTCTGGGAGTGCGGGGTTTCCAACGGCTAGGCACTATTTCCCACGGCTGGGCGATGTCTCGAACGGGCGGGCGATGAAATTGATGAAATTAAAGTCGCGCGGCCTGTAATGACGATAACGACTTTGACGATCCTGTGGGTTGCAGGGTTCCCATGGCTTGGTGCGTCGTCGTGCCGCCCGACGGTTTGGGACATCGCGACGTACAGAATTCCAATACAAAACATGATGAGCAGGAGGTTGGCGATGAGCGGCCTGAGGACCCGCGTTAAAGGGCTGATCTGGATGCTGGCAGGGGTCGCGTTCGGCGCGCTGTTCGCCGGGACGGGCTGCCAGGTGGAGGTAGGGGGCCAGATGCTCCCTAGCCCGTACTACCTTAAAGACGACGTTCAATACTACGCGCCAGGTACCGAGTTCAAGCTGGCGCGGGAAGCGGCGGCCCTAAAAGAGGCCCAGGCCCAAGAGAATCAGGCCCCTGAGAATCAGGTCCAGCCGAACCAGGCTCAACAGAACCAAGGCCAGCCGAATCAGGCTCAGCCGAATCAGGCCCAGTAGCCAGATCGCAGAAGGCCTTCACAAAATCGCGTGGCACGGACGGTCAGGACACGGTGGACCGGACCGTCCGCGCGTTTTTCTTGAGAGTTTGGATGGACCGGGCGAGGCATCGTAGCCGATTCCTTTTCTCAAGGTAAATCACGGGAATCGCAGATCATTGAAAGTGCAGCCCCGCGAACTCGGAAATCCGGTCCCCCCACCCAACCGGCAATTCCCCTCCTCTGGCAGGCCGTGTTAGACGCTGGAACCGCTAGACAACACCCAAGTCGCCGATTTTGTATGCTGCGAAACGACCGCCATGGTCTTCCTCCAGATTCAATTCCCCGAATCCATCCAATTTTGGATTTATTGGGTCCTCATTTGGATCGGCTTTGGAATATTGGTCGGATTGGTCACCTGCGCCATCTTCCCCGGTGAGGAACCGAAAGGCCCATGGGGGGTGCTGTTGATTGGTGTCCTTGGAGCCACAATCGGCCCGTTTATCCTTAAGGCGGTTGGGCAGTTTGAGCCGTTTCAACCGATCAGCCCCTTGGGTATGGTGGCGGCCATCACGGGGGCGTCCGTATTGCTCGTGGCCTATCGTTTCCTTTTGGTTGTGGCGGCTGAACATGCGGCAAAGTACGGCCGCTCCACGCCGCGACGGCGGTCAAGTCCCTCCCGTGGCGGTTACCTGGCCTTGCCACCCGAGGACGACTGAGTATCCCCGACGGAATCTGCTGCGATACGCTGCGGTATCCCGTCCCAGCGAGGGAAAACTATCAACGCCAGATATTCCCCAAACGGCATCAGACCAGGCGTTCTGCCAACACGCGATCCAGCGACGGAAGCCCGGAGATATGCCCTCGCTGCCAGGCCGCAAAGGCCTTGGCCTGATGGATTGCCGCCTTTGCCACGTCGGGACAGCGGTCCGCCACATTGTTCATCTCCCAGCGGTCATCGGGTTTAACATACAACTCCACGACCCGCCGAATGGCCGCTACATCCGTTATCCCCCCCGCCGTCGTTGCAACTTTCAGCCCCTGCGTGGTGCCCAGAGATGCGCCCGAGGTCGCCTCGACTGATGAAAAAGAATCCTCAAACGGGCTGTTCTCTTGCTGCCCAGAGGTATCGGGGCGGCCCCTTAATTGGCCAGACCACGAATGGCCGACCGCCGTCAAATCGACGATAGCGGACCAAACCTCTGTGTGAATGGCCACGGTTGCCGGGTCGTCACGAACGCAGAACAGCCGATCGCGCACGGTCTCCGTTGCCCCTTGGATTATCGGCATCAAGCTATGCCCGTCCGTTAGCTCGCACATTGGTACCCCAGCCTCCCCCGGATCAGGCTCGTGATCAGACTCTTTAGGGAGATGAGGCCCCGATTCTTGAACATCTCCATGCTTAAGTGGGGTTGCTGCACTAACCGAAAAGGTGTATTTGGTGGTACCCGCTCCCGGTATCGGCTGGACATTCCCATCCAAAATGGCGCCCAGCAAGCTGGGCGCCAAATCGTGAGGATAGCAAAGGGCTTGGCTGCGGCTTGCGGCACCCATTCGTGAGGGAAGTCGGATCAAAAGAGGACAGCCGACCCGCTCGTTCCTCGGCGGCATCTTCCACATGCCTAGCCAGCCGTGCTCCGCCAGGGGATAACCGCCGAACCCGGTCAATGCCAAAACACTCTCGTCCTCCAACCCCGAAAGCGAGAGTGCCTGAAGTAGGCCCCCGAGGCATAAATCCAGGATGGTAACCTGGGCGGCATAGGCTTGCACGAACGGGAGCCAGGCGTCGGGATCTGAACCGGGCGGGAAATAGTGTCGCGGATAAGATATGCCATTCCACGGTGGCGGATCCCCCTCTTCCTGGTAGTGTTCTCTAAACTCCATGGGGCAGTCCCAGACTCTGGCGAAACCCGCCAGGTGACACCACAGCAGGAATGGCCGACCCCCTAAATTTGTTACCACGTCGGAGAGCTGAGAAAAGAATCCAGCGGTCCAGGTGTCCGCCCAATCTGAGCAAGCTCTTGGAGGCAGTGCCCCCAGGACGTCTTCCCATGAATTCACGCCACGAGCGTCGTCCATCGCTCTGCCAGGGAGCCACTTCACCACGTCGAAGCAGCCTGCGACCGGATCTCGTGATAGCCGGGGATCATCCGTCATGAATAGGCTGGTGCCGCCTTGGCTCCGCACCATCTGAATCAGCGGGGCCGCCTCTTCGTTCCCCGCAAACTCGCCCGCCGATTGACCATCGGCCCGATTGCCATCGGGGTTTGCGGCAGGCGACCTGGGATAGCTTCCTGTCAGTAGCGAACGAAACAGCGTCGAACAGTCTTGAGTTGCCGCCAAGCAACGATCGAAGACAACACCTTGAGCCGCAACGCGGTTGAGATTAGGGGTGTTCACCCACGACTTACCGTAGGGGCCAAGGTATTCTGGACGCAGCCCATCCACAACGATCACAATCGCGCTCCGCATGGCCGCCGTTCCTCCTCAAGAGGCCTGAGAATTCTTCAAACCGCCCAGCAACCAGGCCATCGGTCTCCAGACCGCGGCGCCCCATGACCGCAGGTCCCTTTGCACGAGCCGAGCTTCCATTGCCGTCCTCTTTGTGACGGGCCGATCTTTCCGCGCCGTTACGCCGCTCCTGCCAGGGAGGCTAGAGGCCTATTGGCGGGCGATGCGTTGGTCGGCTCGGCCACGGCGTCCGGCCAGGGCGGGGTACTGCTTTGCAACGCATCGAGCAGGCCCGATCGGCGGTGCCGATGCTGCGCCGTCCCCCTCATGATGCCTGAATCCGGCGAAATAAGGAATAACACCTCGCCTTTTCGATTTTCAGGCAAGTTGTTGGCAGAGTTTGCCGATTATTCCGACAAAAGCGATGGCGA
>DYLS01000337.1 GCA_020721965.1 Blastopirellula marina | reverse complement strand
GGCGTTCCCATCGCGACCGCGAAGTTGGCGATGGCCGCCGCGAGGTGAGTCTTGCCGCAGCCGTATCCGCCCTCCAGCAGCAGCCAGCCCTGCGGGTTGCGGGCGAAATGCTCCGCCGTCTCTTTCGCCGACTGCAAACTGGCTGTATCCTGCGGCGTCATGAATTTGGCGTTGCGGTTTCCCCGTTCCTCGAAATTCTCGAAAGTCAAATGGCTCAAGCGGTCGAGGCGGCTCAACTCGAACAACCGCTCCCGCGCCCCGGCGGCGATCTCGGCCGCGCGGCAGACGCACGGCTCCAGCCGCCCGAAGCGCGGGTCGCCCATCGGCACGTCATAGCGCACGTAGCCCGCGCCGCCGCAATGCGGGCAGTTCGGGTCGCCCAACGTGGGCGCGCGGGACGCAGCGGCCCTACTCGCGGAAGTACTCGGCAAACTCGCCTTCGGTGTAGCGCTTGAAATCCTTGACAGCGTCTTCCCGATTTTTTCTTTCATCTTTGCCTTTTTCCTTCCAGCGTTTCAAAATCGCTTCCACGTATTTCCAATGGCGCACGTTCCTTGCCACCGCGATCTCGAAGGCCTCCTCGAACCACGCGCTCGGATATTCCTTCTCGGCCTCGCGCAGCATGTCGGCGATGAGCGGGGTCAGCGCGCCGATGTTCTGCTCGTACAACGTGAACAGGTTCGACCGTTCGGCGGGCGGCGCGGACGTCACCTACGACGGATCGAACTTCCCGCTCTGGATGGCCTCTACGGACGCGCGTCCGCGCGGGCTGTTCAGGAAGAAAAACTCCCCCGCTTCGTTCTGGACCCTGAGCAGGGTCCCGCGTGAGACGGCTTTGTCCACGCCCGAGCCGAATCCGCCAAAGTCGGCGCGGCGCAGGAAGCGGATCGGCCCCTCCGTATGCTCGATCCGCCAAATAGCGTAGAGCGTCGCCCGCAGCTCGTCCGCGTCGTCAATCTGACTCAGCAACTCGCGGAAGAACGTATCGGGGACGGCTGTGAATGTTTCGGAGGAGGTGAAGCCGTTGAAGGTTGACATTTCTTAGACGGGGGCATAATCCCGAAGGGATGGAATGATTGTAACGGGCGACCACTCGGCGGTGATAATCCCGAAGGGATGACATGATTCGGCGGAATGTGCCACCGCCAAAATCCTTTCACCCCTTCGGGGTTGGGAATCATTCTCAACGGAACACGCAACACGTACCACGCACCACGCAACTACTAAACTACGTAACCATCCAACTAGGTAACTACTCATTAAACTGCACATGCTTCGTCGCCGCATT
>DYLS01000336.1 GCA_020721965.1 Blastopirellula marina | reverse complement strand
AGGCCAAGCAGCCGACCATCGGCAAGGTCATCGACGACGCCATGCTCGCCATCGAACGCGATAACCCATCGCTCAAAGGCGTGCTGCCCAAGGACTACGCTCATCAGCGCCTCGACAAGCAGCGGCTCGGCCAACTCATTGATCTGGTCGGCAACATCGGCCTGGGAGATAAGGCCAACCGTTCCAAGGATATTCTCGGCCGGGTCTACGAGTATTTTCTCTCTCAGTTCGCCAGCGCCGAGGGTAAGAAGGGCGGCCAGTTCTATACGCCACGCTGCGTTGTCCGTGTTCTGGTCGAGATGCTGGCCCCTTATAAGGGTCGAGTCTATGACCCCTGCTGCGGCTCCGGGGGCATGTTTGTTCAGTCGATTGAGTTCGTTAAGGCCCACGCCACCGGCAATGGGAATGGAGGAAAAACAAAGGCCGATGTCAGCATCTTTGGCCAGGAATCGAACCACACTACCTGGCGGTTGGCCAAGATGAATCTCGCCATCCGGCAGATCGAGAATAACCTCGGGAAGGAACACGCCGACAGCTTCCACCGTGACCTGCACCCCGACCTCAAAGCCGATTTTATCCTTGCCAATCCGCCGTTCAATATGTCCGACTGGGGCGGTGAACGCCTCAAGGACGACAAACGCTGGCAATACGGCATCCCGCCGGCCGGAAACGCCAACTTCGCCTGGGTCCAGCACTTCATCCATCACCTGGCCCCGACCGGCCTGGCGGGCTTCGTTCTTGCCAACGGTTCGATGTCCTCGAACCAATCGGGCGAGGGCGAAATCCGCAAGAACATCATCGAGGCCGACCTGGTGGACTGCATGGTGGCGATGCCTGGCCAGCTTTTCTACTCCACCCAAATTCCCGTCTGCCTCTGGTTCATCGCCCGCGACAAGAAGGGCGGGTCAAAGACCCGCCCCTACAGGGACCGGCGCGGCGAGATTCTCTTCATCGACGCCCGCAAGCTGGGGACGATGATTGATCGCGTTCACCGTGAGCTGACCGAGGAGGACATCCGCAAGATCGCCGACACATACCACGCTTGGCGGGGTGATGTAGGGGCACGTTGCAACGTGCCCCTACAATATGCCGACGTTCCCGGTTTTTGCAAATCCGCCACGCTTGAGGAGGTCCGCAAGCACGGCCACGTGCTGACCCCCGGCCGATACGTGGGCGCCGCACCGCAAGAAGATGACGGCGAACCGTTCGAGGATAAAATGGCCAGACTGACCGCCGAACTGAAACAGCAGCAGCAAGACGGCGCGAGGCTGGACAAGCTCATCTGGGC
>DYLS01000335.1 GCA_020721965.1 Blastopirellula marina | reverse complement strand
AGTTATGACGCTGCCTCGCTAAAAACCTGACTGAAGGGTATTCGTTGCCTCAAATAAGAACCTGACTGTGCGCCCTGGTTGCTGCGGGGCGCTCAGGAGGGGAGATGAGGCGATCTATGAGCATGCATGCACGGCGTGAACTGGTGTGGGCCCAGGCCAAGCGCTGCAGGGACTCCGGCAGGGCCGGCAAGTCCGCGATACTGGACGGGTTCTGCGAGACGACGGGGCTGAACCGGAAGTACGCGATCGGCCTTTTGAAGCACCCTCCTGTGGAGACACGTGCGGTGGTCAAGCGCCGTCGGAGGTCCCGGTACGCTGCGGACGTGAGTGTCCTGGAGCGGCTCTGGGAAGTGTCGGGCCATCTGTGCGGCAAGCGTCTGGCGGCGGCCATCCCGTCGCTGCTGGATGCGCTGGTGCGGCACGGTGAGATGGAGGTGACGCCGTCCCAGTCGGCACGCTTGCGGCGCATCAGCGCCGGCACGGTTGACCGTCTGCTCCAGCCGAGGCGACGTGCCATTGGGTGGCGCGGCAAGGCCATGACCAAGCCGGGAACGCTCTTGAGGAACCAGATTCCCATCAGGACCTATGCCGATTGGGACGAGCAGACGCCGGGCTTCTTCGAGGCCGACCTCGCGGCTCATTGCGGTGGCACCGCAGCCGGCGACTTCGCATACACCCTGACGTTGACTGATGTCCATACCGGATGGACGGAGCTGGCCGCCCTCCCCAACCGCAGTCAGATTGCCGTCTGCGATGCCATCGACCGCATACGGCGGCGCATCCCATTCCCAATGCTCGGGATCGACTCCGATAACGGCAGCGAGTTCATCAACAACAACCTCCAGCGCTATTGCGAGGCAAACCGGATCACCTTCACCCGATGCCGCCCATACCGAAAGAACGATCAGTGCCATGTCGAGAGCAAGAACTGGTCCGTCGTCCGCGCCCACGTCGCTTACTGGCGCTATGAGGGTACCGATGCCGTCAGCGCCCTCGCCTCGCTCCATAGCCGGGTCAGCCTGTCCGTCAACTTCTTCCGACCGTCGCTCAAGCTCAAGGAGAAGACCCGGCGAGGAGCGAAGGTCACCAGAAGACACGACGAGGGAGCGACACCGTACCAGCGACTGATAGCCGCAGGCGTGCTGAACAATGATGACAAGGACGATCTTCAAGAGATGTTCCTGTCGCTCAACCCGGCCGACATTGCCAATCAGATTCACGAGGCGTCACAACGCCTTTACAAGACCGCGATGGTCAGAAACACTAATGACGCAACGAATAACCTATAGT
>DYLS01000036.1:38619-41993 GCA_020721965.1 Blastopirellula marina | reverse complement strand
GCAAACGAAGAATGATCCGCCTTGATGACCTGAAACGGGCGAGCATAGACGATTATATGAGGGTGTCCGAGAATTAGATTCCGCAGATTACCCAGATTCTCGGCCGCACAGATACGCGAAACCGTGCGGCCAAATGTCCGAACACCATTGAAAACAAGAGGTTACGACTGTCACATTCCCGGACACCCTCGATTATATCTGTATCTTGGAAAACGAAGGGTAGAGCTTCCGCGTCCAGGAGGATCGTCCTCTGAATCTCAGCAGCGTGGCGCACGATCGCGGGTAGGGTGTTGCATCTTTTCGGCAGGGGCAGGACGACGATTGCAGAGGTGAGCAGATGAATCAGGAACTGGACTTTTGCAAATTGGGGGCACAAGCCCCTCTAGGCCCCTAGGAGAGGGTTAGCCTGTGGGCAATTAGGCGCGAAATTGTCTGATTTGACCAAACCCTCACCCCCTGGACCTCTCCCAGAGGGAGAGGGGAGCAGTTTGCAAAAGTCCAGTCAGAAAGCGATCCTGAAAGCTCTGGAGCAATGCAAGCCGCGACTTCGGGAGAAATATCAAGTCACGCGACTGGGCGTGTTCGGCTCGGTGGTGCGGGGTGAGGCGAGCGAAGGGAGCGACGTGGATGTCGTGATAGAGATGGCGCATCCCAATCTGTTTGTGGCCACCAATATCAAGGAGGAGCTGGAGGCGGTTCTTCACCGTCCGGTCGATCTGGTCCGCTTATGCAAGAGGATGAATCCGGCCCTGAAACGCCGCATCGAACGCGAGGCAATCTATGTATGATCTGGACTTTTGCAAATTTTTGGGGAAGACTCGCAAAACGCGGCCCAGCCTACACGAATTGATGCCAAAATGCGCGGTGCAGTTCCTGACGCATCCAGGGCGTTCGGGCCACGGCAACCGTTCACCAGCGAGCTATGACGGAAGAGATGTGTGAAACAACGAGGGGTGTTTAGAGGTTCCCAAGGATTATGTCGGACGTTCGCAAGGATTGTTCAGAGGTTCCTCCAGTTTTGGAATAGACTGTCATTTCGACGAGCGCCAGCGAGGAAAAATCCCAACCCCTTTGGAGAAGATTTCTCGCTTTGCTCGAAATGACAGGAGGGCCATCCGTTTTGCAGTGACGGGAACCCCGTGAAAGACTACATGGCTCGGAACGTGGGACGGTCGGTCCCTCCTCGTATCGGTTTGACGGCAGACGCGGCAGATAACGAAATTTGGCCGGGTCGCGGCTCAGTGGCATAGTCATTCCAACGCCACGACTCGTCCAAATAGATGCTTCCGTGCCACTATCGAATGCCAGTATGAATGGCCCAAAGGGCACATTATCATCGCACGCACTCCTCAATTTGCAAAAGTGCAGATGCACGGTCGCCGGGGAGGAGAGGCGGATATCTACCAGGTCGGTTCGAAGTGGCAAGCAGCGATGTGTAACGGGAAATCGAATCCGGGGGTTGGCATGACGCGAAGGCGTGCGAATCGGGCAACGTGGAGCCGCGCGATCGGGCTTTGCGCCGCGCTGCTGGCGTGTTCTGCCGATTGCCGGGGCGGTGTCGGGCCGGAAAACGTCCTCCTTGTCGTGAACCCGCGGAGCGAGGCCTCACTGACGGTCGCGAATCATTACCAGGCCCTTCGTGACATTCCCGCGCAGAATGTGCTCTACGTGGACTGGGACCCGCTCCAGCCGACGACCGACATCGCCACGTTTCGCGAGAAGATTCTCAAGCCCATCGTCGAGACCGTGCTTGCCCGGGGCACCGGCATCGACTGCGTTGCCTACTCCGCCGATTTTCCGTGGGGTGTGGGGCTGGAGGAAGAGATTCGCGCGTTCGTGCGCCAGAATACGGAGCTTTTTCCCGAGCCGCCCAATGGACCCGAGAAGGGCGGCAGCAAGTCCGGCGACGACACCATGACCCGCTGGCCCCAACCGCTCACACCGGTGGGATCGATCAACGGCCTGACGTACTTTTATGCCCCGGTGTTGGCCGAGACGCCGCCGGTGTACATGAATCTGCGGGGCAATCAATACATGCGTCGGGCGACGCCGGAGCAGGAGGGCGTGCCCAGCTTGGGATTCGAGGCGACGCTGCGGTTCGGCCCGCACGGCGAAGTCTGGGGGCCGCGGCGGGATTGGCCCCATGTTCCCGGCGTGGCACCGCAAGCCGTGGAATCGTACCGCCGCTATCTCCTCTCCATGGTGCTGGGGGTCGTAGAAAACGAGAAGAACCGCGGCAACACCCTGGAGGAGATTTTGAACTACCTGCGACGGTCGGCCCAGGCCGATGCCCGCTTCCCGACCGGAACGATCTATTACGTCCGCAATGACGACATCCGATCGAAGACGCGGGCCCCTGCCTTTCCCGAGGCGGTGGAGCAGCTCGAACGCCTGGGCATCCGCGGTGAGATCGTCTTCGGCGCCATGCCCAAGGACAAGGATGACTGCCAAGGGGTGATGATGGGCACGGCCCAATTCCGGTGGCCGGATTCGGGGAGTACTATCCTGCCCGGCGCCCTGTGCGATCACCTCACCAGCCTGGGCGGTGTGATGCGTCGCAATGGTGGGCAAACGCCCCTCACCGAATTCCTCCGCTATGGTGCCGCGGCGGCCTCGGGGACCGTCACCGAACCGTTCGCCATTCAAGAGAAGTTCCCCTTCGCCATGCTGCATGTGCACTACGCGCGGGGATGTACGGCGGCCGAGGCCTTCTATCAGTCCGTGTACGGACCCTATCAGCTCCTGATCGTGGGAGACCCCTTGTGCCGTCCCTGGGCGAACGTCCCGCGAGTGACGGTCGACGGACTGCCAGGCCCCATTGTCAGCGGAGAGCGGCGGCTACGTGCCTCGGCGGACTTTCCGCACGCTGGGCTCCCCGAACCCTTGGGCGGCGGTCAAGCCGCACGATTCGAGTTCTACCTGGATGGCAAGATGTGGAACGAGCACCGTCCGGGCGGAGAATGCCTGCTGAACACCGCGGCCTGGGACGACGGTTGGCATGAATTGCGGGTGGTGGCCGTGGAAAAAGGCCTCATCGCCACGCGCGGCTCATTAGCCTTGGGGATCGTCTTTCGCAATCACGGCCGAGAGATTCAGGTCCGCTCCGCATCGCCCGACCGTATCGCCTACGGGGATCGCATCGAAATCCAGGCCGAATCTCCCGGCGCCATGGCCCTGGTGCTGCGCCACAATGGACGCCTGCTCGACCGGTGCCTCGGTGCGTCGGGCAGGCTGACTGCGGATACGCGAAAGCTGGGGCGCGGACCGGTTACCTTGCAAGTGGTAGCGATGGGGCGAACCGGCACGGCTAACAACGTCTATTCCGCACCGCTGCGATTCGACGTGGAGTGAGCCACCAGCGTAAGCTGGTGGTG
>DYLS01000036.1:26530-38519 GCA_020721965.1 Blastopirellula marina | reverse complement strand
GAGCCACCAGCGTAAGCTGGTGGTGGTCCTGGTGGTAAATCGAGTCGCAAGCTGGCGGAACACGGGCGTCATGTCGCGGGTGCCTGGGAAATAGGGTGGGGTCATCGCGGCTTGCCCCCGTCGTCGCGGCAGATTATAAATTAAAAAAGTCACCCACAGGTGACTTATTTCGATTCGCTGCGGATGGCGTCGTTGCGGGGCGTTTCGCAAGTCCGAACGTGCTGGGCTGGGCCCGGCGGGTTGGGAAACGCATCCGGCCCCGGTGCTGGAAATCCCGCCACCGCGAATCGGTAGCGATTCCGTCCCGATTGATCGTGTTCCATACCTTCAGCTCGCAGGATCGTATCCCGTGATCAAGGCCGACTTGGCTTCGCTCTTCGGGCGTCACGAATTTTTCATCCGGCGTCTGCATTCCTTCACCGGCTTGATCCCGGTGGGTGGTTTCATGGTCTTCCACCTGGCCACCAACGCCTCGATCGCCGACGGCGTGGAGATCTTTCAGTACCGCGTGAACGTGATCCACGGCTTGGGGCCATCCACGATCATGATGCTGGAGTGGCCCTTCATTTTCCTGCCGATTCTGTTCCACGCGATGATCGGAATCATGATCGTCACGCGCGGCAAACGGAACGTGTTCGCCTATCCTTACCCGGAGAACATCCGCTACACGCTTCAGCGGTGGACCGGCGTGATCGCGTTTTTCTTCATTTTTTGGCACGTCTTTCACATGCACGGGTGGCTGAAATTTGAGTGGTGGTTGAACTATGTGGCCAAGCCCCTGGGTGGCCATCAATTCGACCCCACCCGCGTGATTACAGCAGCGGAGGCGATCCAGGCCTCGATCTGGATTCGGCTGTTTTACATCGTGGGGGTGCTGAGTTGCGTCTATCACTTTGTCAACGGCATCTGGACGGCCGGGATCACCTGGGGAGTGTGGATCAGTCCCCGGGCCCAACGGATGGCCTCGGCGCTGGCCTTGGTGATCGGGCTATTTCTGGGCGGGATCTCTGTGGCCGCCTTGTACGGCATGAACGCTATGGACACCTCGGCCGCGCAGGCGGGTAGGGCGTCATCTCCATCCGAGTTGCCGGCCGCCGAGTTGCCAGCCGGCGAGGCCCGTCCGGCGAGCGGGCAAGGTTCCCTGGCAGATCGGCCCTGAGAGGGAGGCGTCGAACGGCTTCCGCGGCGATTCGTTTTTTACGAGGCAAGGCATGGCATCATATCGCGTGGTTGTGGTGGGAGGTGGCTTGGCCGGGCTGTCGGCGACCATGAAGTTGGCGGAGCTGGGCGCCGAAGTCTGGCTGATCAGCCTCACGCCCGTCAAACGGTCCCATAGCTGTTGCGCCCAGGGCGGCATCAATAGCGTCAACAATTTGACCCGGCAGTTGGGCGACTCCGAGTGGGCCCATTTCGAGGACACCGTTTACGGCGGGGACTTTCTCCAGCACCAGCCGCCGGTCAAGGAGATGGCCGATTGGGCGCCCCGCATCATCGACCTGATGGACCGCTTGGGCGTGACCTTCAACCGCACGCCCGAGGGCTTCCGCGACCAGCGCCGCTTCGGGGGAACGCTGTACCCGCGGACCTCCTTTGCCGGGGCCACCACCGGCCAGCAGCTCTTATACGCCCTGGACGAGCAGGTCCGCCGCTGGGAAGTCACCGGCCACGTGCGGAAATTCGAGTTCTGGGAATACCTCGGCCCGATCCTGGACCAAAATGGCGTCTGCCGCGGCTGCACGATCCAGGATCTGGTGAGCATGGAGATTCGGACGATTCCGGCGGACGCGTTGGTGATCGCCTCGGGCGGATGCGGCGTGATCTTCGGGCGGTCCACCATGTCCATGGCGTGCAATGGCAGCGCCGTCAGCCGGACCTATCAGGCAGGGGCGCGGTACGGCAACCCGGAGTTCATCCAGGTCCATCCCACCGCCATCCCCGGCAGCGACAAATTGCGGCTGATGAGCGAGTCTGCCCGCGGCGAGGGCGGGCGGGTGTGGGTCCCGCGAAAACCCCAGGACCCCCGGCCGCCTCACCAAATCCCCGAGCACGAACGCTATTACTTCCTGGAGGAACGCTACCCCAAGTACGGCAACCTCGTCCCTCGCGACATCGCTACCCGCGAAATCTTCAAGATCTGCACGCAGGAGGGGCGGAGCGTCGAAAAAGACCGCCTGTGCGTGTACCTCGACCTGACGCATCTTCCCCGAGAGCTGCTGGATCGCAAGCTGGGCGGGATCCTGGAAATCTACGAAAAATTCCAGGGCGTGGACCCCCGCTCCGTGCCCATGAAAATCTTTCCCGCTGTGCACTATTCGATGGGGGGCTTGTGGGTCGATTACGAACGCACGGCGGCGGGCGGATTGCGGGTCGGTTCTCCTCGCAACCAGCACACCAACATCACCGGCATCTTCGCCATGGGCGAATGCGATTACCAGTACCACGGAGCCAATCGCCTGGGGGCCAACTCGCTGCTCTCGTGCATCTTCAGCGGTTTGATGGCGGCGCCCGGAATCCTTGCGTATGTCAAGGACGGCGATCAGGGGGCACGCGACCGCCTGCCGTCCTCGCTGTTCGAGCAGGCCGAGCGGCTCCACAAGGAGCGGTTTCAAGAGTTCTTCCGCCGTCCCCGCGATGGAGACAATCCGTATTTGATCCATCAGGACCTGGGCCGGGTGATGACGGCGGCGGCCACCGTGGTGCGACACAACGAGGAACTGGATCGGGCCTACGAAAAGGTCCTGGAACTCGAAGCTCGCGCCAAACGCTGTGCCCTCTCCGATACCGGGTCATGGACCAATCAGAACCTGGTGTTCGCCCGGGCGCTGGAGGACATGTTCCCCATCGCCAAGGCGATTCTCCGCGGGGCGCGGATGCGGGACGAGTGCCGGGGCGCCCACTATAAGCCTGAATTCGAGATGCCGTCGATAACGGCCGATGATCCCGCCGAAACCCGGCGGCAGGCCGAGGCCTGGTGCGATCGTTTTGCCGAAAACACGCGGCGCTGGCTCAAATCGACGATCGCCACCTGCGACCCGGACGGCGAGCCTACGATCCATTATGAGGAGGTCGATACCAGCCTGATTCCGCCGCGACCCCGACTGTACGGTGTGGTGGGCGGGCAGATCATCGAAGAGGTTTGGCGAGAGAGACAAAAACCCCAGGTCGCCGCCACGGTGTGACCGCAGGCGGGAAGAGGGACGGCGAACGGCTCAGCCATCGGCGACCGGCCCAGGGTCGCCATCGCCTCTCACCCAGGACCGGGCCTTGGACCTTTGACCCATTTTCGGTAACAAGCCCATGACGGATTCCAACGGTTCGCAGCGGCAGGGCAGTCATCGCCCAAGGGAAATTCGGGTACGGGTACGTCGCCAGGACGGGCCGGGCCAGACGCCCTATTGGGAAACATTCCTGCTCCCCTATGAACCAGATCTGAATGTCATCAGCGTCCTGCAAAAGATCGCCGCTTTGGGCAAAGACGCGGAGGGCAAACGCGTCCCTCCCGTGGCCTGGGAGTGCAATTGCCTGGAGGAAATCTGCGGGGCATGCACGATGGTGATCAATGGGCGCGTGCGACAGGCCTGCACCGCTCTTGTCGACCGCTTGCTCGAACAGCAGCCCGACGAAATCCGCCTGGAACCAATGTCCAAGTTTCCCGTCATCCGCGATCTGGTCGTCGATCGCGCACGGATTTTCGCAACGCTGAAGAAGATCCAGGCCTGGGTACCGGTAGACAACTATTTGAATCTGGGACCGGGTCCTCGCCAATCCCAGGAAAACCAGGAACTGGCGTACCTGCTCAGCAAGTGCATGAGTTGCGGTTGCTGCATGGAGGCCTGCCCGCAGTATCTCAAAATCGAAGTCCCACGTTTGCCGGGCGAAAGCGAGGACGACTACCGTCGGCGGGAAATGGAAATCACCAACCGTGCGTTCATGGGGGCCGCGGCGCTGGCCCAGATCGACCTCTTCAACAGCAATCCCATTGGCGCCATGAATGCCCGCGAACGATTGGACGTGCTCATCGGGGAAGGCGGCATTCAAGTCTGCGGTAACGCTCAGAACTGCGTCAAGGTCTGCCCCAAGGAGATTCCGCTGACGACCTCCATCGCTCGGATGGGGCGAGCGGCCACGATCCACATGGTCCGCCGTTGGTTCGATCTATGACGGGCCGTGGCACGCCGCCACCTCGGGCTGACGCCCGAGGCTCCCGCGCTGGCGCGTCTTTTTGTATTGCTACTGAAATCGAATCCAAATCGCAATCTCGAGCCACCAGCGTAAGCTGGTGGTGGTCCTGGTGGTGGATTGAGGCGCATGCTGGCGGAGCAGCGGCGCCATGTCGTCCGCGCATTGCATTCGTTCTTGGTCTGTGGTTGAATATAGCCGTTGCTGGAAGAGACCCCGGCCCGCCACTCGCCCCGCTGGGTGATCGCAAGCGTGGGCGCGGCACGTCACGGCGTCAAAGGCCGACGATCCAGGTGGCGCCCGTTACGGTGGCAGGGTCTCGATTCGGAATCGCAACCTGTCATCCTACCGTCCCACCCTTGTTTGAGAGGAGACGCCATGTCCCGCCACAATCGTAGAACATTCCTCAAGACCGCGGCCGCCGGGGCTGCCTTTACGTTCGTGATCTCCGATTCCCGCCACCGCGTGCTGGGGGCCAACGAGACGATCCGCGTCGGCGTAGCTGGGATCAACGGGCGAGGAGGCTCGCATATCGACGCCTTCGCCGCGATGCCCGACGTGCAAGTCACGTATCTCATCGACCCCGACAGCCGCCTGTTCGCCAAGCGGAGCGAGCAGGTGCAAAAACGCGGAGGCAACAAGCCCCAATGCGTGCAGGATATCCGCCGGGCGCTGGAGGATAAGGACCTGGATGCGGTCTCCATCGCCACCTGCAACCATTGGCATTCGCTGATCACGGTTTGGGCCTGCCAGGCGGGCAAGGATGTGTACGTGGAAAAGCCCTGTAGCCACAACATCTTCGAGGGGCGAAAGTGCGTGGAAGCCGCCCGCAAGTACGGCCGCATCGTGCAACACGGCACGCAAAGGCGCTCCAGCGCTGGCTGGGCCAGGCAGGTGGCGGCCATCGCCTCCGGCAAATACGGCAAGCTGCTCGTCTCCAAGGGCTATGCCAGCAAGCCTCGCTGGAGCATCGGCTTCAAGCCCGATTCCGATCCGCCGGCAGAGCTGGACTACAACCTCTGGCTGGGGCCGGCGCCGCAGATGCCGTTCAACGGAAATCTGGTCCATTACAATTGGCATTGGTTCTGGGAAACCGGCAACGGCGAGATCGGCAACCAGGGCGTCCACCAAATGGATATTGCCCGCTGGGCCATCCCCGGCGCGACCTTGCCCGACTGGGTCATCAGCGCCGGCGGAAGGTACGTCGATGAACCCGACCACCATTGGAAGGACCAGGGACAGACCCCCAATATGCAGGTCACCGTGATGGGCTTCGGCGATGTCCTGCTGCTCTTCGAGGTGCTCGGCCTCGTCGGCAAGGCAGGTCCGGGCGGCAAGAAGTTCGATCCCAAGGTGGACAACGAATTCTATCTCACCGACGGCGTCATCCGCGGCGGAAAATTCTATCCCCACGGCAAGGATCAGCCCGAGGAGCTGGAAAACGTCGCTCTTGTCATGGGGCCGGGCGACCAATTCGAGAACTTCATCGCTTGTGTCCGCAGCCGCAAGGTCGAAGAGCTGCACGCCGATATCGAAGTCGGACATTACTCCGCGGCGCTGTGCCATCTTGGCAACATCTCGTACCGGCTCGGATCGGAAGCAACTTTCGCCGATGCCGCCCAGGCCCTCCCCCAGCACGAGACGGTGGCCGCCTCGTGGAAGGCACTGGAAGAACATCTGACGGGTGCCCTGGGCGTGAACCTGGCCGACCTGCGCTGCACGGTTGGACCGAAGTTGGCCTTTGACGGGGGCCGCGAGCGATTTCGCGACAACGCCGCAGCCGACCAACTGCTAACGCGGGACTATCGGGCCCCCTTCGTGGTGCCAGAAATGGTGTAGATCATTTGGCTGGCGGCGCGAACGGCGGTTGCCCTCGGCAACTCCAAGCCAGGCAGAGTCTTGCTCTACGCTAGACCTGATCCAGCTTTAGGTTGTCCATCCCTCGCGTTGGCTTTTTCCACCTCGGGCTGACGCCCGAGGCTCCCGCGCTCGCGCGTCTTTTTGTATCGCTACTGAAATCGAATCGAAATCGCAATCTCGAGCCACCAGCGTAAGCTGGTGGTGGTAGCTCCGGAACTGATATTTTTCAATCAGCGCTTCTCACCGCTGCTTCCACCTCGGGCTGACGCCCGAGGCTCGAGCCCGGCAAAGATGGCGGTAGATGGTCGGTCCGGACGCGGGGCCGTTGGGTCCCGTTCACTGGCGGGCATTCAAGGAGCGGAGATAGTCTGACTGCGGTTCGCCCTGCAAGTAGCCCAGCGAGGTCAAGAAGCGGTCTGCCCCGAACAGGGTCTCGCGGAAGGCCTGGTTATCGCCGCGGCCAAAGTTGAAAAAGCCATGATTCTGACCAGGCCAGACCTTGACTTCGCACCGATTGCCCTTTTCCGTCGCGGACTGTTGAAATTCTTGGGCCCCGGCTAGGAGTCGATCCTCGCCGCCGAAAAACAGGATGCAGGGGGGCAGCCCTTCGCGGATGTGATGGAAGGGCAACCAATCGGCGGATACCCCCAACTGCCCGGCCCGGGGCGAGTCCGGCTGGGCCTTTCCCATCAGGGCGGGATTGAAAAGGACCAGGGCATCGGGACGGCTGCTAACGGAAAGGTTCTCGCCCGGCTCGTCACCGCCGGGGACCACCCCGCAAACCGCCGCGATCATCCCCCCTGCCGACCACCCACCGGCTGCCAGCTTGTGGGGATCGACGCCCAGCTCCTGTGCGTGCTGTCGGATCCAGCGCACGGCCGACTTGCCGTCCCGAAAAGATTCCAGAGGCGTCGTGCCATGCCGATTTTTCACGCGGTACTCGGCAGTGATGGCGACCATGCCACGCTGACTGAGATAGCGGCAGTGTGGCTCGAACTGCTTGGGTGTGCCCGAGACGAAACCGCCCCCGAAAAAGAACACGATACCCGGTCTCGGTTCGCTCGGCGGACTCCCCCCCGGGGAAGAAAATATAGAGAGACAGCGTAGTTTGGTCCGTCTTCTTGAAGGCGACGACACGGTCAGCGTGAATGGCGGCCTCCGCCGGGGCTTGCGCTCGACGTGCGGGGCGGCTTGGACGGGCACTGTCCACCGCCGCTTCGGCCAAGCAATTAGTGGGATAATCGGCCCCCCCGAAAATGGCAAAAAGAAATGCAAGTAACGCGCCAACCGTGCCTCGTAAAGACATGAGGGAAGCCTCCTCAGGATAAAAAGGAACTCCGTGATTGCAAAAAAAATGGCGATATACGGAAGACGGCTACGGCTGCCGAAAATCCTCCGTCCCCGTTCGTAGCCTCGATGTCATCCGCTAGAGCGCCCAATCGTCGTAATTTGAATGTCGAATAAAGGGCCAATCGCACGTTTTTGCGGTTTTCGGTAACTTTCTGGCCCGACGGTGTTTACAATAAAGGGGTAGTTCCGAAACCTGCCCTGGGAACGAGTTCGCGCCGAGACCGTCCCCACAAACCAGCAGTTCTGACGCAGATTGTAGTCTCACCCAAGTTCGGGGCCAATGGCGCGAACCCATTTGGCCGCGGTCTCGTTCCCCTATCGACGATGGGGTGGCGACCAAGGGGATCGATTCTGGTCCGGTTGATGAAGCCAGGCCAACCCCTTATTTGACACGGCAATCATCAGTTTGAGGACGGCGTTATGTTGAACCGGGGGAAACGCGATTCGAGTCGGGCGTCCCGACGTTCTGGCTGGATCATCAAGGGGGCGCTGGTCGCCATGAGTGCGGTGGCGGTATCGGGCTTGCTATTTTTCAGCTCGTTTTTGCCCAAACTTCCCTGGAGGAGCTCCAGCGAAAAGCCGGTCACCTATGAGGTAGTCCGCGGTGAATTCGTCAGCGAGGTACTGGAACGCGGCGATGTGGAGAGCGCCAGCAATGTCGAAATCCGCTGCGAGGTCGAATCCCAGGGCAGCGGTGTGATGATCCTGCGGATCGTACCCGAGGGCACCTATGTCAAGCCGGGCGATTTCCTGGTGGAGCTGGATTCGTCTGCCCTGCGCGACCGTTACACGCAGCAACAGATCACTGTGGCCAATGCCCGGGCAAATCTGATTCAGGCCCAAAATGTTCTGGATACGGCCGTGATTGCCAAACAGGAGTACCTGGAAGGCCAGTACCGCCAGCAATTGTTAGCAATCGAGATCGAGAACTTCGTGGCCCAAGAGAACAAGCGGCGTGCCGAGGATTACCTCAAATATAGCCAGTCCCTGGCCCAGAAGGGTTACATTACCCAGGCCCAGTTGGAGGCCGACCGCTTCGCGTTGGAACGGGCCAACAAGGATTTGGAGTCGGCGCAGACCAAGCTGGAGGTATTGGAGCGTTTCACCAAGCCCAAGATGCTCAAGCAGTTGGACGCCGACATCGAGACGGCGCAGGCCAAGCTCGAGGCCCAAAAACATGGCTTGGAGTTGGAGGAGCAAGAGCTTCAGGAGATCTCGGATCAAATCGCCAAGTGTACGATCACGGCACCCGAGGCGGGGCAGGTGGTTTACGCCAATCAGGTGGGGGTCCGCGGCCAAACCGATGTCATCATCCAGGAGGGTGTTCGGGTGCGGGAACGGCAGACCATCATCCGCCTCCCCGATCCCAAGCGGATGCGAGTGAGGACCAAAATCAACGAGTCAAAGATCGGTCTGGTATCGGTGGGCTTGCCGGCCATGGTCCAAGTGGATGCCCTGGCCAACCAGGTCTTCGATGGCGAAGTGGTTGACGTGGGAGAATACCCGCTGCCGACCTCGTTCTTCAACTCCAACGTGAAAGACTACGAGGTCATGGTACAGATCAACAACCCGACCGAGCAGTTGCGGGCGGGTTTGACCGCCCAGGTTCGGATCGTCTCGCACCGCGAACCCGACGTCTTGCAGGTTCCCGTCCAGGCTGTGTTCGAGCACGCCAACAAGTTCTACTGCATCGTCTGGGATAACAACGTCATGAAGCCGGTCGAGGTGGAGCTTGGGCCGAGCAACGAAAAATTCGTCATCATTCGTAAAGGCCTGGAAGAGAAGCACGAGGTCGTCCTCAACGCGGCCGCCTACCGCGAAGCGGTCGGAATGGGTGAAGATGCCCTGGTGGTACAGGCTGCGTCCTCGAGTGGACCTCCGATCCTCGGGGCGGAGGGGTCGGGTGGTGCAACGGGCGGCGGCCCGGCCGGCACGGCGCATCCGCAGAGCGGTGCCGGCAGTCAACGACCTGGCGGTTCGGAGGGAGATCGGGGGCCGCACGCGGGGCCGGCGTCGGAGGCCGGGCAATCGGATCGCGGAGGCCCGCCCCAGGCTGGCATGGGGCCACCCGGCGGCTTCGACCCCGCCATGATCGTGGATCGCATCTTCGACCGCCTCGACGCCAACAAGAACGGCAAGATCGACGCCGACGAAATTCCCGAGGACCGCCGCGATCAAATGCTCGAAAGCGATTCCGATGGCGACGGGGGCATTTCGAAGGAGGAGATGCGGGCGGGGATGGAGCGGATGCGGGCGGATGGCGGTTTCGGTCCCACCGGCGGCAGAATGGGCCTCGGCGGCGGACGGCCCGGGGCCGATCCCAGCTCAGGATCGCCCGATGCCGCTCGACCCAACGGCGGCCCTCGCAGCCCCAACTGACTCAGCACTTCCGGAGCCTCCTCCCATGAAGCTCGCTGCCTCCGTTCAGAACCTGGTCAAGGAATACCACCTCGGCGGTGAGGTGGTTCACGCCCTCCGCGGCGTCTCCTTCGACGTCCCGGAGGGCGATTACGTCGCCATCATGGGCGCTTCCGGATCGGGGAAAAGCACGCTGCTCAACCTCTTGGGGTGCCTCGATCATCCGACGTCGGGCAGCCTCTTCCTGGGTGACGAGAACATCGCCCATGCCAGCGACGATCGGCTGGCCGAGTTGCGGGCCGGCCGGATCGGATTCGTCTTCCAGTCCTTCAACCTGATTCCTCAGTTGACCGTCCTGGAAAACATCGAGGTGCCCCTGTATTACCAAGGCCGCCTGAGCCGGCGCGATCGCGAACGCTGCCGCGAATTGGCCGCGATGGTCGGCCTGGCGGAACGGCTGAACCACCGGCCCACGCAACTCTCCGGCGGCCAGCAGCAGCGCGTGGCCATCGCGCGGAGCCTGGTCAACGACCCGTTCTTCATCCTCGCTGATGAACCGACGGGCAACCTGGATTCAGCCACCACCGAGGAAATCCTGGCCTTGTTCGACCAGTTGAATGCGTCAGGCAAGACGATCGTCCTGGTGACGCACGAGTTGGACGTGGGCAAGCGGGCCCGGCGGATCATCCGCTTGAGGGACGGCCGGATCGAGGCTGTGATCGCAAACGCCACGCCCGGAAAAGCTACGGCCGACGCGGCGGCCGTGCCCATCGCTTCACAATCCTAGACACCGCACCAGGCGGGCCTTGGTTTTCATCACGAGATTCGACTTTCGCCATGTTGATTTGGATTCGCACATTTCGGCTGGGCACCAAGAGCCTGATGCTCCATCCCCTGCGGTCGCTGTTGACCGTGCTGGGCATCTTCATCGGCGTGGCCAGCGTGATTTGGCTTTTGGCTATCGGGGAAGGCATCAGCCGCAAGGCGCAGGAGCAGATCGAGAGTTTGGGCGCCACGAACATCATCGTCCGCACCATCAAACCGCCTTCCGATCAGATCACGACCACCAGCCTGCTCCTCCAATACGGGATCACTCGGGCCGATTACGAACGGCTATCGCAGACCATACCCACGATCACGCGGGCCATCCGCATCCGCGAATTGCGGCAGCGGTTCACACGCGGCGGGTACGAGGTGGACGGCCGCCTCGTCGCTTGCACGCCCGAGTACAAGGATATGCTCCGTCTGGAGTTGGACCGCGGCCGGTTCATCCAGGACGTGGATCTGGAGCAGGCCAAGAACTACTGCGTGCTCTCGGCGGGCGTGGCGGAAAAACTCTTTCCCTATGAAGACCCCGTCCACAAAATCATCCGCGTCGAGGAGAGCTTTTACGAAGTCGTCGGCGTCTGCAAACCGAAGATGCCTTCGGCCGGGATCGGCGGTTCGATGGCGGCCCAAGACTTCTCGAACGACGTGTACATCCCCATCACGACCCTGTGGTGGCGGATCGGGGACGTCGTGATCTCCCGCCGTGCCGGTTCCCTGGAGGGCGAGGAAGTCCAGTTGAGCCAGATCACGTTCCAAGTGGATAACGTCAAGAACGTGATCCCCACCGCGGAAATCATCAAGTCCCTGCTGGCCAAGTACCACCGCATGGAGGACTACGGCGTTACCGTGCCGCTGGAACTGCTGGAGCAGGCCCGCATCACCCGAATGATGTTCATGATCTTCATGGGCCTGATAGCGGCTATCTCCCTGGTGGTGGGTGGCATCGGCATTATGAACATCATGCTGGCCACGGTCACGGAGCGGACCCGCGAGATCGGCATCCGCCGCGCCCTGGGGGCCAAACGTCGCGACATCATCCGCCAATTCCTGGTGGAAACGATCGTCCTTTCCACGGTGGGGGGATTGACCGGCATCCTAGTCGGTTTCACTTGCCCGCTCTTCACATCCCTGCTGAAATCTGGGGTGGAGACCTTTTTGCCCGGCGTGTACGGCGCCCTGCCGGACATCGTCAAGACCATGCGACCGGTGATTGTCCCGGCGTCCTTGCCCCTAGCGTTCGGCATCTCCGTGGCGATCGGCGTGATCTTCGGTCTCTATCCGGCCCGGCGAGCAGCCAACATGGACCCCATCGAGGCCCTGCGCCACGAGTGAGCTGAGCCGCCAGCCACCCGCGTGCGCGGCGGTGATCTGGTGGTAAATCCAATCGCGAGCCACCAGCGTAAGCTGGTGGTGG
>DYLS01000036.1:0-26430 GCA_020721965.1 Blastopirellula marina | reverse complement strand
GCGTAAGCTGGTGGTGGGGTATTGCGCAATACTTTTGAACGCATCACGTTTTGGCGATTTCTCCACCTCGGGCTAACGCCCGAGGCTCCCGCGCTGGCGCGTCTTTCCATGCCGTTCTTGAGATCGAATCCAAATCACCAATCCCGAACCACCCGCGTAAACTGGTGGTGAAAAATAACACGAGCCACCCGCGTAAGCTGGTGGTGGATGGCGTCTTCCCCTGCTAGCCCAAGCCATGTTTCGCGAGTTTGTCGCGGAAGGTCGAGGGCTTCATGCCCAAGGCCGCGGCGGCCGCCGACTTGTTCCCCCCCGCCTCCTGCAGCGCCGTCTCCAGCAATTCCCTTTCCGTCTGCTCGATCGTCTCTTGAAAGCTCCCCCCGGTCCAACGCTCGGCTTTGTTGTTTCGGTCGGGCCAGCGGGTGATTTGTGCCCTTACCAAGTCGGCCGTGATATCCTCCGAACCCAGAAGATACGCGCGTTCCAACGTGTGGTACAGCTCCCGGATGTTCCCTGGCCAATCGTGCTCCATCAAGGCGGCAATCGCCTCCGGTTCGATGCGAAAGGCCCGACTCTTGGCAATCCGTGTCAGTAGCTCTTCGGCCAGGTCGGGAATGTCTTCCTTCCGATCGCGCAGGGGAGGAATGCAGATGCGGAGCACGTCGAGGCGGTAATACAAATCCTGGCGGAAGGTCCCTTCGCCGACTTTTTCCAGGAGGTTTTTCTTGGTGGATGCAATGATGCGCACGTCGGCCTGGACCAATTCCGTGCCCCCGACCCGCTCCAACACCTTTTCCTCGATGGCCCGCAGAAGCTTGGCCTGGTGTTCGAGGGGAATGTCATCCACGTCATCGAGGTACAGCGTGCCGCCTTGGGCCAATTCGAAGCGTCCGACGCGTCGCTGATCGGCCCCTGTGAACGCCCCCCGCTCGTGGCCGTAGAGTTCGCTCTCGATGAGGTGCGACGGGAAGAGCGTGCAACCGACCTTGACGAAGGGCTTTTCGTGGCGATGGGAGTGCCGATGGATGGTCTGCGCGATGCGGTCCTTGCCGACGCCGGTCTCGCCCCACAACAGGACGTTGGCGTCGGTTCGGGTGCAGATCTCGATTATCTTTTTGATCCGGCTCATGGCGGGGGATCGGCCGATCAACTCCCGCTCCACCTCGGGGCCGAGGGAGGGGGGGGCCATCGATCGGCCTGCCGCGGGACGGCGCCGCTCTTCCAGCCGCGCCAGCAGCGGCAACAGGTCTTCATTGCGGAAGGGTTTGGTGATGAAGTCGTAGGCACCGGCCTTCATGGACTCGACGGCCAACTGGATACTGCCGTAAGCGGTCATCATGATGACCTCGGTGGCGGGGGCCTGCTCCCCCTGCTTGATGCGGCGGAGCAGCTCCAGACCGTCAATCCGCGGCATTTTGACGTCGGCCACCACCACGTCGAACGGCCGCCCACGAAGCTTCTCCAAGGCCTCTTCACCGTCGGTGGCGGTATCCACCTCGTGCCCCTGGGCGGTCAGGTCGTCCGCCAAGGTCACGCGTTTGATCTTTTCATCATCGACGATCAGGATTCTCATGGCAAATTGCGTGGTTCGCGATAGGCGTTCAAGAGGACCGTGAAGGTGGTGCCTTGTCCCAGGGCGCTGCGGACCTCGATCCGGCCGCCCATCTCGGAGATCATCATGCGGCACAGCCCCAACCCCAGGCCGGTGCCCCCCGCCTCGGCCCGGGTGGTGAAAAACGGCTCGAAAATCCGCTCCAAGTTGGCGCGTGGGATGCCTACCCCGGTGTCGATCACATCGATGGCCACGGAGTTCATCTGATCGTCGTCCTGCTTGCCGAGGGCGTGGGTCCGCACGGTCAACGTCCCCCCGTTGGGCATGGCGGCCAAGGCGTTTGTGCACAAATTGAAAACGATCTCTTGTATAGTGTACATGTCGCCGAGGACGGGGGGGACTTGGCGGAGGTCCTTTTCCACGCGAATGTCGTGTCCGATCCGCGGCCCAAGCATCGCCAGCGTACCCTCGACGGCAGCATTGACGTCAGTCCTGTCCAGCACCACGCCGCGCGGCTGTGCGAAGGCCTGCACGCGCTTGGCCGTTCGCTCGATCCGCTCCAGGGCCTCCGTCATCAACTGGACATATTCGGTGAGCCGGGGATTGTCCCGGACTCCCGCTCCAATCCTGCGGAGGCAGTTCTGAACGCCGTCCAAAGGATTGGCGATCTGGTGTGCAATTCCCGCCACCAACTGCCCGATCCCCAGCATCTTTTCCTTTTGCCTCAATTCGGCATGGGCACGATCCACGTAACGCCGGATGGAGATGGTGAAATAAACGGCCATCCAGAGACTGCTGGTGACCGCCACATACACGCCCAGCACATGCAGGCCTTGCGGCGGACGATCGCCATCCGGCCCGAAACGCAATGTGAAACGCGGTATCTGGTCCAGGTACTCCAGCAACATCACCAGCCCCAGCAAGATCGTCGCCAGACCGGCCACTTGAAACGGCCGGTAGCCCCGCAAATACATCCCGGTAATGATCATATGAAAGATGTAATAGATGATGAATGGGTTGCGGGCAATGTCGGAAAAGTACAGAAGCAGCGTCAACGACAACAGGTCCAGGACGACCTGGGCGAAAATGCCGTTTTCCGGGCGGAGGGGCTGCATGGGATTGTTTTCCCAGAGCAGCCACATGAAAGCCAGGTTATACAGCAGAAGGAAGGCCCCGATCGCGTAGATGGGAGTGGCCGACTCCAGCACGCCCAACACCGAGGACGCCAGAAAGCCCGCAAGAAATACCCCCCCCGCCGCGATCCACCTCAACCGAATCAGCCAAAAGGCACCTTCTGGGGGCAGTTTCATGGAATGTTGCAGACGCCAGCACCATCGGGAGCGAGCCGTCCGGGCTGGCGCCACTCTTCGAGGCGGAAATGGCCTGTCGCCCGGCGGTACGATAGAAACCCCACGGGTTCGCGCCGACCGCGGACTTTATCGGACGGATCGTGCGGCTCACCAAGTCTCGCGCACTTCACCAAGGGATCGTGCAAATCACCAAGTTGTTACTATTGTATCCGCCTCTCGCCCCGGGGGGCACACCCCAGGTAAGACGTGGCCTGCCCGGGTTAGTGCCTCCACCTTGGGCTGACGCGACCTGCGCCTTGGCGCTCTTTCCACCTCGGGCTGACGCCCGAGGCTCATGCGCTGGCGCGTCTTTCCGTACCGGTCTTGAGATCGAATCCAAATCGCCAATCCCGAGCCACCAGCGTAAGCTGGTGGTGGATGAAGGCGCTCATTATCCCGCGATGGCCCGCAGCATCGGATCGGCTTACCCACACTAGCATCGCCTTACCCAAACTACCGGCGCGAATATCCGGGGAATTCTCCGATAAGGCTATGGAATCCCTCTTGAAGCGTCTTCCCCAAGATCGCTATAGTCCCCTCGTCAAGGCGGACCAGGACGCTGTCGCTGCGCACGACGCACATTCATTTGGAATACCTCCCATGCCGCTGGGCGGGAAACATCTCGATACGACACGCTGCGATTCGTTATGGCAGGGGTTACCTAGCCAGTTGCGCGTGCTGTACGTCTGCGATCACCAGCGCACGGGGAGGTGGCTGGCCGACGCCTTTTCCGCCGATACCGCCGTGGAAATCGAGCTGCATGAGGCGGTAGGGGCCGTGGCCGGTCTGGCGCGACTCCGCGATGAGCTTTTCGACGTCGTCTTGATCGCGCACGAGCCGGACGAATTGGACGCCCTGGATTTGGTCGAAGGCTGCCGGGCAGCGGGGGCCGACGAACCGCTGATCGTGCTCGGCCATCAGAGCGAACAGGAGATGGCCGTCCTCTGCTACGAGGCCGGAGCCGATGGCTACGTTTGCGTCAACACGGGCACCACCCGCGGTTTGATCTGGCTGGCCGCCAAGGCCCTCCAAAGATGCCAACTGCTACGGCAAAATCGCCGACTCGTGCAGGCGGAAAAGCAACGCCTCCGCCGTGAACAAGAGGAAGCGGAACACGTCCTCCAGCAGCAGCGATCGCTGATCGGAGACCTGGAAAAACTCCGCATCGCCGATCAGTTCGCGACGCTGCTCGACCTCGAACCCGTAAACTCTCCCGGCGAGGCACCGGCCGTATCGGCCTCTCCAAATGTTATGGCCGGTCCCCCCGACTTGCCGCAAACGCTCATTCGCCATTATCGGGAGCTGCTGCGAGCGTATGTGATCATGGGTTCTGGGAACCTGGCGGCCGAATTGCGGCCCCTGGCCGAGATCCTCGTCACCGCCGCCGTCTCGCCCCGTGAGGTTATGCAACTGCACGTGCATGTCGCCGCGGAGCTGATCCACGGGCTGGGCCTGCGGAGCAGCCGTCACGTGATAACGCGGGCCGATCTCTTGGTCGTGGAACTGATGATCCACATGGCTGAGGCCTACCGTGCCCGCTATCGCGAGGTCTGCTGCCCGCCCGTTCAACGCCTGCTGCCGGGAATGGAAGATTTTGTTCTGGCTACGCAGGCTGGGGAGTGAGAATCGGCGACCTCCCGCGGCAGGCCACGCTCGCCGCCTCAACGCCTCTTGAAGGGCCACCAACCACCTTGACCGCCAGCAGCAGGCCGCTTCTTCGGCAGCAGCTCTCTCGGCTCAAATTCTCGCGGGCCTTCCCCAGCCCCTTGAGGGGTGTCCGTAGGAAGATCGCCTGGCCGCAGAAGCCGCGTCGGAAGGTTCAGGGCAAAGGAGTCGGAGCCGTGACTTGGATGCGAATCGGTCAACTCCGCACCCCCGCCCGAAGGCCCTGGCAGCGGTTCCACCGGCGTGCTTCGCTGGATGGGGGTGAAGGGCGCCGGGACCTCAGCCCAGGCGTTTCCTCGCTGCGACGGCCCGGAATCCGTCGGCCCCACGTTTTCCAAGGGGTGACCAGCGGCCTCGGACCCCGATTCGGATTCGGAGTTTTCCGGACTCTCCGCTTGAGGAGGGGGTGGGGCAAAGGCCTCCGGCGGTGGTAGATCGCCGAAAAGCCCCCGCGGCTCTGCGATCGGCCGACCGGCGTCGGGTGGCGCCCCCAACGATTCCGGCTGCTGCCCTGGATCGCCGCCCCGCGACACCGCCTCCGCCGGTGACGGAACATGGGGCGAGGGCGCGTCCATCGGCGCGGCAGATTCCGGCGCAGCGGCCGCGGCAGGAGATCCCGAACTGAAAAACGGTTGCGGCTCGGTCTCCCGTTTCTCGGAAAGGGGTGAATCGTTTCCCGGCATGGGCGACGGAGCCGAGATTCCCTGCGTTTCCGAATCGGCGACCAGCAAGTCCGATTGTGGGTTGCTGTTTCGCTGCGGGGATTCTTCCCGCAAAGGTGAAGGGACCCCGTCCACCACCTGCACTTCGAAGCTCACCGGGCCGATGCTCAGCGAGTCGCCGGAATGAATCTCGCCCTCTTTGACCTGGACCGCCCCCACATACGTCCCGTTGAGTGAGCCAAGATCACGGACGAACAGCCGCCCGTCCTGTTGATACAGCTCGCAGTGGCGGCGGCTGATCACGGGGTGGATGACGGTCAGATCGGCATCCCGTCCGCGGCCGATCACAGCGGGGATCGATAGATCCACGAGGCCGCGATTGGCCTTGCCTCGAATGACTTTGAGGCGAACAAGCATGGACTGGATTCTCGGACAAAGGGGGGCTGGCTTTGGGGGAGTTGTCAGAGGGCACGCCTCACCCCGTTATTTTAATTGGAATCGTCTAACAAAACAATATCAAAACCGGCCTGGTGGGGTGGGTGATACGAACGATCGGAGCCGCTTGCAATCCACGCCGGGCGGCGCGGTTGCCGCAGATCTCTTTTGGCGAGCAAGACCGGGAACAAAGGGGGGCGCAAGGCAAAGGGGCGGGCACAAGGCCCGCCCCTGCAATTCACGCCCGTCCCGAGCTGCGACCGCAGCTCACGTTAGAATACATTAGAAATTGTTGACGGTCTCGCGGCCCATGCGGGTACCCAGGGCGCCCCAAATGCCGTAGGGGCTGGGACCGCCGCTAACTTCCGGCGCCGCCAAGTTACCGGTGTCGATCGTATCGCTGATGAAGCGGACCGAGCCGTCGGCCATGGCCGCATTCACGCCGCCGGGGTGATAGCTATCCGGTGGCATCACGTGGTCCGACCCCCATTCCGACCAGAAACCCTTGCAGCCGATGGAATTGGGGGGGAGGACGGTGTTGAAGCCGGTCACGACGGTAGCACCCCAACCGTAGTGCACGCCGCGGAGTTCACCGATCTGAGGGGCCGCAGGAGTGATCGTTCCGTTCGGCCCTTTCCACTGGAGGCACTGACCGGGATTGGCCCGCAGGTTGCCGTCGCCAGCGTTCTCCACGTAATTGCCGTGCGTCTCGCGGACGTCACTTCGCGTAGATATTACCACCTCGCTGGCGGCAATGGTGTTGCTGGTGCCGTCCGTGATGCCATTCATGCCGACAAAGCTGTCGTTGCCGAAGATTCCGCGGGGAGCTTGCGTCCGCCACCAATCGACATTGATGTCATCCCCCCAGCAGAAGACGTACGAGTTATCGCCTTGCCACCAATAGGGACGACCATCGTCTTGAATCTTCCCGCCGGCGCCGTCCGAGGGGCAGAGGATGGACGGAACCTGCACGTGGTGCGGCAGAAAGTCCCAGCCGTACCAGGGGACGGGGCCCCACGCATTGTAACGCGGCGGTTGGGGGGCCGCCCATTGATTGTAGAGCGCCGTCTGTTCCAAATAGGGCAACAACATGACGAAGGCGCTCAAACCGCCGTGAGTACTTTTCTCCTCAGGCGGAGACCCCTGCCGTGTCCCCTGCCGCAGGCTGGGAAAAACATTGTACTTATCGTGGTAGTTGTGCAGCGCCAAACCGATCTGCTTGAGGTTGTTGGTGCACTGCGAGCGCCGGGCGGCCTCGCGCGCCGCCTGCACGGCAGGCAGCAACAGCGCGATCAAAATGCCAATGATGGCGATCACCACCAAGAGTTCCACCAGGGTAAAACCCCGGCGAAACGACTGCCAAAGACAACGCAATCTGACCATGATTCAAACCTCCAAGAACAGGGACCAGAAAACCGGACTCACGCGAAAAGTCATGACGAAAAACTGACTCGCCTGGTTCATCTACCGGATTATAGTGCCCGATCGTTTTTGTGTCAACAAATTGGTTGATCTGTTTGAAGGGCGTATTTTTCTCAGTGGGGCGAGGCCGGGCGATCGGGATACGGGGCAATGCCCGGCGTCGCACCCCGCCCGCCGCCAGGCCGTATAATAACTAGACCCGTGCTCGGGGCATGGCGCAGGCGTAGAAAAAGGGACCAAGGTGCGCCTGGTACACCGGCTGTGCAACTCCATGAGGGAGCATGTCGCACTTATGAAACGCGGTATCCACTTGCCCGGGCTGCTTCCCAACGGTGCCGCGAACAGGCTCGCTCCGGAGGATGCCCTTGCGCACGACTGGTATCGCTTTGTCCTTTCGTTTCCACCCCATCTGGTGAGGGACTATCTACGGCGGTTCGGTATTGTTGCGGACCAGACGGTTCTGGACCCATTTTGCGGCACGGGCACGACGATCGTGGAATGCAAGAAGCTGGGCATTCCGAGCGTCGGGGTCGAGGCCGTCCCCTGGTCCCATTTCGTGACAACAGTCAAGATCGATTGGACCCCTGACCCCGATGGCCTGGTGAGGCACGCTCGAGAAGTCGCCGCGTTGGCGAGGGAGCAACTGCAATCGCAGGGGATTGACGACGCCCCCCCGCTGCCTTTGTTCGGGCGAAATACGGTGGTTAGTTCCGGTCACCCGCCCGTGCTACGCCAGCTTCCACCCGAGAAACAAAAGCTTCTGCTGACGGATTCCATCAGCTCGTTGCCGCTACACAAAACTCTCGTTCTGCTCGATTGTCTCGACAAATGCCGCGACGACCGTTTTCGAAACCACGAGCTGGTAGCGTTGGGCAAAGCGCTAGTTTTTTCGGTCAGCAATCTGAAGTTTGGTCCGGAGGTCGGTGTCGGGCCCGCGAAGCCCGATAGCCCGGTCGTCGCACCATGGCTGGCTTTGGTGGAGAGCATGGCCGCTGATCTGCGGTCTTTGCGAAAGATCGACGGCGCACCGGCGGCGGTACATCATGCAGATGCCCGGCGTGTTTCGGAGATTCTCACTGGACGCCTGATCGACGCCGTCTTCACATCCCCTCCGTACCCGAACGAGAAAGATTACACGCGTACCACACGGCTCGAGTCCGTCTTGCTCGGTTTCATCAAGGACAAGGCCGACCTGCGAGCCTTGAAGCGCGGCTTGATCCGCTCCAATACCCGCGGCGTTTACCAGGGCGACGATGATGATCGGTGGGTGTCCGATCACGCGGAGATCCAACGCATTGCCGAAGCGATCGAAACCCGCAGGGTCAGGCTTGGGAAAACCTCGGGCTTCGAGCGCCAGTACCACAGAGTGACGAAGCTCTATTTCGGCGGAATGGCCCGTCATCTGGCAGACCTTCGCGCTATTTTACGGCCAGGTGCGCAATTGGCATACGTGGTGGGAGATCAGGCATCTTACTTGCAAGTCATGATTCGCACGGGGCAGCTCTTGGCAGATATTGCCGAGTCGCTTGGATACGATGTTGTCAACATCGACTTGTTCCGCACGCGTCTGGCAACAGCGACGAAGGAGCAATTACGAGAGGAAGTGGTGATATTGCGATGGCCCGGCCGTACACAGCGCGGGCTTGCGAACGTTGGGCGTGCCGAAGCCGCACGGTGATCGAATGGCCAAACCCAACCGGTACACTCAGCTTGTCGAGGAGATATTCCTGTCACGGTTTAAGCCGGGCGCGGTCGAGGTTTCGTTTGAAAGGGAGGATTTGATTCGCGCAGCCAGGAAGCTGGGTCTCGAGTTACCGAAGAATCTCGGGGACGTAATCTACAGCTTCCGATATCGCACGCCGCTGCCTGAGTCCGTTCGCGATAAAGCTCCGGCCGGAAAGGAATGGATCATCCGCCCATCCGGGCCTGCAAGGTACTGTTTTGTTGCGATCGAGCAGCCGGTTATAAGGCCGAACAAGATGATGGCTGAGACCAAGGTGCCGGACGCCACGCCAGGCGTGGTGGCCATGTACGCCCTGAGTGATGAGCAGGCGTTGCTGGCCAAACTGCGCTATAACCGATTGATTGACATTTTCACCGGCACCGTGTGCTATTCCCTTCAGAACCACCTCCGTACAACCGTTCCCAAGCTCGGCCAAATCGAAACCGATGAAGTCTACATCGGCCTCGATAGGAAGAGCATCCACTACGTATTTCCAGTACAGGCCAAGGGCGTACACGATCATTTGAGCGTGGTGCAAATCGAACAGGACGTGGCCATGTGCGCGAACAAGTTTCCCCTGCTGATCTGCCGTGCCATCGGCGCCCGATTCATGCAGGATGACCTTATCGCGCTTTTCGAATTCGAAAGGAGCGAACAAAGGATTAGCGTCGTAGCGGAGAGACACTACCGGCTCGTGCCAGGAGAAGATGTTACGGAGGCGGACTTAAAGTCATATCGAGAGCGGCGGGAGTGAAGCTCGTCGATAAGCGACAGGTAAGGGGGCTGGAAAATCCCATTCCCTCGCTCGTGGATGTTGTGAGGTCGTTTGAACGGGAGAGAGGCATCTAACCATCGGCTCCCACGGTGAGCGTTCCGCCGTCGGTGATCCGGTGCGATGGCGTGAATGGTGCGATCCATGCATTCCTCGGCAGTGGCGGCATTGCTGGAACCGTTGAGCCGACCGGCCCTGATCGGCTGGCTTCGGGAGGAGGACCCCGCGCGGCTCGAACAGTTGTGGCAGGCGGCCGATGAAGTTCGCCAAGCACATGTGGGGGGGGAGGTCCACCTCCGTGGGCTGATCGAGATCTCTAATTTTTGCATCCGACTGTGCGCGTATTGCGGTTTGCGCGCGCCGAATACCGAGCTTATCCGTTACCGCATGACCGAGGAAGAGATTCTGGCCTGCGCCCAGCAAGCCCACGCCCTGGCCTACGGCACCGTGGTGTTGCAGTCCGGGGAGGACCCGCTGCTGAGCCGCGAGTTGATCGCCCGGGTCGTACGGCGGATCAAACAGTCGTATCCCCTGGCGGTCACACTCAGCTTGGGGGAGCGCTGCGCCGAGGATTGGGCGGCATGGCGAGAGGCAGGTGCCGACCGCTATCTGCTGCGGTTCGAGACCTCCAATCCACAACTTTATGCGAAATACCATCCGCCCCGGGGCAGCGACCGCCGGTCGCGGATCGAAATGCTGCGAGAATTGCGAAGCCTGGGCTACGAGGTGGGGAGCGGCGTGATGATCGGCATCCCGGGGCAGACCTATGCCGACTTGGCCGACGATCTGTTGATGTTTCGCGAACTCGATCTGGACATGATCGGCGTGGGACCGTTCATCCTCCATCCCCGAACCCCCTTGGCGGAATCGGATTTCCGCGTCTTCGTCCCGGACGGCGAACAGGTGCCCGCCAACGAGCTGATGACCTACAAGACCATCGCCCTGGCGCGGCTGTTATGCCCTCGGGCGAACATCCCCAGCACGACCGCCCTGGCGACGCTGAACCGGTGGCGAGGGCGGGAGCTGGGGCTGGTGCGGGGCGCGAACGTCGTCATGCCGAATCTGACGCCTCCTCGCTATCGCGTCCTGTACGAGATCTATCCCAACAAGGCCTGCATTCAAGAGTCGGCCGATGCCTGCCATGCGTGCCTCCGGTCACGAATCGAGAACCTGGGACGGCCCATCGGCCGCGGCCCCGGCTCTTCACCCAATTATCAGGCGAGATATTCCAACTAGTTTCACGGACGTCGCGGACGCCCTTCCACAATCGTAAGGCTTCCCATTCATGAGTTCTTTCACGCCTCCTCGGCGACTGAGCGAAACGGCCGCCGATTTCATCGACGAAGCTCTCCTCCACGGCCTTTTGCAGGGGTCTGCGGAACCTGGCCGGGTTCGCGAAATCATCGCCAAGAGCCGGAGCAAAGAAGCCCTCTCGCTCGATGAAACCGCCTGCCTGTTGAAGGCCGAGCTTCCGGACCTGATCGAAGAGATCTTCGATGCGGCACGGAGCTTGAAGCGGGACGTGTATGGAAATCGGATCGTGCTCTTCGCGCCGCTGTACATCGGTAGCGAGTGCACCAATGACTGTGCCTACTGCGCGTTCCGCCGCAGCAATCGCGACGTGCAGCGCCGAACGCTCTCGCCCGACGAAATCCGGGAGCAAGTACAGGCCCTGCTGGATCGCGGACACAAGCGGCTGATCCTGGTCTTTGGCGAGCATCCCTCGTATTCCGCGAATTTCATTGCGGATTGCGTGCGGGCGGTGTACGCGGTACGACGCCCCAAGGCGTCGATCCGCCGGGTAAACATCAACGCGGCCCCTATGGATCACGAGGGCTTCGCCGCCATCAAGGCCGCCGGAATCGGCACCTACCAGATTTTCCAGGAGACGTACCACCACGAGACCTACGCCCGAGTCCACCCCCGCAGTACGCGCAAGGGCGATTACTTGTGGCGCCTGGACGCCTTGAGCCGGGCGATGGAGGCAGGCTGCGATGATGTGGGGATCGGCGCGCTGTTCGGACTGTACGACTGGAAGTTCGAGGTTCTCGGGCTGGTGGCGCATGCCCTGTTTTTGCAGTCGCAATATGGCGTGGGGCCGCACACCATTAGCTTTCCGCGCTTGCGCCCCGCGGCGGGCGTGCGGCTGGATGAACGCCACCGCGTGGCCGACGCGGACTTCAAGCGGTTGATCGCGATCCTCCGACTCGCCGTCCCCTACACCGGACTGATCCTCACCGCCCGGGAACCACCCGAGTTGCGACGCGAGGTGATGGAGTTCGGCGTTTCCCAGATCGATGCGGGCAGCCGGATCGAATTGGGCGGATATACCGAGGCCGGCGACGCACAGGTCCTCGATCGGGAACAATTCGCGCTGGGCGATCTCCGCCCCCTCGATGAAGTCTTGCGCCAGCTCATTGTCGATGGCTACATCCCCAGCTTCTGCACGGCGTGCTACCGTTTAGGCCGAACGGGCGAGCACTTCATGGAGTACGCCATCCCCGGCTTCATCCAGCAGTTCTGCACGCCCAACGCCTTGACGACGCTGATGGAGTACTTGGTCGATTACGGATCGCAGGAAACCTACGAGGCCGGCATGGGGCTGATCCGATCGGAGTTGGACAAGTTGCCCGACGGCCCACGAAAAGCGGCCCTGATCGAACGCCTCAACCGCATTCGGGAAACAGACCAGCGGGATTTGTACTTCTGAGGGGCGATCGGAGCAAAGACGAGTGGGAGACGCCACCACTCGTGCGTTCGTCCACCACCAGCTTACGCTGGTGGATTGGGTTTTTAATTTAACGCCAGCAAGGGGCAATGCGCATCGCGTGCCGCGCGGCTGGGTGAACTCCCGTCGCAATTTCGGTTGTATCCCCTGTGCCGCAGTAGGTAAACTAAGGGAAGGAAAATTCGGCCTTCATGATCTTTCATTATCCTTCCCATCTTCCTTTCGAGTCGTTGTAACGGAACAGGTATTCGGGGCGAGGTCACGCTTCGAGGCGACCGGCATGGGGCTACTTTCCCGCGCGGGAGGGGCTGGCTTGGCCGCGTGGCGTGGACCATTGCCAATGCTGCGAGGAGATGTCGGATGACGCGGCCCTTCGACGCCTATCACGTCTGGTTGGGCATCCCTCCCCACGAGCAGCCGCCCGACCACTACCGACTCCTGGGGATACCCCTCTTTGAACATGATCCGGATGTGATCGAGCAGGCGGCGGAGCGTCAAGCTGCCTTTTTGCGGCAAATGGAGGCGGGGCCTCACGGGGAGACGGCCCAGCGGCTCTTGCAGGAGATCGCGCAAGCCCGCACCACGCTGCTCCATCCAACGTCGCGGACCACGTACGACGAGGTCTTGCGGCACCTCAAGGCCGGCAAGGCGGCGGCAGCATCGGCCACTTCGGGGGCAAGTACCGTGCGGAGCATGCCCGCCCCGCTCGAAGGAACAACAGAGCAGCCACAACCAAGCTCTCGGATCGTAACGCCCACAGCGAACAGGGTAGCGGCGAAAGGCGGGAGCGCCTCTTGGACGGGCCTCCCCCGGCGGGCGGGGCTGTACCTGTGGAAGCATCCCGGTCTTGCCGCGGGCCTCGCCGCCCTGGTTTTGATCGGCGGGGGGTTGTACCTGGTTTGGGAGTCGGTGCCACGGCGATCGGGCGGTGGGCTGGACTCGCGCCCCCCGGCTGGGCTGGCCCAAGGCGATCCCGCAGTTCGCCAAGGTACCGCGCCACAGGAATTGCCCGCCTCCGGACTGGCCGAGGCACGCAAGCCGGGCACGGATGCTTTGGGCAGCGGTCGGGACTCTTCAAGCGGCAAGGGTCCCGCTTCGACGCCGAATCCGCCCGGACCGCCACCCAGTTCGGCTGGTCCGTCCGGCGCCGCTAACTCTAGCTCCAGCTCTGCTGGTGCCCAGTCTGCCGGCGCGCCCAGCGTTCCCAACCCCCCGTCCGCGGCGGAAGAGCTGTTGCCCGGCATGTTGGGCCGTATCACCGTGGGCGGAGAGGACCTGGGGGTCATGGTCCGCTACACACCGGGCGAATCGTTTGGGCAGGGAGAGATCGATCAACTGCTGACTCGTTACGGACTGGAAAAGGCGAACGTGGAGATTCGGCTGGAGGGCGTGCTTCGCATCAGCGGGCAGAATCTGCCGAACATCGTAGGCGTGAAAATGGCGGTCGCCTCGCCTCTCGTCGATTCCGGGGGGGTAGAGCTGTCCCTGAACGGCCACCCCCTTCCGCTTCGCGTGTTCCGGGAAGGGGAACCACCCAAGGTCGAGCTCGGCGTGCCGCTGAAAGAATACCGGCTTGCGTGGACGCTGAAGGGGGCGGATCTAGGACCGGAAAACCGGCTTACGGTGCAACTAAGGCCGCGGCAGGAGCCGATGGAAATCACGGTGGGCTACGACGCCGCGTTGTTGAAGGCGTGCCAAAGCCTACCGACGTTGGGGATGCACGCCTTGAACCAAGAGTTGACGGAGCTAGCCGTCGAAGATTTGGCGGGGCAGACCGAGATGGAGCCGCATCCCACCCAAGGACCGGCCGACGTCGCAGACGCCCGGCTCCCGGTACCTTCCTACAGCGACCAGGATGCTGCAAAGAGCGCTTTTCGGCAAAAGTACCGCAAGGAGCTGGCTGACGCCAATCGGCCGGAGACGCGATCGCTATTGGCTCGAACCTTGCTGACCGAATCGGAGCAAGAGGCCGACGCGACGATGCGCTACGTGCTTTTGCTCGAGGCACGCGACCTGGCCGTCAACGCGGGGGATCCGTTTTTGGCGGTGCAAATCGGCGAAAGCATGGCGGCACACTTCCGGCGGAACGTTTGGGATGTGCACCTGGAAACGCTGAAGGAGGTCCGCAAGAGCAAGCTCGCCATTTCGCGGGAACCGGCCTTGACCGTGCTGCAAAGCCTCGGTCGCGCTGCCATTCGTGCGGATGAATACGACGCGGCGCAGTCGCTGGGTGAGATCGGGGAGGGCATTGCCCAGGATGCCCGCGATCTGGCCCTACGCGACGCCTTCAAGCAGGCGCGCGAGCGGGCGGAATCGCTGAAGGCGGGTTATCAGGCCATCCAATCTGCCCTGGCCGTGCTGCAAACCAACGATAGCGATCCGGCGGCCAACGAAACGGTCGGCCGATTCTACTGCATGGTCAAACAGGACTGGAAGAAAGGGTTGCCCTACCTGGCCAAGGGTGGGCATGCCGTGCTGCGGGCAGCCGCGCAGGGCGATCTCAATGCCCCCACCTCGCCTACGGCACAGTTGCGTGTGGCCGACGATTGGTGGGCCTTTGCCGAGTCTCTCGAAGGGGCCGAGCAGGCCGCGGTCCGCCGCAGGGCTGGCTATTGGTATCTCAAGACCGAGCAAGCTCAATCCGGCGAGAATCTTGCCCGGGTGCAACAACGGTTGGTGGAGAGCGGCCGGGTCATCGACCTGATCGCCGCCGCCATTACCCGCAAAGCAGCCTTCTTGGGGACCTGGCAGACCGGTCGCGGCTTTTTGGTCTCCTCGCGCGAGCCGCTGCCCAAGGTCGTCTTTCAGGTCTTTCCTCCCGAGGAGTACGATGTCCTACTTGGCGTCCAGCCGTTGCCTGCCCCCACGCCGCCGCGGGCGTCAAGTGGGCAAAGCCCTCCGCCAATCCCCGGGCAGGGCGCCTTTTTGATCGGATTGGCGATCGGTCGCTCGTCCGCGGTGGCCACGCTGGACTGGCTGCAACCGGCCGGCAATAGCCGCCATGTTTTCCTGGCCAATTACAATGGGAAGGGGCCGGACCCAGCCAATCCGACGCTCCACACGGCTCAAGTCTTCCAGCCCGACCGCCCGTGCTCGATCCGCTGCGAGGTGCGCATGAACACGATCCGGGTACAAGCCAACGGCGTTCCTGTGATCGAGTTTCAAGGCGATCTGAACGGATTTTCTTTGCCGCGTGAACTGGGCGTCTCCCTTTCGCGGCGAATCTTCCTCGGCACCGTGTTACGATCCTTCCAAATCCATCAGGCCGTGCTGCGGGATATTGGCGAATGAACGGCGGCGCGACCGACGCGGCTGCGATACCGCATCCGGCGGCAATCCAGGGCGATAAGCAGTCCCTGGACGTGCTGGCGCTGGGCAGTCTTGCCGTGGATGACGTTCTCTATCTCGAGCGATTCCCCCAGCCGGAAGAAAAGCTCACGGTGACGCACCGCGTGCGGCGCTGTGGCGGTTTGGCGGGGACGGCCTTGTTGGCGGCGGCACGTTTCGGGGCCTGTTGCGCCTATGCCGGCTGGTTCGGCGACGACGAGCTTTGCCGCTTCATCGGCTCGCGATTGCGTCGCGAAGGCATCGACCTGCGTCACGCCGTGGCATGGTCGGGCGGCGGCGTGATCCATTCCACCATCCTGGTCGATCCCGTTCATCATACGCGGACGGTGCTGGCGTACCGCAGGGGAGAGGCCGGACCATCGGCCGACGCCCCGCCCTTCGAGGTCATCGGCGATAGCAAGGTCCTCTTGATCGACCATCACGGACTGCCGGGGACGCTCCGCGCTGTGCGCGGGGCCAAGGAACGGGGCACTGCGATCGTGGCCGACTTCGAGCGGGACTCCGGCCCTCTTCTCACCGAGATCGTGCCCCTGGTGGATCACTTGATCGTGGGCCTGCGGTTCGCCCGATCATGGCTGCATAGGCCCGACTTGCACCCCAGGGATGCCGTGGACATCCTATGGAACCGGCATCGGCAAGCCGTGGTGATTACCCACGGCGAGCATGGCTGTTACTGGCGCGGGCGAGAGGGCGAGACCGTGCGGCATCAAGCGGCTTACTCGGTTCGAGCGAGGGATACGACGGGCTGCGGGGACGTTTTTCACGGGGTGTATTGCGCGCTCCTGGCACGCGGATGCCCGATCGACGAACGCATTCGTAAGGCATCCGCGGCGGCTGCCCTCCGCGCCGCCGGAGAGACAGACCACCCCGACGGCGTCCCCGATGAGAGGGCCGTCGAATGTCTCTTGCGTCGGAGTGATTCCGACAATGCAACGTCTGCCTGATTGCAGGATGCGTGCGGCATAGCTTGCGCAGCGCTATGTCGCACCACGACAAACGTGATTGCCCACCACGACAAACGTGATTTTCCACCAGGACAAGCGTTACTTCCCAACACGAGAAGCGTTATGCCCTAGCACCACAAGGGATATGCCCCAGCACTACAATCGGTGTGTCCCAGCACGACAAACGTTATGTCCCACCACCACAAGATGTTGAGCCAAGCCAACAACCCCGCGCTGTAGGATCAGCTTCCCCGTCAAACCCGCTCGACGGGATTGCGGCAAGTGATCGACTTCAGTCGGTTTTGGATTTATACTAAGGTCCACGCGGAAATTGTCGGCCCATCACGTGCAAACCCACCGTAGGCTTCGTGTCCGTTTCGTCCTCTGCTGCGAGATCGACCATGCATGCCCTCGATATCGCCCTTGGTTGCAAGGCGGCACCCCATCGCTCATGGTTGCTTGTTGGCGCGATTGTGACTGGCGTGACTGGGGGGTGGATGCTTGCGGATCCGGGTGAGTGGCCTGGCGCGGCAGGCACGTGCCTGGCCCAGGAATTTCTCGGTCCCACCGAGATTGTCGCGTCGCCCGACGTCGGCCTGCTGTATGTTTTGTGCCAAGATGCCGCGCGGATTGCCGTGGTGGATCGCCAAAAGGGCGAGCTGGTGCGATGGATTCCCGTCCCGGCGTCGCCGTCGGGGATGGTCCTCGGCCGCGATGGGAGCAAGCTGTATGTGACGGCAGGCATGGGGGACGGCACGGTCTGTGTTCTCGATACCGCCAGCGGGAACGAGACAGCACGGATTCCCGTGGGGCATTCGCCTTGCGGCCCCAGCCTCTCGCCGGACGAGGCCCGGCTGTATGTCTGCAATCGTTTCCTCAATCGCGTGGCCGTGGTCGATCTGGCCTCGGGTCAGGTGACGGCGTGTGTGCCCGTCATCCGCGAGCCGATCGCCACGGCGGTGACCCCCGGCGGCAAGACAGTCTTCGTCGCCAATTTTCTGCCGCTGGATCGGGCCGACGAGTTCGACGTGGCAGCCGAGATATCGTGGTTCAACGCGGATACCTTGCAGGGCGGCAGGATTCGTATGCCCAACGGCACGACCGATCTGCACGATCTGAAGATCACCTCCGACGGCAAGCACCTGGTGGCGGTTCACCTCTTGGCACGGTATCAAATGCCCACCACCCAATTGGAGCGCGGCTGGATGAATACCAACGCCCTGTCGGTCGTGGACGTGGAACAGCACGCTTGGGTCAATACGGTGCTTCTGGACGACATCGACCTGGGGGCGGCGCTGCCGTGGCGTGTGGTTTGTCCGGGCGACGGCCGCGTGTACGTCTCGCACGCCTCCAGCGACGAGGTCACCATGGTGGAGTGGCAGCCGCTGCTGGAGAAACTGGCATCGCTGCCCAAGGAGGCCTCCAGCGGGGTTGCGTACGACGGTTCGCAGACCTCGCTGACCACGTCCGACGTGCCGAACGACCTTTCCTTTTTGGTGGGTCTCAAGCAACGGTTCCCGATCTACGGTACCGGCCCCTACGACTATCTGGAACAGCCCATCGACGAGGTGCCCAAGGGTCCGCGGGGGCTGTGCGTGGTGGATGGGAAGATTTATACCAGCGTGTATTTCGGCAACATGTTGGCGGTGATCGACCCGGCAGCCTCGCCGCATCGCCGCGTCAGCTACCTTCGCCTGGGGCCCAAGGCTCAGTTAAGCCTGGAGCGTCGCGGGGAACTTTTCTTCCACGATGCCGCTCTCTGTTTTCAGCATTGGCAAAGCTGCGCTTCTTGCCATCCCGATGGCCGGGTGGACGGCCTGAATTGGGATTTGTTGAACGATGGCCTTGGCTCGCCGAAGAACAACAAGAGCATGTTGCTGGCCCATCGCACGCCGCCTTCGATGTGGGAAGGCGTTCGGCCCGACGGGGAGGCCGCCGTCCGCTCCGGCATCCGGCACATCCAGTTCGCGATTCGGCCGGAGGAAGATGCCGCCGCCATCGACGCCTACCTCAAGTCCCTGCAACCGATCCCCAGCCCTTACCTGGTGAATGGCGAATGGAGCGAGGCGGCCCGGCGAGGCAAGGAGTTATTCTCCTCTAACCGCCTCCATTGTTCCCAATGCCACCCCGAACCGCTGTACACTGACCTCCGCAAGCACGACGTCAACTCCCGGGGCAAGTTCGACCGTGCCTCGGAGTTCGATACGCCAACGCTGATCGAGGTCTGGCGGACCGCTCCCTACATGCACGATGGGCATTACCTGACGCTGGAAGAGGTCTTTCGCGAAGGCCGACATGGCGACGTGGCCGGAGAGGTGGAGAAACTGACGGATCAGGAATTGCACGACCTGTGCGAATTCCTGCGTTCCTTGTGACGAAACGCGAGTTTGTCGGCAGTCCTGGCCCGGATTTGGCACTACTGCCCAGAGTTGCTTGCATGGCTCAATATCGGCTTGCATGGTTCAACATCGTGTGGTGATGGGAGATGATGCCGTGCAACCCAGGCTGGGCACATCCTGCCATCAGGTAGACTTTGCGCTGGAGCAATAACACGGAGGCAAAGCGTCGTCGATGGGCGAATTTGTACAAACGCGGCATCGCGGTCCCTTCCCATTGCAGCGCCCTCGGGAATTGATCCTGGCTTGCCCGCCAATGAAAAGCAATGTCAATTTGTCGCGGATCGTCCGCGCGGCGGGGTGCTGCGGATTGCGGCGGCTGATCTGTTGCGGCCGTGCTCGAATCCTGCCGGAAATCGCCCGAGATACCGGCCCCGAGCTGGTTATCGAATTTCACCGCACGCTGCCGCCGGTGCTCCAACGTCTGAAGGCGGAGGGGTACTCCCTGATCGGCCTGGAGCAAACCACGGATTCGCAGTGCATCTACGATTTCGCCTTTCCGCGGCGCTGCGTGCTGGTCATCGGCCACGAGCGGCTGGGGATCGAAGAGGACGTCCTGCGTCTGCTGGATGCGGTGGTGGAAATCCCCGTTTACGGGCTGCCGCACGCGCACAATGTGGCAACAGCCGCCGCGATCTCGATCTACGAATACTGCCGCCAGTATCCCACCGGATGAAGACCACGCCGGGCGGCCTCGGCGACCGCCGGCCAATGGCGGGCGGGCCGCTGGGTGGCCCTCCGCGGATGGAATCACAGGCGGAAAGCGCCGTGCTTTCACAAGCCGCGCGGCAAATACGCTCTGCGCCTCGCACTACAGCCCAGGATGGTTTGCTTGGCTCAGCATTCTGTGGCTTGGCTTAGCATCTTGTGGCGATGGGACAGATCGCCTCGCACGCTTGCAGGGCACATCATGCAATCCGGCGGACTGTGTGCTGTAATCCTCGCTGGCGATCACCCCAGCAAAGCTCAAGACGCAGTGGTCGATACGGCGAGGTGCGGCGGACGTTCCGTGCCCGGCTACGATGGTGGAAAACGTTTTGCGGGTGCAAAACGCAGCAGCGGATGCAGCGCACGAAACAGGACCGGCCGGGGCTCGCATCAAGCCGTCCCGCCGGTCCTCTCCAAGTCCCCAGTCCACACCTCAGTCCACTCGGCGTGCGCGGATTTCAGGCACGCGGCCGATCGGACTGTGCGTGGCCGATCAGATCTCCTTGGCGTCGATCCAGCTCATCATCTTGCGAAGGGCCTTGCCGACCTGCTCGATCCGGTGCTCCCGGGCACGGCGGCGAAGGGCCTTGAACTGCGGCGCATTGGCCTTGTTCTCCAGAATCCACTCTTTGGCGAACGCGCCGGTCTGGATTTCGGTGAGAATCTTTTTCATCTCGGCGCGGGTCTGCTCGGTGATGATCCGCGGGCCGCGGGTGTAGTCGCCATATTCGGCCGTGTTCGAAATGCTGTACCGCATGTAGCTCAGGCCGCCCTGGTATATGAGGTCCACGATCAGCTTCAACTCGTGCATGCACTCGAAGTAGGCCAGCTCGGGCTGGTATCCGGCCGCGACGAGGGTTTCGAAGGCCGCGCAGACCAATTCGCTGACGCCGCCGCAGAGGACGACTTGCTCGCCGAAGAGGTCGGTTTCGGTCTCCTCGGCGAAGGTGGTTTGGATGCAGCCTGCGCGGGTACCGCCGATACCCTTGGCGTAGGCCAGCGCGATTTTCAGGGCCTTGTCATCACTGCCCGGCCCCACCCCTACCAGGCACGGGACGCCGCCGCCCTTGACGAACTCGGAGCGGACCAAATGCCCTGGCCCCTTGGGTGCCACCAAAATCACCGCCACGCCCTCGGGGATGTCGAACTGGCCGTAATGCACATTGAAACCGTGCGAGCAGACCAGGACGTTGCCCTTCTTGAGATGAGGGCGGATCTGGTTCCGAAAGATGTCGGCCTGAAGCTCGTCCGGGGCCAGGATCGTCAGCACATCGGCCTGTTTCGCCGCCTCTTCCGTGGACACCGGCTGAAAGCCGTGCTCGACGGCCAGCTTGTAATTGGCGGTTCCAGGCAACTCGGCCACGATCACATTCACGCCGCTGTCCCGCAGATTTTGGGCATGGGCATGACCCTGGGAACCGTAACCCACAATAGCGACCGTCTTTCCCTTCAGCAGGGACAAATCGGCATCCTGGTCGTAAAACACTTTGGCGGGCATAGGGCTATTCCTTTCTGGTTTGGAAAATGGACGGAATATCAGCAAATCACTTTACAAGCGCGGCCTTTTCACGAGAGCCGCGGCACCGCCGTTCTGTTTCCGTGGGCTGCAAGGTTTCCAAGGTTTCGAGGTTCCTAACTCGCTGCGACGGGCGTGGCCTGAGCTGGCTCCTCCTCCGGTTGCGGCTTGATGGCCTCGGAGCCACGGACCATGGCGATCCGGCCAGTTCGGCACAATTCCAAAATCCCGTACGGCCGCATCAGCTCGATGAAGGCCTCGACCTTCTTCTCTTGCCCGGCTATCTCGATGATCATGCAGTCGTGGGAGATGTCCACGATCCTCCCCCGGAAGACCTCGACCAATTCGCGGATCTCGCTCCTACGTCCTGAGGGGGCCGCCACCTTGATCAACATCAAATCCCGCTCTACGTAGTCCCGGGAGCTGATGTCGTCCACCCGTACCACGGTGACGATCTTTTCCAATTGTTTGCGAACCTGTTCCAGGACTTTATCGTTGCCCACCACGACGAAGGTCATGCGGGAAAGGCGTGGATCTTCGGTTTCGCCCACCGCCAAGCTGTCGATGTTATAGCCCCGCGAGGCCAACATGCCCGAGATATGGGACAGCACGCCGGGCATGTTTTGTACGAGAGCAGACAGAATGTGGCGCATAAAAGACTCCTCAGGATACGGAACCCTTATGTTACCCCCCGATTTCCCAGCGGACAAGCGTCTGCTGGCCGGGGTTCGCCCCCGTACCAGCGCCGCAGCGGAGGTGTCAACAGCATCGACGCCTCCACGGTAGCCGCTCCAGGCGACACTGGATGGCAGTGTATTACGCACAACTTTCGAAAACATGACGTTTCGGCGGCTTCTCCACCTCGGGCTTACGCCCGAGGCTCCCGCGCTGCCGCGTCTTCCAGTACCGCTGTCGCATCGAATCCGATTCGCCAAACCCGAGCCACCAGCGTAAGCTGGTGGTGGCCCTCCCCGGCTGCTCGGCGCTCGTAGGGCACCTTCCAGTGACTTCAACGTCGAGCGAACTCCAGGGTAGCGGTACCTTGACCCTCTGCGCAGGTTGCCGTAAAAGATAAGGTTTAACACATCTTGTCGTATGCCGGGCGCGCCACACGCTGGGAACGGTCCCATCGCCCGCCCGCGGTCCGGTTTCGATGACGTCCAATAGAAGATGTAGGAACCAAGCCATGCCCAAAGTCGTGGTTCTCGATCCGCTGTCCCCGGAAGGGCTGAAACTGCTGGAAGCCACAGGCTCGATTGATTATGAAGTGCGCACGGGGCTGAAGGGTGAAGAATTACGGAACACCCTGCGGCAATTCGACGGGGCCATTTGTCGCAGCGGCGTGAAGATCACGGCCGATGTGCTGGAGGGCAATTCGCGATTGAAGGCGATCGTTCGGGCAGGGGTCGGGGTGGACAATATCGACACGACTGCCGCCACCCGGCTGGGGATCGTGGTCATGAACACCCCCAGCGGCAACACCGTGGCCACGGCCGAGCACACGATCGCCCTGATGCTGGCCCTCTCTCGCAACCTCTTTCCCGCCTACCGAAGCCTGCTGGAAAAGAAATGGGAACGCAGCAAATTCATGGGCACGGAGTTGGCCGGCAAAACGCTGGGCATCGTGGGCCTGGGCCGTGTGGGGCAGGCCGTGGCCGAACGGGCACTGGGACTGAAAATGAACGTCATCGGCTTCGACCCCTTCTTGCCCGAACATCGCGCGAAGGAGTTGGGCATCACGACCTGCAACAGCATCGATGACATGCTGCCCGAGGTCGATTACCTCACCGTCCATACCCCCCTCAACGACCAGACCCGAAACCTCATCGACCGGCCGCAAATCGCCAAGATGCGCAAGGGCGTTCGCCTGATCAACTGTGCCCGCGGCGGCATCTACAACGAGGAGGCCCTGCTGGAAGGATTGGAAAGTGGGCACCTTGGCGGCGTAGCCCTGGACGTTTATCCCAAGGAGCCGTGCACCGAGAACCCGCTGTTCGGGCGGCCGAACGTCTTGTGCACGCCGCATCTGGGCGCTAGCACGGAAGAGGCCCAATCCAACGTCGCCTTGGAGGCCATCGAACTTTTGATCGATTACTTCTCGACGGGGGCGGTTCGGAATTCGGTCAACATGGCGCCGCTGGACCCCAAGACGTTGGAGGGGCTGCGGCCGTATCTGGATCTGGCCTATCGGATGGGCTTGCTGATGGCCCAGCTCGATCGCAATCCGCCCCAGCGCTGCAAGCTGCGGTACGAGGGCGAGGTCGCCTCCCGCGAGACCCGACTCCTCTCCGCAGCCTTCGCCGCGGGGTTTCTGTCGCAGGCCCTGGAACAGTCCGTCAACCTGGTCAACGCCGAGTTCTTGCTCCGGCAGCGGGGCATCGAGTTGGCCGAAGAACGCAGCGCCGCAGCCGGCGATTTCTCGTCGCAAATCATCGCGGAAGTAACACGCCAAGACGGCCGCTCTACCGTGGGAGGCACCGTCATTGGCAGGTCCTTGCCGCGGCTCGTCCAGAAGCAGGATTTCCGCCTGGAAAGCCCGCTGGAAGGGATCATGCTGGCGATGTACCACCGGGACGTGCCCGGGGTCGTCGGCAAGATCGGCGAGATCATGGGGCGGCACAACGTGAATATCGCGTTCCTGTCGCTTGGGCGGGCTGAAAACAAGCCGGGTGGCGAGGCCTTCGGTGTGCTCGCCCTGGACTCGTACCCCCCTGCCGAGGCCATCAATGAAATGCTCCAGATGGAGCCGATCCACAAGGTGATCGTGGTCCAGCTCCCGCCGCGTGGAGAGTTGCCGTCGTGGCTCGCGGTCGGCGTCCCCCGCGGTTGAACCGCTTCTGCCCTAGTCGCCCCCAACCCCCAGCGCAAGCTCCTGGTAAACGAAACCCGAGCCACCAGCGTAAGCTGGTGGTGGGGTATTGCACAGTACTTTGTAGGGCATCACGTTTCGGTGGTTTCTCCACCTCGGGCTTACGCCCGAGGCTCCCGCTGGCGCGTCGTTCAGCGCGTGGCACGCGATGCGCACTGCCCTTCCTCGGCTACCTCGTGCTGGCAGAACGCCCGACGGCTACTCCATAGTAAGATGATCCAATAAGACCACGAAGGGCACCAAGGGGGGATACCAAGGAAAAACCTTCGTGTATCTTCGTGTCCTTTGTGGATGCCCTATTGTGTCAGTGCTGGTACGCTGTCTAGGAAAGACTTGGTGAAAAGATCGAACACAAATGATCCCCTGAGGATACCAAGGAGGATCGGGAGGAGCGGGAAGAAGCGGAAGGGGCGGAGTACGTCGGAGAAATTGCGGATCGTGTTGGCCGGTTTGGACGGCACGATCGAGATCAGCGAGTTGTGTCGTCGGGAGGGGATCAACCCGGCGCAGTACTACGGCTGGAAGAAGCGCCGGCTGGCTTGGCCGTTCGGCACGCACCGGGAGCGGGAGCACGCGTCAGCCGGGCGTTTTCGCCGATTCGATGGACTCCACGGCAAGGCACTCGATGCAGCCGTGTTCCGTCTCGGCCTTCCAGAGGTCCCCCAGCGGGCAAAGCGTGCAAATCCGCTTGATGAGGCGGGCGATCGATTCCGAGACGACCAGGCCGACCGTCTCGCCGCGGTGGCGACGGACGATTTTTTGCAATTCCCGGCCGACACGCTCCTCGGCCTGGGCGATGGTCTCGCCCTCGGGGGGGCACACGCAGTCCGGCAAATCCTGCCACTGGCGATAGATTTTGGGCTGCCGGTTGCGAATCTCTTCAATCAGCATCCCTTGCCAGAGACCGTAGTTCAGGTTGCGCAAACCGGGAACCAACCGGATCGAAACGCCCAAGGCCTGGCCAATGGCCTCGGCTGTTTCCACGGCGGGGCGGCAGGGGCTGTGATACAGGGCATCCAGCCGCAGTTCGCTGGCCTCCAGATCGCGAATCAGCAGGGCCGTCTCTTCCAGACCGCTCTGATCCAGCGGGATGTCGAGTGTACCGCGAATGCGGCCCTCGGTCTCGTAGCTGGTTGAACCGGGACGAATGATCACAAGGTTGGTTGGTAATGATGAGCTACTCATAGTGTCTTTCGCGCAGACTGGGCTATTTGCGAGAGCTGTGCCAGCCGGTGTTTGTAATCTGGGTACCCCAATAGACCGGTTCCCACGATGAACATCGAGGCTCCGGCCTGGGCACATTGCTCGATCGTGCCATCCTTGACGCCTCCATCCACGGAGATTATCAGGCCATCCGGCGATTGGGCGCGGAGGGCGCGAATCTTGTCGAGGGCCACCGGATCGAAACTCTGCCCGCCGAAACCCGGCATGACACTCATCACCAAGACGATTTGGCAAAGGTCCAAGTAGGGGAGAACGCGGTCGACGGGGGTGGGCGGATTGAGGGACAATCCCGCCCCCGCCCCCAGCCGGTGAATTTCGTGCAGCAATTCGGTCGGATTCGGGGCGACCTCGATGTGGATCGTGAGGTAGTCCGCTCCGGCCTCACGGAATCGCGCCAAGTGCTGCTGGGGGTTGGCGATCATCAGATGCACGTCGAGGGGGAGGGGCGTCAAGCGGCGGACCGCCTCCACGACGGGGATGCCGAAGCTCAGGTTGGGGACGAAATGGCCGTCCATGATGTCGAGGTGAAGGTAGCGTGCCCCAGCCTCCTCCAACCGGTGAACCTCCCGGGCGAGGTGCCCGAAGTCGGCCGCCAACAGGGAAGGCCCGATCATCACGTGCCCCGCTTGCCAGTCGGAGAAAAGCCTTGATGTCGCCCTCGTCGATGGGGTGATCCGACGATCGGCTGCCAGATATTCCCTACACAACGTTACAAGTCCTCGTGAAAAGCAGCATGGTTACACTCTTGGACTGGTGCACCAATGTCCCAGGCGAAATCGAGTCGGGTGAAAGCCGTGGCTACGCTCGATACGAACTCCCACCGTTTCCATGCTGACCTGTTCGTGACCGATTTGGTTTAGTTTACGCTCGCCGCGCTCCGCCGTCACTCCCGACGTTAGGGGAGCACGGTTAACGCCAACCGTGTGTCAAGACAAGAATAATGATTTACTTTGGTGTTCGTCTTTCCGCGATCGATTGATACATTTCTCGCTGGGGAATTCAGTGCAATTTCCCTTGACTCCACCATCTCCAGACTCGTTGCATACCGTATTCAATTTCTAGTTACAGTAAAATTCCTTCACGCCGCGAGAATATTCTATTTTCTTCATCAAAATCACCT
>DYLS01000334.1 GCA_020721965.1 Blastopirellula marina | reverse complement strand
GCTGCAAGCCACGCGCTCCTGTTTCGCAGGAGTTTCGCCCGCCATACCTTTAAAGTCAGTGGTTCTTTATACTCAATCTCATTGTATTTTTTTTATTCGCCCCATGCAAGCGGTAAGATGGTACTACATCGCGCGGCTTCCAGCCGCAGCCAAACGTATCGCCGACCTGCGGTCGGCATTGCCAGGCAGAGCTTGGCGCTACGGTTGCCGGGTAAGATTTGCGCGTTCAATGCAAATGTTGATGGTCTAATCACAAATGACAAATTCTGCATGACACGAACCGGGCGGTTACAGTTGAGCAAGTGGCGGCGTCCGTTGCGATTACGAGCTTCCACCCCTGAGCAAATGGTGTACTCTGCTTCAGAGAAATCTGAGTGTGGAGGCAACCATGAAACGCGAGTGGAATATTCATCGGCAGGTAACGGAATGTCCGGACGGACAGCGCCGGTGGGATCGAGCCTATCTGCTGCTATTGGAGATAGCTCACTCGGTCGAAGCGAACCAGACACAAACAAGCCCGGAGGTGCAACATGCGAGTAGCGCTTTATGCGCGGGTGTCGACCCAACGTCAGGCACAAGCGCAGACGATTGAACAGCAGTTGGAACGGTTGACGGCCTATGTCAGCCAGCAGGGATGGTTGCTGCTGGAGGAGAACATTTTTCGGGATGATGGCTACAGCGGAGCCGTACTCAACCGGCCGGGGTTGGATCGCCTGCGGGATAGAGCAACAGCAGGAGAGATCGACTGTGTGGTTATCACCGCACCGGATCGTCTGGCGCGGAACTATGTGCATCAGATGGTGCTGTTGGAGCAACTGGAGAAGCAAGGTTGTCGGGTAGAATTTCTAGATCGCCCGATGAGCCAGGACCCCCACGATCAATTGGTGCTGCAAATTCGTGGGGCAGTTGCCGAATATGAGCGCACGCTGATTTCGGATCGGATGCGGCGTGGGCGTCAGTCCAAATATCGGGCTGGTATTCTGCTGCCCTGGAGTAGACCGCCCTATGCCTACCAGGTTGATCCGGCCTCTCCCAGAGACCCGGCCAAAGTGACCATCCACGAAGCGGAAGCCGCTATTGTGCGCGAGATGTTTGCGTTCTACTTGCAAGAAGGCGCAACGCTGCATCGTTTGGTCAAACATCTGCACCAAATGGGTATTCGTGCTCCGCGGGGCGGTGTATACTGGAAAGTAGCCGGGGTGCGAGGCGTTTTGACCAACCCGGTCTACACGGGTCGTGTCTATGTTGGACGCACACGGGCCGTCAAGCCCAAAAGACGACTCTCGGCAACCCGACCTGTGGGCAAAAC
>DYLS01000154.1 GCA_020721965.1 Blastopirellula marina | reverse complement strand
TTGAATGTAGCGTGTTCACCAGCACCATCCATCATAGCAAACTAAACAGTATTGTGTTTAGGCAGGCAGATGTACCAGCGGGTGATGGCGGCGGTGCTGTGCGGGCGCACGTCGGTTCTTGCCTGGAACTATTGGATGCCATGCCCGCCTTACGCGGAAAGAGTCGCCATTGGCAAGTGGTTACGCCCGTGAGCAAGCCTTTGCGATCTTATCCTGACGAAAACGTTTGACAATCGGCCCCTGCCTAAATATATTAAAGGAGGTTTTAATTTGGGGAAGCTCCGCCCAGCATCCCCGTTACCGCCTCTGGCGTGGCAAGAAAACAATCGCCCTTGAGGAGCTGGAGACATGGCCGAGATGGAAGACCGCTGGTTATCAGTAGACGAGATAGGCAAGTACCTCGGTGTCAGCAGTGACACCGTTTACCGCTGGATCGACAAACATGCTATGCCCGCCCATCGCATGGGTCGTCTTTGGAAGTTCAAGAAAGATGAAGTCGACGAGTGGGTGAAGGCTGGCGGCGCGGCGGACAAGAGCAGACAGGATCAAGCTGAATGAGCAGGAAGAACGGAAATAACAATTCAGTCGATCTGGATATCGGGACCCTCTCCGGGCATCTCTGGGAGGCGGCCAATATCCTGCGTGGGCCTGTCGACGCGGCCGATTTCAAGACCTACATCTTCCCGCTGCTGTTCTTCAAACGGCTCTCCGACGTCTATGACGAGGAGTATTCGAAAGCCCTGGAAGAATCCGACGGCGACGTGGAGTTCGCCCAGTTCCCCGAGAACCACCGTTTTCAGGTTCCAGAGGGCTGCCACTGGAAAGATGTCCGGGAGGGGAGCGCCAATATCGGCCATGCGCTCCAGAAGGCCATGCGCTGTATCGAGCAGGCCAACCCGGACACCCTGCACGGCATCTTCGGCGATGCCCAGTGGACCAATAAGGACCGCCTTTCGGACGCGCTGCTCAAGGACCTGATCGAACACTTCTCGTCGCTCAACCTGGGCAATAAGCACTGCAAGGCGGACATTCTCGGGCAGGCCTATGAATACCTGATCAAGAAATTTGCCGACCTGACCAACAAGAAGGCCGGTGAATTCTATACCCCGCGCTCCGTGGTCGAGCTGATGGTTCGCATCCTTGCGCCCAAGGTCGGTGAAACCATCTACGACCCGGCCTGTGGGACCGGCGGCATGCTCCTCGAAGCTCTGCACCATGTCAAAGAACATGGCGGTGATGAGAACCTCATGCTGGGCAAGCTCTACGGCCAGGGAAAAAAACTGACCACATCCTCCATCGCCCGAATGAACCTCTTTCTCCACGGCGCGGAAGATTTCCATATCGAACGAGGCGACACCCTGCGCTTGCCCGCCTTTTATTCAGGCGACAGCCTCGCTACCTTTGACTGCGTCATCGCCAACCCTCCCTTCTCCCTGGAAAAGTGGGGGGACGACGTCTGGATCAACGACCCCTACGGCCGCAACTTTGCCGGACTGCCGCCAGCCAAATCCGGCGACTTCGCCTGGGTTCAGCATATGATCAAGTCCATGGCCCGCAAGACCGGCCGCATGGCCGTGGTGCTTCCCCATGGCGTGCTGTTCCGTATGTCCAAGGAAGGCGAGATCCGCCGAAAATTGCTGGAGATGGACATGCTCGAAGCGGTGATCGGTCTCGGCCAGAACATTTTCTACGGCACCGGTCTCGCGCCCTGTGTCCTGGTCTTCCGCGACAGCAAGCCCAAGGCCCACCGCCAGAAGGTGTTGTTCATCGACGCCTCCAAGGAGTTCAAGACCGGCCGCGCCCAGAACGAGCTGCTGCCGGAACACGTGGACAACATCCATCGCTGGTACGAGGGATATCAGGATGTGGAAGGGATATGCCGGGTGGTCACGCTCGGCGAGATTCGCGAGAACGATTTCAACCTGAACATCCCCCGCTACGTGGAGCCGGTGATCGAGGAAGAATCCATGACCATCGATCAGGCCATCGCCAATCTCAAGGAATCGCTGCAGGCAGCGTATGCGGCGGAAGACAAATTGAAAACGCTGCTGATACGTAACGGTTTGTTATCATGAAATATAACTCTGAAATTCACCATCGCCGTTCCATCCGATTGCGGGGATACGATTATTCCCAGGCAGGCGCGTATTTCGTGACCATTTGCACCCATAACCGGGAATGCCTGTTTGGGGATGTTGCTGATGGGGTAATACGGGTGAATCATTTTGGCAAAATTGTTGGTGAACAATGGAACGCCATACCACAACGGTTCCCTACGGTTGAATTGGATGCATTTGTCGTTATGCCCAACCATATTCATGGAATTTTCGCCGTAGGGGCACCCCTCGCGGGTGCCCAAATCCCGGCGACCGCAACCGGGGCGACCTGGGCGACCGCAAGGGTCGCCCCTACGGTGGGTGATATTGTCGGGGCATACAAATCATTGTGTGTGCATCATGGTTTGTTGTGGATGCAACAAAACCAACCACACCGAATGCTATGCAAATTATGGCAACGCAACTATTGGGAACACATCATTCGCGATGAATCCGAATTAAACCGAATCCGTGAATACATCCAAAATAATCCGGCCCAATGGAAAATGGATAAATTGCACCCCGGCAGGGAAGACCGCCCGGTCGACCCTACGGAAATCCGGGAACCATCCACCGAATACGCAATGAAGGCATGGATGGTATGAAGGCACAACATATCTCCCAACCCGCATTGGAATCCTATCTGTGGAATGCCGCCGTTCTTCTGCGCGGCTACATCGACGCCGGGGACTACAAGCAGTTCATCTTCCCGCTGCTGTTCTACAAACGCCTGTGCGACGTCTATGACGAGGAGTTGGCCGATGCGCTGGAGGAGTCCGGCGGCGATCAGGAATACGCCGCGCTTCCCGAACAGCACCGCTTCCAGATCCCTGAGGACGCCCACTGGAAGGCTACCCGCACCAAGGTCAAGAACGTGGGCAAGGCCATTCAGGACGCCCTGCGGGCCATTGAGACGGCCAATCCCGACACTCTGTACGGGGTCTTCGGTGACGCCCAGTGGACCAACAAGGACCGTCTGCCGGACCGCATGCTGCGCGAGCTGATCGAGCATTTCAGCTCGCAGACGCTTTCACTCTCCAACTGCCCGGAGGATGAGCTGGGCGTGGGCTACGAGTTTCTGATCAAGAAATTCGCCGACGATTCCGGCCACACCGCTGCGGAGTTCTATACCAACCGCACCGTGGTCCATCTGATGACCGAGATGCTCGAACCCAAACCGGGTGAGTCGATCTATGACCCCACCTGCGGTTCGGCGGGCATGCTGCTCTCCGCCGTCGCCCATCTGAAACGGCAGAACAAGGAGTGGCGAAACCTCCGGCTGTTCGGCCAGGAGCGCAACCTGCTCACCTCGGCCATCGGCCGGATGAACCTGTTCCTGCACGGCATCGAGGACTTCCGCATCGTCCGTGGCGATACCCTGGCCAACCCCGCCTTTGTCGAAGGCGACCGGCTCATGCAGTTCGATGTGGTGCTGGCCAATCCGCCGTACTCCATCAAACAGTGGGATCGCGATGCCTGGTCCGCCGATCCGTGGGGCCGGAACATCTACGGCACCCCGCCCCAGGGCCGCGCCGACTATGCCTTCTGGCAGCACATCATCAAGAGCATGAAGGCCAAGAGCGGCCGCTGCGCCATCCTGTTTCCGCATGGTGTTCTCTTTCGCAACGAAGAGTCGGCCATGCGCGAGAGGCTGGTCGCCCACGACGTGGTGGATGGGCCTCGGTCCCAACCTCTTTTACAACTCGCCCATGGAAGCCTGCGTCGTCATCTGCCGGATGAACAAACCCAAGGAGCGCAGGAACAAGGTGCTCTTCATCAACGCGCTGAACGAGGTGACCCGCGAGCGGGCGCAGAGCTTCCTGACTGACGATCACATCCAGCGCATTGTCGCCGCCTACCAGGCTTTCGGTGACGAGGACGGCTTTGCCCGGGTGGTCAGCAATGACGAGATCCGGGGGAAAGCCAGCAACCTCAGCATCCCGCTCTACGTTCGGGCGGAAAACGGAAACGGCAATGGCAACGGCTCGACCGAAACGGTCAGCCTCAAACAGGCCATTGCGAACTGGCAGAAAAGCTCGATCGCATTGCGGGAGTCGATGGATGGCCTCTTCGAGGTGCTTGAGGATGCACGGGTGATGGGAGGTGCCGAATGAGCACACAATCCCTGAAGCCCGGCTGGAAGATGGTCAAGTTCGGCGAGGTGGTGAAGAACGCTAATCGCGTGGAGCGTGATCCCGAGGGCAATGGCGTTGAGAGAATTGTCGGGCTTGAACACATCGACCCCGAAAATCTGCACATCCGGCGCTGGAACTCCGTTGCTGATGGCACCTCGTTTACCCGCAAATTTGTGCTGGGGCAGACGCTTTTCGGCAAGCGCCGGGCCTATCAACGCAAGGTTGCTTATGCCGAGTTTGAAGGTATTTGCTCAGGGGACATCCTGACGTTCGAGCCGAAAAACAGAAAGGTTCTGCTGCCGGAGCTTCTGCCATTTATCTGCCAGAGCGATGCGTTCTTCGATCATGCGCTTGGTACATCGGCCGGTTCGCTGTCACCGAGGACCAGTTGGACGGCATTGAAGGACTTTGAATTCCCACTGCCGCCGCCCGATGAACAGAAGCGTATTGCCGAGATCCTGTGGGCGGCCGATGAGGCATTTAATCAACATCAGCAGAGTAACGACAATCTGATGTCGGTAAAAAGAACCTTGCTGAATCGACTAACAGTCAGGGGAATTGGACAGCAGGCAACCCAGCACACCAGGCTTGGTTAAATACCAGTCCACTGGCGTCTCGCTACTGTTGAAGACGTAACATCGATTTGCCAATACGGTTTGTCTATACCTTTGAATGAATCTGGCCAATATCCGATTCTCCGAATGATGAACTACGACGATGGTCGGATCATTGCCAACGATTTGAAATACGTTGACTTAGATGATTCAGATTTCAATTCATTCAAGGTTCACAAAGGCGACATACTTTTCAATAGAACGAACAGTGCCGATTTGGTCGGAAAGGTCGGAATATTCGATCTTGAAGGGGATTATGTATTCGCATCATACCTGGTTCGCCTGAGAGCGGATGAGGACCAAATCCTTCCTGACTTCCTCAATTATTATCTGAATTCAGCTCTCGGCCAAAGAAGGCTTCTTGCCTATGCCACTCCCGGTGTGAGTCAAACCAATATCAGCGCAGGAAACTTGAAAAAGGTGCTAGTTCCACTACCTCCGATGGAGGAGCAGAAGCAGATTGTTGAAGTGCTCAATAATTTGGAGCTTAGAAAGCATCTTCAAAGGAACCATGTCGCCGAAGCACAAAAATGCTTGGCTGCTCTGATAAACAACCTGGTCGGAGCGACGATAGCTGAAGAGGTATCCCATGTTTAATGAAGAAAATACTGTCGAACAGATGGTTCTCGACACGCTCTGCGGCGGCGTAACTTCGAACATGGTTGCCGAAGAGCTCGCGAGCTACGGCGGCGAAATCAAAGGTTGGCGCTTCGTGGCCGCCGAGGAGCTGCCCCGTCAGCATTCCGATGTGCTGGTGGAGTCGATGGTGCGCGACGCCCTCATCCGCCTGAACCCGGAAATCAAGGCCCAGCCCGACCGCGCCGACGAGGTGCTCTATCGCCTGCGGACCATTCCGTTGTCGGTGCAGAGCGAAGGCCTGGTGCGGGCCAACGAGTTGTTCGCCGAATGGCTGCGGGGCGAGAAGTCCATGCCCTTCGGCGAGCGCGGCGAACACACGCCGGTGCGCCTGATCGACTTCGAGAATCTCAGCAACAACGATTACGTGGTCACCAACCAGTGGGTCTATCCGGACAAGGAAGGCGGCCGTCGCTTCGACATCATTATGCTGGTCAACGGCATCCCGCTGGTGGTCGGCGAGGCCAAGACGCCGGTGCGCCCGGCGGTGACCTGGGTGGACGGGGCCAGCGACATCCACAACGGTTACGAACAGAGCGTGCCACAGATGTTCGTGCCTAACGTGCTTTCCTTTGCCACCGAGGGTAAGTGCTACCGCTACGGCTCGGTGCGCATGCCCATCGATATCTGGGGGCCTTGGCACGAAGGCGAGAACAAGGCCGAAGGGACGCTTGCGGACGTGCAGCGTTCCATCCGCTCCATGCTGCGCCCCCATGTGGTGCTTGACATCCTTCAGAACTTCACCCTGTTCGCCACCGACAAGAAGCACTGGCGCATCAAGATCATCTGCCGCTATCAGCAGTACGAAGGCGCGAACCTGATGGTCGCCCGTGTGGTCAAGGGCTATCCCAAGAAGGGCCTGATCTGGCATTTCCAGGGCTCGTGCAAGTCGCTGCTGATGGTATTCGCGGCGCAGAAGCTGCGGATGCACCGCAGCTCGGCAACCCCACGGTGATGATCGTGGTGGACCGCATCGACCTGGACACCCAGATCACCGCCACCTTCAACGCCGCCGATATCCCGAACATGATCGGCGCAGCCACCCGGCAGGAACTGCAAAGCCTGCTGGCGGCCGATACCCGCAAGATCATCATCACCACCATTCACAAGTTCGGCGAGGCGGACGGCCGCCTGAACGAGCGTTCGAACATCATCGTGATGGTGGATGAGGCACACCGTACCCAGGAAGGCGACTTGGGGCGCAAGATGCGCGATGCGCTGCCTAACGCCTTTCTCTTTGGTCTGACCGGTACGCCGATCAACAAGCGGGACCGCAACACCTTCTGGGCCTTCGGTGCGGACGAGGATGAGCAGGGCTATATGAGCCGCTACTCGTTCCAGGACTCGATCCGGGACAAGGCCACGCTGCCGCTGCATTTCGAGGCGGTGGACGTGAAGCTGAAAATCAACAAGGACGCCATCGACGAAGCCTACTCCCAGATGACCGATGAACTGAGCGAGCTGGATCGTGACGACCTGGCCAAGCGGGCCGCCAAGATGGCGGTGCTGATCAAGGCCCCGGCCCGGGTGAACGCCATCTGCCAGCACATCGTCAAGCACTTCCAGGAGAAGGTGGAGCCGAACGGCTTCAAGGCCCAGGTGGTGACCTTCGACCGGGAATGCTGCGTGCTCTACAAGAAGGCCATGGACGAGCTGGTCGGCCCGGAGGCCAGCGCCATCGTCATGCACACCCAGGGCGGAAAATCTGATGAGTACGCCGAATGGAAGCTGGCCAAGGACGAGGAGGAAAAGCTCCTCGACCGTTTCCGCGATCCGATTGACCCGCTCAAATTCCTGATCGTCACTTCCAAGCTTCTGACCGGCTTCGATGCGCCCATTCTGCAGGTGATGTACCTCGACAAGCCGATGAAGGATCACAACCTGCTGCAGGCCATCTGCCGCACCAACCGTGTTTACCCTGGCAAGACCCACGGCCTGATCGTGGATTACCTGGGTATCTTCGATGACGTGGCCACGGCCCTCGATTTCGATGAAAAGGCGGTGCAGAAGGTCATCACCAATCTGGATGACCTCAAGAAGGAGCTGCCCGGTGTGGTGGCGAGATGCCTGGCGTTCTTCCCCGAGGAGGACCGCACCGTTGGCGGCTACGAGGGGCTGATCGCAGCGCAGGATTGCCTGCCGGATAACGAGACCCGGGACAAATTCGCGGCGGAATACTCGGTGCTCTCCCGTCTGTGGGAGGCGCTGTCTCCCGACCCCTGTCTCGGCCCTTATGAAAAGGACTACAAGTGGCTGACCCAGGTCTATGAATCGGTGAAGCCACCGAGCGGCAACGGCAAGCTGCTCTGGCACGCCCTGGGGGCCAAGACCATCGAGCTGGTGCATGAGAACGTGCATCTGGAAACGGTGCGTGACGATCTGGACACCCTGGTAATGGACGCCGAGGTCCTCGAAGGGCTGCTCGATACCAAGGACCCGGACAAGAAATCCAAGGAAATCGAGATCAAGCTCATCGCCCGCCTGCGCAAGCACAAGGACAATCCGAAGTTTGTCGCCCTGGGCGAGCGCCTCGAAAAGCTCAAGGAGCGGCACGAACAGGGCCTGCTCCACAGCCTCGACTTCCTCAAGGAGCTGCTGACCCTGGCCAGGTAGGTCGTCCAGGCCGAAAAGCAGGTGGACCCGGTCGATGAACAGGCCAAGGCCAAAGCGGCCCTGACCGAACTGTTCGCCGAGGTGAAGAACGGCAAGACGCCAATGGTGGTCGAGCGGATCGTGACCGACATCGACGAGATCGTGCGGCTGGTCCGGTTCCCCGGCTGGCAAAACACCAAGGCCGGAGAGCGCGAGGTCCAGAAGGCCCTGCGCAAGGTGATTTACGTGAAGTACCAGGTCAAGGACCAGGATCTGTTCGACAAGGCGTTCGGATATATCCGGCAATACTACTGATATACATAGAGGACATAGCTGCCGGCGGCACATGAAACTTGCATGGATCTTTCCGCTTTTATACAATTTTCAAGGTATACCTGGATCCGTGAGCTTTTGCCGAAAATATGGTTTATTGACTTGAAATAATT
>DYLS01000333.1 GCA_020721965.1 Blastopirellula marina | reverse complement strand
GTCGGTTTACGCCCACCGCGTCGCTGCCGGTGGGCAAAGGACAACCGCTGTCACCTTCTTGACAGCGGAAGCAATCTTACCCGCAACTTCACTTCGTCCGCAATAAGCAACGCGGCGGCAACAAGTCCGTTCTCGTATTGGCGCAGAATCGGAATCAGAGGGGACGCCAGCAATTGAGGACGGACATCTTGCGTTCGAACCTGTACGACACTCGGTCCGGTTGCCCGTGTCGCTGCCAACATCGCGCCGTAGTCCAGATCGTGCGTCAGCACGATCTGGTACTCGCCAAACGCCCATTGCATCACTGGCGCGGAAGCGATTCCGACCTGCGACCAGTGGACGTTGTCCCAGCCCTTGGCCTGCAAGATGCCGCACCACCGAGGCGACAGGTTCATGTCGATCACGAACTTCATGGTTGGGGCTAGCGGTACGTCGATCTCCTCGGACCGCCAAGCCGCATACGATAGGGCAGCGGCAATATCCTCGGGCTCAAGATAGGGGTAATCGGTCAGGATTTCGTTTGCTGTCGCTCCGCTGGCGATCAACTCCACGATGGTCTCCACCGTGACCCACATCCCGCGGATGCACGGCTTGCCGCCCATCACGTTGGGATCGAATGTGATCTGGTCCAGTTGAGGCTTTCAATCGTCTCCAGCCCGGGATTCCGGGGTATAGCCTTCCACTTGGCAAGCGGCCTTCTCGCTTGCCCGGAAACACCGCGTTCCAACAAGCCAACCCGATTATACCCCTCCTGGTGCGATGGAAACGCCGATCTCGGCGGTGAGCCAGGGCACTGCCCCGCGCGAGGCGCGATGGCTGCTAACTCGATCGGCTTGTTGACCAGAGAGTCCGAGAGTTCGAGGCCGGAGATTCGGGCTGCGATGGAAACCCTGTAGGGTTGACATCGACCCCCGAACGGTCTGTCTCGAAACCGAGAGTGCCGGGCCGCTGGGCCGATCGCCGCAAATCCTTGCAGAAATGCGGGTTAAAGCGAAACGCCCGCGACCCCTCAATACGGGCCGCGGGCATCAACTTGCGGGTCGGCAGTTTCGTGAAAAATCGAAAGGCTCCCGCGACGTCATCTCCCGGTTCACCGGCCTGGTTTCGCACCGCCGCCCGCACTTCGGACTATATCTTCTCTCCGATGCTTCGCGGGCCGTGATCTCGGCCATTTGTCGCTCTTGAATCTTCCGACTCAATTGTCTTGTCAGTTCGTGCGTCTGGCACGCAATGACTGAGTAGTGCGTTCCCCCCTAAACCGAACTTCTTTTTGTTTTTGGCCGGTTCTCGCGGCAGAAGTTATGTCCGCGCA
>DYLS01000153.1 GCA_020721965.1 Blastopirellula marina | reverse complement strand
CTGGACTTTTGCAAATTGGGGGCACAAGCCCCTCTAGGCCCCTAGGAGAGGGTTAGCCTGTGGGCAATTAGGCGCGAAAATGGTTTGCCTTGTTTGTCTGATTTGACCAAACCCTCACCCCCTGGCCATCTCCCAGAGGGAGAGGGGAGCAGTTTGCAAAAGTCCAGTTACCTGTTCGACTGGCGCGCTTCCCAAGGCGGCCCATTCTCTCACCCGAGACCGAGGATCCTTCTCGTCGGCAGCCTCGATGCTGACGACACCAGTTGCTTTCCTGTTGTCCAACCCTTGCCGCCCGTATAATTAACGATTCTGCCCCAGCTTATCGCAATGCTTTTTCCCCGAGGGACATTTCCGGCATGGCTGCTATGAATATCTCGATTCATGGTGCTCGAGAGCACAATTTACAGGACGTTACGCTCCAACTGCCCCGAAATCGATTGATCTGCATGACGGGGGTTAGCGGTTCGGGAAAAAGCTCCCTGGCATTCGACACGTTGTACGCGGAGGGGCAGCGCCGCTACATCGAGAGCCTTTCGACCTACGCGCGGCAATTCCTGGGCCAAATGCCCAAGCCGAACGTGGATCGCATCGACGGGCTGAGTCCGTCGATCTCGATAGCCCAAAAAACGGCCGGGCAGAATCCGCGCTCCACGGTGGGGACGATCACGGAAATCTACGACTATCTGCGGATTCTTTACGCCCGGGCAGGGACCGGTTATTGCCCCCATTGTGGGCGCCCTATCACGACGCAGACCCGGCAGCAGATCGTGGAGCGAATCCTGTGGGAGGCTCAGGGGCGGCGCGTTCTGATCTTGGCGCCGATCGTGTCGGGGCAAAAAGGGGAGCATCGCGATCTGCTTGCAGACCTGGCCAAACAGGGCTTCAATCGAGCGAGGATAAACGGGCGGCTGATGCGGCTGGACGAGGAAATATCGCTCCAGCGGCACATGAAGCACCATATCGAAGTCGTCGTGGACCGGCTGACGGTCGAACCGGCAACGCGGGGTCGCCTCGCCGAGGCCGTCGAATTGGGCCTCAAGGTGGGCAAAAACACCGTCTTGGTCGTGGCGGAAAACGATGCGGATGCCTCGGAGGAAGTGGAGATCGAGGGCGGATCGTCCGCTCCCTTAGGAGATGGCGGGCGACGGGGCGCAGGGCTGTCCGCCGATCGCGGTGATGGCGGCGCGCCCCTCGACGAAATGATGTTCTCAACGCAGTATGCGTGTATCCCCTGCAACGTGAGCTTCGCCCCGCCCAGCCCCCAGCTTTTCAGCTTCAACAGCCCCGAGGGGATGTGCTCCACCTGTCATGGATTGGGCTTCACGCAATCTTTGTCGCCGGAACGATTGGTTCGCGATCCCGAAAAGTCCCTGCAACAGGGGTGCTTGCACCTCTTGCCGCCGTGGAGAGAGATGGATCCCGTGGCGCGGCAGGTGTACGAAGCCGTGGCGAGGCTGTTGGAGGAGCGGCTCGGATTGGATAAAGGGGCAGCTTTGGAAACGGCCTGGGAGGACCTCTCTCCCGAGGTGCGAAATGCCTTTTTATATGGATGGAACGAAGATGGTCCGCTGACCCACACCTTCAAGCTCGGTCGGAGCTTGCGTAAGCTGTCGTTCCGTTTCAACGGCATCATTCCCCAATGGGAGGAGTTGTGGGTTTCGCGGCAGGACCCCGTTTTTCGCTCTTGGTTGGCGCCATTTGTGGAAGAGATTCCTTGCCGCGATTGTGGTGGCGCACGCCTCAACGAGCAGGCGCGATCTGTAAAAGTTAGCACGCGATCGCCCCAATTCGCCGACAAGCCGGAGCGCAGCCTGCCGGAGGTCTGCGATCTTTCCATCAAAGAGGCGAGAGAGTTCTTTACCGATCTGGAGCTGGATGAGATCGGCGGCCGCATCGCCGAGGAACCGTTGAAGGAAATCCGCGGCCGACTGCGATTCCTGACGGATGTGGGGCTGGATTATTTGACGCTGGCCCGGCCGGCGCCGACGCTCTCGGGCGGTGAGATGCAGCGAATCCGGCTGGCCGGCCAGGTCGGTTGTGGCCTGGTCGGCGTGACCTACATCCTGGACGAGCCTTCCATCGGACTGCATCCCCGGGACAACGATCGGCTGTTGCAAACGCTCGCCCGCCTGCGGGATCAGGGAAACACCGTGGTCGTCGTGGAGCACGATGAAGACACGATGCGGGCGGCGGATTGGATCGTGGACTTCGGGCCGGGGCCCGGCGTGCGCGGCGGCCAGGTCGTGGCGCAGGGCACGGCCGAACAGATCGCCCAAAACCAGCAGAGTCTGACAGGCCAGTATCTCGGCAAGCAACGCGGCATACCCGTGCCCGCCGTGCGGCGCCCCCCGCAAGATCGCTGGATTGTCGTTCGCGGCGCGCGGCACAACAATCTCAAGGGGATCGACGTCAGAATCCCGCTCGGTCTATTGGTCTGCGTGACGGGAGTCTCAGGCTCGGGCAAAAGCTCCCTGGTCAACGACATCTTGGTCGAGGCCCTGAACATCCGCCTCAACGCTGGAAAAGGGAGTCCGGGCAAACATGTCGCCATCGAGGGCTTGGAACACTTGGACAAGATGATCGCGATCGATCAATCGCCGATCGGGCGGACGCCACGCTCCAATCCCGGTACTTACACCAAAGTCTTCGACGACATACGCAGGCTGTTTTCGCAGCTCCCGGTCGCCCTGGCAAAAGGCTTTGCCCCCGGCCGATTCAGTTTCAATGTCTCGGGCGGGCGCTGCGAGGCCTGCGAGGGTAACGGCGCTACGAAGCTGGAAATGGACTTTCTGGCCGATATTTGGGTGACATGCCCTGTTTGCGAAGGGAAGCGGTTCAACCAGGAAACCTTGGAGGTTACCTACAAGGGCAAGTCCATCGCCGACGTCTTGGAGATGGATGTTCCGCAGGCCCTGGAACTGTTCGAAAACATCCCCCCCATACGGCAAAAGTTGGAAACGCTGCACGCGGTCGGTCTGGATTACTTGAAGCTGGGCCAGCCCTCTCCGACGCTCTCAGGGGGCGAGGCTCAGCGGATCAAGCTGGCGCGGGAGCTAGCCAAGCGCAGCACCGGCCGAACGATCTACTTCCTCGACGAACCGACCACGGGACTGCACTTCGCCGATATCGAGAATCTGCTCAATGTGTTGCATCAATTCGTGGACGGCGGAAATACGGTAGTCGTGGTGGAGCACAATCTGGAGGTCATTAAGACGGCCGATTGGATCATCGATCTGGGGCCGGAAGGAGGCGAGGATGGCGGCCGGATCGTCGCCGAGGGCACGCCCGAACTAGTCGCCGAGTGCCCCGCTTCCTTTACCGGCAAGTTTTTACGCCCCATGCTGGCTGGTCATACCCTGCCCGCCCTCCCGTTGGATGAGGATCGGAATGCCTTCTTTCAGGCCTTGAAAGCGCAGGGCAAACAGGCCGCCGCGCGTCGTAAGATCGTCATTCGGGGGGCGGCGGAGCACAACCTCAAACACATCGACGTGGATCTCCCCCGCAATCGGATGACGGTGTTCTGCGGATTGAGCGGCTCGGGCAAGAGTTCGCTGGCCATGGATACGATCTACGCCGAAGGGCAGCGCCGCTACGTGGAAAGTCTCAGCACTTACGCCCGGCAGTTTGTCAACCAAATGCAAAAACCGCGGCTGGAACACATCGAAGGGCTGTCCCCCGCGATCGCGATCGAACAAAAACATGCCGCGAATACCCCACGTTCCACGGTGGGTACGGTGACCGAGGTTTACGACTACTTCCGCGTGCTGATGGCGCGCTTGGGACAAGCCTACTGTCCCGACTGCCGATTGCCGGTCGGCACGCAGACCACGGATGAGATCGTGGCCAAGGTGTTGTCCCGCAAAGCCGGGACGCGGATTCTCCTGTTGGCGCCCCTGGAGCTGAAACCGTCCGACGATTTCGCGGCGGTGTGCCAGAATTTGCGTGCCTCCGGTTATGCCCGCATCCGCGTGGACGGTGTAACATTTTCGCTGGATCAGCCTCCGGCCCTGGATCGCCGACGCAATCACCGCGTGGAGGCCGTTGTCGATCGCCTCGTGATTTCCGAGGAGCATCGGAGCCGCATCGCGGAGAGCGTGGAGCACACCCTCGATCTGGGGCGGGGCGTGCTGATCCTGGCGGAGGTCGATGATCGCCTGCCGGAGCCGCGCTGGAAGACCGAGATCCATAGCAAATCGGCCGTTTGCGGTTCCTGCGGAAGGAGCTTCGAGCCGCTGGGACCGCAGCATTTCTCCTTCAATAGCCGCCTCGGTTGGTGCAAGGCGTGCGAAGGTCTGGGCGTGCAATCGGGCACCGATCCCAGCCTGCTCATCCGCGACGCCAACCTCAGTTTGTTGGACGGCGCTCTGTTCTTCGGGCTTGCGGTGCCGACGCCTTGGGTGCGTGCGGCGTGGGCCGTCTTGGGTCGCGAAACCGGCCTGCCCGTCGATATCCCCTTCGCTCAGTTGTCCAGCGACGACCGGCGCTTGCTTTTCCGCGGGACGGGGATGCGATGGTTCGAAGTACGGCAATCCGATCTGGGGAGTGGGGATGCTGGCAGCGACGCGGATAGGCCGGTCTTCCGCTTTCAATTCCAAGGGATCGTCCCCGCGTTCGACGAGGTGATGCGTGCCAGCCCACAAGTGCGACGGCACCTGGACGCGTTCACGGGCGAGACCGAATGCGCGGTCTGCGGTGGAAGCCGTTTGCGAGAAGACGCGGCGGCCGTGCAATTTCGCGGCCGAACCATCGACGGTTGGTGCCGCCTTCCTCTGGGGACGCTGCTTGAGGAGGTCTCGCGCTGGTGGCTCGATACGCGCGAAAGGAAGATCGCCGGCGAGATCGTCAAGGAAATTCGGAATCGAGTGCGGTTCCTGGTCGATGTGGGCTTGGAGTATTTGACGCTCCATCGCCCAGCGCCCACGCTCTCCGGCGGCGAGTCGCAGCGGATTCGCCTGGCGGCCCAGGCCGGCAGCGGCCTGTGCGGCGTGCTGTATGTGCTGGATGAGCCGACGATCGGACTGCACCCCAGGGACAATCGACGGCTCTTGTCGGCCATCAAGAAGCTCCGCGATTTGGGCAATACGCTGCTGGTCGTGGAGCACGATCGGGAAGTGATCGCGGCGGCGGACCATCTGCTGGATTTCGGGCCGGGGGCTGGTCGCAACGGCGGCGCCATCGTGGCCCAGGGCAGGCCGCAAAGCATGGCCGAGTCGCCGCAGTCGATTACAGGACCCTACCTCGGCGGGAAAAAGGCGATCCCCATCCCCCGCAATCGCCGCATGGCCTCATTAGCGGCAAAATTGAGCGATCCCCTTCAGGATTGGACGAGCCATGACTCGAAGGGAATGCCGGCCTGGGCCGCCGTCGATCCGCCGGGAGGTGATTGGCTGGAAGTGAAGGGCGCCCGAGAAAACAACCTCAAAGGGATTCACGTGGGCATTCCCTTGGGCACCTTCACGGTTGTGACGGGTGTCAGTGGTAGTGGAAAAAGCTCGTTGGTGGAGGACATCCTGTACAACGCCCTGGCCCGGCGATTGCACAGAGCAAAGACGGCACCGGGGGACCACGATTCGATTCGCGGCATCCGCGCGATCGACAAGGTCATTCGCGTGGATCAGCAGCCGTTGGGGCAGACGCCGACCTCCACGCCCGCCACGTACACGGGCGCGTTCGACCTGATCCGTGAGCTGTTCGCGCGGCTGCCGGAGGCCAGGATCCGCGGATTCTCACCGCGGCGATTCAGCTTCAACGTGCCGGGCGGGCGCTGTGAAAAGTGCGAGGGGGCTGGCAAGATCCGCGTGGAAATGCACTTTCTGCCCGACGTTTGGATCCCGTGCGACGCCTGCGGCGGTCGGCGATTCGATGCCGAGACGTTGGCGGTACAGTACCGCGGCCTGTCCATTTCGGATGTGCTCGATCTGCCGTGCAGCGACGCGTTGAGGCTGTTCCAGAACATCCCGCGCATCCGTCGCATCTTGCAACTGCTGTGCGACGTGGGGCTAGGTTACTTGCAATTGGGGCAACCGGCGAACACGCTATCCGGCGGGGAGGCCCAACGGGTGAAACTGGCCGCCGAACTGGCCCGGCCCGACACCGGTCGCACGCTCTATCTGCTCGACGAACCCACCACCGGCTTGCACTTCGAGGATGTCCGTTGCCTGCTGACGGTGCTGCACAAACTAACGGATTTGGGGAACACGGTGGTCGTCATCGAGCACAACTTGGACGTGATCAAGTCGGCCGATTGGATTGTCGATCTCGGTCCAGAGGCCGGAGACGAAGGCGGATATGTCGTGGCCGTGGGGACGCCGGAGGACCTGGTCCAGCATGAAAAAGTGCGGCGGGATCAGGTGGGGAGGAACGGCCGTAAGAAAGTCGCCGCTGGGAAACCGCCCTTTCGTTCCTACACCGCTGAAGTGCTGGAGCCGGTACTGGCCGCCGGACCGTATGAACAGCGAGCCATCTACGATCCGGAAGCGGAAGCCCGGGCTGCGCCGGGCGACATGGAGATCGAGGATGTCGGCCGCGCAGTCAAATCCCCCTGGGAGCTGGACGGACCACGTTGGCACATCCACGGGAACATCGCTCGCAACGGGCGGCAGCGTCGCTGGGAGGGGCGGATTCTGGAGACCGTCGTGAACTACATCGAGGCCACCGGCCGCTTCGCACCCGTCCATTGGGAGCACCGCAGCATTGTGGAAATCATTGGGCCGAATGCCTCCCGCGGCTGGTTCATGCACGCCATTACCGCCGAGGAATGGATGCTGAAACTCAAGTTCCGCGTAGCCGCCAACACGTTTCAGCGCAGTGAGCTGATCGGCCGGCTGGACTTGAAGCCTCTGAACGCCGTTTCCGGTATTCCTCTTTACGGTACTGAGAATCGCACCAAGGTCCGGCTCATCCGCCCGCGGCAAGAGATCGAATTGGCGATCCTGTCGTGGAGCGAAGTCGATCGTCCCGAGTTCTGGAAGTTCCTGGATCAGGCGATCGAAGGCTATTTTCGGATTGGCGATCGGGGCAGGGGCTTGAGCAGCGATATCTTGCGCCCCTGGATTAAGCTGGGCATGGCCTGGCATACCTCGCCCCGGGGCTTTCCCGCGGGAAGACGCCCAAGCTGGGACGTTGCCTGGGTCGAAAAGACCTTGCAGCTTCTTACGACCATCGAGTCCGCGCTTGTGCCGATCCCCGGTAATCGGCAGTCGATTCCGCTGCGTTTCGGCGGAGATTCCGGCCCGATCTTCGGTTACCTGCATACAAAGCGGCTGGAGGGGCTGTATTTGGTGTTTCGGGCACCCAAGATGCATTTCACCAGGGGGCGATTGTCGGCCTTGAGTTTTCCCACGGAATGTCGTCCCGGAAAACGGGAAGACCGGGTTCGGGTAAGCATTGCGAGTGCCGATCAATTGGGCAAGTCGGAAATGGAGGCTTTGTTACGCGACGCCATAGAGACCGCCAAGGTCTGGCTCAGCGGGCCGGCATCCCGGCAGGCTGAATTCGCGTTCGACGGCGAATAGAGGCGGCGAATAAATCTGGAGAATAGAGTTGACGAATAGAGTTGGAGAATAAAGTTCGAGAATAAAGTCGGAGCATAGATACTGGCTGCCTCGCCGACGGCGCTGGCCCGGTGAGAAAAGCCAGCGACGGCTGGGCGCCGGATTGCGATCCCAGATCGTGGCGAATCCTGCCAGACTTGGAGTGCGATTGGACCAGAGCCGAGGACATCACGCATTCTCATGACGGACGACATACGTAGAGCGATTGCGGAACTTCATCTGCCTTCGCGGCAACTGTTTCGGTTTTCCGTGTTTTGCCACGGAAAGTCTCCGCTTTGGACCTCGTCGGGCGCGAAGCTGGACGAGGAGTATCGCCTGCCAGACCTGCCGGGGCTGGACCATTCGGCTTCGGGCCTGGACGTCCGCGCGGCCTGGAGCGACGAGGGCTTGGCCTTCGCCTTCCAGCTCAAGCGGGCTGGGACCACTGCCTCCCGATCATCCCGATCGGCATCGAAAGAGGCATCTCGCTCGGCATCGAAAGAGGGGCCTCTCGTGCGGCTCTTCATCGACACCCGGGACGTTCGCAACGTGCATCGTTCGGGAAGGTATTGCCACCGCTTCGATTTCCACATGCGAGACGGCACTTCGGGGCGCCTGATTCCCATCGCATCGTGGCGGCCCGTGCCAAACGCCAAGGCCATGCCCAACGCCGTTCCAGCCGATGCCCTGGCGGCCATCGCCAAGCCGCTCCCTGACGGCTGGATATTGGATGCCTTCGTCTCGCGATCCGCCCTCACCGGCTATGACCCGCTGGAGTTCCCACGAATCGGACTGCAATACGTGGTGCACGACCCGATCGCGGGCACGCGCGTCTTCGCCACGGGCGAACCACTGCCCTACGATTCCGACCCCAGCCTTTGGGCCGCCGTGGAGCTGCTCCCGTGAGTCCGCTGCAACGGCAGTGGGCCAACAACTGAGCCTGCGGCCCTGTCGTCGTTTACGCGGCATCCGCGACGTACCACGACATCGCGAAGTTATTTGTTTGGAT
>DYLS01000332.1 GCA_020721965.1 Blastopirellula marina | reverse complement strand
CCCATGGCAGGAAACCGGAGAAGAAAGCCATGGGGACCCTTCCGGGGTACGGGGAGCGACACGCGTTCAAGGAGACACACGGAACAGGGGAGACCCGTCTGCGCTGCCGTTGTCACGGTCGGGCAACACGTATAAGCCGAAGGCGAAAGCGTGTGCTGCGCAGCGGGAGTCCGAGGGGGGTATAGTACCGATGATGGCCGTGAAAGCGGCTGGAGGGAGAGCCCCCTGCTTTGGTCGTGCCGAAAGCGGAGGTAAGCGCAAGGGCATGGTCGGACAGCAGATCCGATCCAATCACCCCGGGGGGCGGAAGCCTCTCGACAACGTGCGAAAACTCCAACGTCGGCTGTGGGCGGCGGCCAAGCGGTCGCCGGGGCGCCGGTTCCATGCGCTGTATGACCGCATCTGGAGGCGTGACGTCCTTCAGGAAGCATGGAAGCGGGTGAAGCGGAACGGAGGCTCGGCGGGCGTGGATTCCCAGACCGTCGAGATGATCCGGGAGTATGGCGAGGAAAGGTTCCTGGAGGAAATCCAGACCATACTCCGCGCAGGCGGGTATCGACCGCAGGCGGTGCGGCGATGCTACATACCGAAGGCCGATGGAAAGAAACGGCCATTGGGAATTCCGACCGTTCGGGACCGGGTGGTCCAGGCAGCAACAAAACTGGTGGTGGAGCCGATCTTCGAGGCCGATTTCCGATCCGGTTCGTATGGATTTCGGCCGAAACGCGGTGCAACGCAGGCCCTGGAGCGACTCCGCGAGGAAGGGGCACGCGGTGGGAACCACGTACTGGATGCGGACATCCGAGATTTCTTCGGCAGTCTCGATCACGAGATTCTGATGAAGCGGGTGGAGCGTCGGGTGAGTGACCGTCGGGTGCTGAAGCTGATCCGTCAGTGGCTGCAAGCGGGAGTCCTGGAGGAGGGACGGGAAACCGCGATGGTGAGTGGAACGCCGCAGGGTGGCGTGATCTCACCGTTGTTGGCGAACGTCTACCTTTCGTATCTCGATGAGGTATGGGAAGGAAAGTGTGCTCACCTCGGTCTGCTGGTCCGGTATGCGGACGACTTCGTGGTGATGTGTCGCACCCCTGCCGACTGCGCGGAAGCGGAGCGGCGAATCCGGCTCATCCTTCAACGCTTGAAGCTGGAACTGCACCCTGACAAGACAAAACGAGTGGAGTTGAGCTGGGGGAAAGGATCATTCGATTTCCTTGGCTGCACCCTTCGGAAGAAGTTGTCAGGACGCCTTCTGGTCCGAACAGGGAAACGAGCCTATTTCCTGCAACGGGAACCCTCACAAAAGAGCATGAAACGAGCCCGGGA
>DYLS01000331.1 GCA_020721965.1 Blastopirellula marina | reverse complement strand
CGCGATTACAAGTTCATGTGTTCCAGCCCGGGCCAGGAATTGATCGAGAAAGACATCCAGGAACTCGGGCTGACGCGTGTGGTGGTGGCCTCCTGTTCGCCGCACCTGCATGAAGCGACCTTCCGCGGCGCTTGCGAGCGCGCCGGGTTGAATCCCTACCTGTTCGAGATGGCAAATATCCGCGAACAGGATGCCTGGGTCACCACCGACAAAATCGAGGCGACCAAAAAGGCCAAGGCGCTGGTAGCGGCGGCCGTCAGCCGGGTGGCGCATCAGCAGCCGCTGGAAACGCTCTTCGTCCCGATCAATCCAAACGTCCTGATCGTCGGCGGCGGCATCGCCGGCATCCAGGCCGCGCTCGAGATCGCCGATAGCGGCAATCACGTGGTTCTCGTCGAGCGGGAACCCTCCATTGGCGGGCACATGGCGCAACTCGACAAGACCTTCCCCACCCTGGACTGCTCGGCCTGCATCCTGACCCCCAAGATGGTCAGCGTAGGCCACCACAAAAACGTCACCCTGCTGACCTGGAGCGAGGTCGAAAAAGTATCGGGCTATGTGGGCAATTTCACCGTGACCATCCGCAAGAAGGCCCGCTACGTGGACGAATCGCTCTGCACCGGCTGCGGCGTGTGCCAGGAAAAATGCCCGTGGAAAGTGACCGATGAGGTCTTCGAGGTCGGCATGGCCAAGCGCAAGGCGATTTACACGCCCTTCCCGCAGGCCGTTCCCAACTGGCCGGTGATTGACCGTGAACACTGCGCGTATTTCCAGAAAGGCACGTGTAAGGCTTGCGAAAAGTTCTGTCCTACCGGCGCGATCAAGTTCGACCAGAAAGACGAGGAAATCACCGTGCAGGTCGGGAACATTATCCTTGCCACCGGCTACGACCTGTTCGACGCGCGCCGTATTCCACAATATGGCTACGGACGGCTGCCCAATGTCTTCACCAGCCTGGAATTCGAACGCCTTTGCAACGCCGCTGGTCCCACCGGGGGCAAGATCGTCCTGCAAGATGGAAAGACCGCCCCAAAAGCCGTCGGCATCGTCCACTGCGTGGGCAGCCGCGACCAAAACTACAACCCCTATTGCTCGGCCATCTGCTGTATGCAGAGTTTGAAGTTTGCCCACCTCGTCCACGAGCGCACCGGCGCCGAGGTGTACAACTTCTACATTGACATTCGCACGCCAGGCAAGGGCTATGAGGAGTTCTACCAACGCCTGCTCGACGAGGAGACGCACTTTGTGCGCGGCAAGGTGGCGGAGGTCACCAATGCGGCCCGCACGCCCGAGGAAGAGGGCAAACTGATCATCCAGGTCGAAGACACCT
>DYLS01000330.1 GCA_020721965.1 Blastopirellula marina | reverse complement strand
GCTCACCTCTCAATGTGATATATGCAATCAATTGATTTATATCTCACCACAGAGCAACTGCGTTTCATGTCAAGTGGTGTTGTGGTGTCCAGGGTTGTCCGGATTTCAGCATGGCGTTGAGGATGATCAGGATTTTACGCATGCAGGCGGTGATGGCGACGTAGTGATGCTTGCCGGCTTTAACCAAGCGCTGATAGAACTGAGCGATGACCGGGTTGCAGCGGATCGCGGTCAAGGTGGGCATGTAGAGGCTGGTGCGCACCATGCTCCGACCGCCGCGGATGTGACGCTGCCCCTGGTGTTTTCCGGAGTCATCGTTCATGGGTGCCACCCCCACCAAGGCGCTGATTTGTCTGCCGGTCAGGGAGCCCAGCTCCGGGAGGGCGATGGCCAGGGTGCGGGCGGTCTGGGGCCCGATGCCGGCAAAGGAGGTCAGCAGGTTAAGGCGGGTCTGATCGATGGGGGTAGTCTTGAGCCACTGGTCGAGCTCCTCGTCCATGGCGTGAAGCCGCTTCTCCAAGAAGCTCAGCGTGGTCTCGATATCCTTGCGCACCTGTTTGGCGCGGGCGGTGGCCAGACGGTTCTTCTCGGCGACCCGCATGCCCATGAGCTGGGCGCGGCGCGAGAGCAGTTCGGCGGCCACCTGGCACTGGGCGTCGGGCAAAGGGCGCGCCGGCGGGCGGATCCGTTCGGCAAACAAGGCCAGCACTTCAGCGTCAATCCGGTCGGTCTTGGCCAGCACGCCCAGGGCCTTGGCAAAGTTCCGCACTTGGCGGGGATTGACCACGGCCACGCGCAACCCGGCGCTTGCCAACACGGTGGCGGCAACCTGCCAGAACACGTTCGTCGCCTCCAGCACCACCAGGGTGTCTGCCTTCAAGGCGCACAGGCGCTTGGCCAGTTCGGCAACCTCCGCCTCATTGTTGAGAAGCGTCCAGTGCTCGCCTGCGGGCAACAGATGAACATCGAGGGTCTCTTTGGCCACATCAATACCGACAAAAACCGTAGAAGTGTTCATGGTCTTACTCGATCCTCTCTTGCGAAAATTCGGGCTCGGGCCCAGGCAACTGCTCGGATTTCAGTAACACAGGAAGCGGCGACCCAGCTCTGTGTCGGCTTTAGCCAGGACATAATCGGTCTACCGCTTCCCCACCCTTCAACCCCGTCGGGTCAAAGGGCAAAGGTAAACATACAAGGTAAACATACAAGGACACAGAGAAAACCGAGAAAACCAACCCCTATCCCCTTCACCACAGAGGACACAGAAAAAAACACGTCGACCGTGGAACTTCCCTTTATCCTTGGAATTTTGCTGGTACAATGCCCGTGCATCGGA
>DYLS01000329.1 GCA_020721965.1 Blastopirellula marina | reverse complement strand
GCGCCCGCTTTCATGTTGATATGTTGATTAGTGGCGAGTTCGGGGTTGTAGAGGTATTCCACATTCCCCTGCTCGACCTGTTTGAGGTATTCCTGGAAGTCGGCTTTGGCCTTGTCCCAACTGATGCCCATTTTTTCCACCAGATCTTCACAGGGTGAAGCATGCCACTGGAGCTGGACGATCTTGAAGGGATCGGCACCACAGGCCAGAGCAGCCAACTGCACGTCCGCAATGATCGGGATGCTGTAGTTCATGTCATGGGCCTTGCCGATCCACTGGTTCTTGTCCATGGTGGTGATACAGCCGGTGTCGATGCCAATCATGACGTCGGCGTTGGCTTCTTCCCGGGCCACCTTGATCTTGCGGTTCATGGTGAAGCTGCGGGTGAATTCGCGCTCGGAAATGATGTGCCGGAAGCCAAAGCCACAGCAGTCGTACCAGGTGGAGTAGTCGATGACCTGGGCTCCCAGGGCCTGGGCGACCGAGGTGCCGACCGCCGTGCGGTTGCCACCGAGAATGCTGTTGTCGTAAATGGCGTCTTCCGCCACCATCTTGTAGTAGTGACAGGCCGCATGGGTGGTCACCCGGATGTTGCTCATGTCGATGGTCTGCAGTTCGCTGGCAATGCGGTTGCGCATGACGTGCAGCCATTCACTGTAGTGCACGACTTCTTCAGGAATGACAATCTTGCCATCGACCAGACGGCCGAGCTTGCCGAGGATCTTCTTGACCTTTTCGCGCAGTTCGGCGGATTCGATCAGGTACTTGCGGATTTCCTTGTAGTTGCCGAAGGAGGTGCCGCAGTGGACCAGCGGGTAGAAGTGGCCGTTTTCAAAGCCGTGCTGCTTGCCGGAGACATAGGCCTGATGGAAGTTGCGCAGGAAGACGGCGGCGAGGGATTCAACATTGCCGATGCCGGAGCCGTGGTAGTTCCAGGCGGTGCAGGAGGTCTGGTCGGTTTCGTCCAGATAGTCGGTGCCGAAGTGGTTCATGAACCAGATCAGGCTGGTGGGATAGCCGGGAATGTTGCCGCACTGGCCGCAGCTCTTGTGATGCCAGAGCTGATTGGTGGGAATCCGCTTTTTCCAGCCATAGAGAGTCTCTACCTCAATGGGCTTGTGGTCATCGGTGATGCGGTGAACAATGATTTCACCTTCTTTTTCCAGTGCCCACATGTGCTCGCGGATGTCGTCCATCCGCTCGCCCAGGTCCATGCTGCGCCGGTCAACGTGACTGCGTACCCACGCCGTGGCCGCTTCCGCTTCGTTGGCCGATAGGTTCGTGTCCTGGAAAAAAGCTCCGTGCCCCGCTAATCCTTGCTGCGTGCTGTTTTCGCTCAT
>DYLS01000152.1:5007-8768 GCA_020721965.1 Blastopirellula marina | reverse complement strand
CTCTGAACTCCGTCGTGGAATTGCATCTCGAAACAGTGAGGGCATGACTCGCCTGGAGGAGGAAACAATGTTGGTTCAGCGCCTTTTTCCCAAGATTGCGAGGTCCCGGTGGCTAGGTTTGGCCGTTGCTGCGTGCTCGATGTCTCTTCCGCTGGCCGTGTATGCCGACCAAGTTCTGGTCGAATGGCGTTTTGATCGGCCAGGAGATCTTCAAGGCTGGACCGCAAATGGCCATGTTCGCAACCTGCGATCCGGAGAAGAGGGCGTGCGAGGGGAAGTCATAGGCACCGATCCGATCCTCTTAAGCCCAGCATTTGAGATTCCCGCCACCCCGTTCCAGTACGTCGAGATTCGCATGAGGGCCTCCGGGGGCGGGGAAGCGCAGCTATTTTGGACCGAGACATTGGAAGGAAAATTTGGAGGCTTCAGCGAGGAAAAGGCATGCCGATTCAGTGTATTCGCTGACGAAGGGTACCACGTGTATCGTGTCACTCCTTTTTGGCACGCGGCAAACAAAATCATCCGGTTGCGATTGGATCCACCGGCTGCTAAGGAGTTTTCGATTGAATGGATCCGTATCGCGGAGCGCCCCCCCGTCCCCAATTCCCCCCGCCTCGGTTGGCACTTCCCGGCTGATGCCCTCGACTGGATTCCCTGGCAGGACGTCGACATCGCGGGAACGGGAGCTGATGGCTTGCGCCTTCGATCCGTGGGCATGTCTCCCGTGGTTTTGAGTCCCAAGCTTTCGGCTCCAGCAAGCAACTACTCGTACGTCACGGTGCGAATGGCGGTTGACAAGGGGATCGCCGGCCGCCTCCTTGCTGTTTCCAACGATCGCTACGGACTGGACACGCTGACGTTTCCCATTTGTGCCGACGGCAAGATGCACTCCTACCACATCGAAGCCGATCAGATGAGGACCTGGGCGGGGCAGGTGATTTTCGTCGGGATTCAGCCCACCGACGTTCCCGATGCCCACGTGACTGTCGAGGCAATCGAAGTCGCCGCATCCCCTAGCGGTCCCCCTGAAGTAGAGATTGGCTTCTTTAGTTCCACAACGGGTGTGAATCGGGTCCATCGCCCGGTGGAACTCTCCCTCTTGGTGCGTAATCTCGGTGGCGAGGCGGTGCGTGACGCGGTAGCCGTGCTGACGGTCCCACCTCAATGCCGCGTTATTGGGCAAAACGAGCAGCGGATCGATCGGCTAACGTACCTCATGCCCGCGACCCTCTCCTGGAAGATCGAATGCTCGGCCGCAAGCACCGTGGAGGCCAAGGTGGAGCTGCGCTCCGCGAATCACCCGACGGTGACGGCCACAGCCGAAATTCCATTCTCCGATTCGCCGCGAGTCGCCTCCAACGAGTACATTCCGCCACCTCAACCCGTCGAATCGCCCTACGAGATTGGCGTTTTTTACTTCCCGGGCTGGGATTCGATGTCCCGCTGGCAACCCATCCTCAACTACCCGATGCGAAAGCCGGTGCTCGGTTGGTACGACGAGTCGAATCCGGAGTGCGCGGACTGGCAGATCAAATGGGCCGTCGAGCATGGCATCAAATTCTTCATGGTGGATTGGTATTGGTGTCAAGGTCAGCGGCACCTGGAGCATTGGCTCCACAACGCCTACATGAAGTCGCGTTTTCGGCCGTATCTGCAATGGGCCGTAATGTGGGCCAACCATAATTCCCCCCACACCCACTCGGCAGAGGACTGGCGGAAGGTGACTCAATACTGGATCGACAATTACTTCGGGATGAAGGAGTACTACCGCATCGACGGCCGCCCCGCCGTGTTCATTTGGGCACCGGCGAATATCCGCAACGATGTCGGAGGCAGCGAGGCAGCAGCCAAATTGTACGCCATGTCTCAAGAGATGGCGAGAGCGGCGGGGCTGCCGGGGATATATTTCGTAGCGATGAGCGATCACGACAGCGAGGCCGCTTGCCAACGCCTGAAAGCAGAGGGCTACGAGGCGTTCACTTCGTACCATGCGTTCCTATTGGCAGCGCAGAAGGCAGGGTCGAAGCAGTTTCCGTTCCAGGATGTCGTGGCAACCTCACCAGAAGTCTGGCGCCAGGCGGATGCCCGATCCTCTGGATTGCTTTACATGCCAATCGTGGAGACCGGATGGGATGCACGCCCGTGGCATGGTACACGATCATGGGTCATTAGCGACCGTACGCCCGAGGCTTTCGGCCAGTTGTGCCGCGAAGCGCGGCGCTACGCCGATCAAACCGGCAAGCGAATCATCGCCATCGGGCCTTGGAACGAATGGGGCGAGGGCAGCTACATCGAACCATGCGCGGAGCGAGGCTTTCGCGATTTGGAGGTGCTTCGGGATGCGTTTTGCCCTGGCGGTCCCCGCCCGCCCGAGTTGGTGCCCGGCGATCTCGGTCGCGGGCCATACGACTTGCCGCAGACTCCGCTGAGGAGCCACTGGGATTTCAACACGGATGGGGACCTCCAGGGCTGGACTCCCAATTCGCAGTTGCAAGCTCAGGTCACGCAGGGCAGATTGATCGGCAAGACGCGCGGCTCCGATCCGTACCTTTCCAGCCCGCCGCTCATGATCGAAGCGGATCGCGTCCAACAGATTGTGGTCCGCATGAAATCGAATCAAGACGAGAGGGGCCAATTGTTCTGGGGATCGCCTGGTTCGCCGCCCAGTGAGGCCAATAGCATCGGTTTTCGCATCGTCGGCGACGGCCAATTTCACGACCTGGCGTTGAATGTCGCGGAATCCAAACGCTGGCGGGGTCTCATCACATCGTTGAGGCTGGATCCTGCCAACAAATCAGACGTCGATTTCGAAATCGACGAGATTCGCTGCGTGCCAGAACCGTAACCGGCACGCAACGAGCGATAAGAACATCCGCCGGGCTTCATTTCCCTGAATAGGGGAAGCCTATTGGCCAGCAAACGCTGGCAGCCTCAGGGAGCGTCAGGCATCGCCAGGCAGACGCCGCTGCTGCCGAATCACGACGAGACACACGGCGGGACAAACGTTCAGCACCCTGGGGATGCCGCCAAGATCACTTCTTCATCGAAGGTCAACTCTTCATCGAACGAGGGGCGTCCATTCGCGTCCCGGCCTCACGGGCGGAAGGGCGGTGCCTCTTCACCGCCCCGCGGATTGACGTCTCTCGTGCCGATCCCGAGCTGTCGTGGAATCGGAATGGCGGCCCCAGCCGCGCGAAGCAATGCTTTGGCGATGCGGCCTGGCCGAATAGAATCATCGTCGTCGGATGCTGCATTATCGCTGCTCGAAGAAGGCTGCCCCGCCTTTGTTTCATCCGTCCCCGAATCTGTGGCGGGTGGGCTACTGGGCGGGGCTTCCGGCTGCGACCCCATGGCAGCTTCTGGTACCGCGGGAGGCGGAGGCGGCGTTGGGGACATCGTTTGCTCGGGCGACGACGCCTGTGGCGGCGCATTCGCCCCACTGGGCTGCGGCTGGGACTCCCGCCCACATCCCAAACTAAACGCACAAATTGCGACCAAACCCGCTATCGCCGCCAAATGCCGCACCATGTAACGATCCTCCTGCTAAGGAAACGATTCGTTCCGTCGTTCCAAACTCCATTGGCCGCGCAATGCTGGACTTGGCCACACGGGAGCCGTTGGTCGCAACGGGACAATTTCACCGATGTTCAACCGATATTTTCGCAGGTTAACCGCGGCAAGTCTAGGCGTGTTTCGACACAAACAAGATGGGCGTGGTCTCACGAGACCACAATGAGCCTGATTCCCCGAAAGCAGGATGA
>DYLS01000152.1:0-4907 GCA_020721965.1 Blastopirellula marina | reverse complement strand
GCAGGATGAGTGCGATTCCACAGTAGTAAAAATCGCAGCCATCCACAACAGGCCACTTTCCCGGGTCTGGTCGCAGACCAACTGTGCGTGTGCAAACATCTTCATCGCGTAAACCATGACTAGGCGACTGGCGTACCATGGCTGAGGTCCCGCATCGCAGCCTCTCGACGACGAAAGCTATTCGATGGTTCTTGCCGTTCGTATGAAAAATATTTCCGGCGTCCAAACTCGGCTGCCAGTTGCGAAAGTCGTGCGAAAGCCGTCTGGTGAGATCGGCGGACACGACGATTTGACCGGCGAAGCTCGTTTTGGCCGAGTCGCGACTGGGAAGCCCCTTCCGTAAAATGGTGTACGGCCTTGCCGACAGGATTGCGATGACGAAACGGAATCATCCGGCGAGTTGTCTTCGCTACGCGTGAATCAATGAACGATAGGATGGATCGCGATGGACAGGATTGCCTGGGTGACGGGGGCATCGAGCGGTATTGGCCGGGCCATTGCCACGCTGCTTTCCGACAACGGTTACCGCGTCTTGGCCTCTGCCCGGCGCTCGGAAAAATTGGATGAGCTGCGCCGTCCCACGATCGTACCCCTGCCCCTGGACGTGGCCGATGCCCAATCCGTTTCCACGGCGGCCGCACATATCGCCCGGGAATATGGCAAATTGGATGTTCTGGTCAACAATGCCGGATTCGGACTGTACGGAACGATCGAAGGGGCATCCGACGAAGACGTGCGCAGACAATTCGAGGTCAACGTTTTCGGGCTGGGGCGAGTTACCCGAGCGGCGATGCCGTTGCTGCGACGGGGTCAGTCACCGATCGTGGTCAATATCTCGTCCGTGGTTGGCAAGCTCGCGATCCCATTCGCCGGATGGTATTCCGCCACGAAACACGCCGTGGAAGCCATTTCCGACGCCTTGCGGCTGGAGACGGCCCCTCTCGGCGTCCGTGTGGTGGTCATCGAACCGGGTGCCATCAAGACCGACTTCGACAGTACGGCCCTGGCCCTGCTCGACGCCTCGGCCGATCCTCCAGATTATCATCCGGCTCGCCGCGGATTTCGAGAAGCCGTCGTGGACGCCTACCGTTCCGCTCCCGGCCCAGAGATCGTGGCGCAAGCGGTGCTACGGGCCATCCAAGCCAAACACCCCCGGCGTCGCTATGCGGTGCCTGCCAACGCAAAGGCATTCACAATCGCAAGAAGGGTCTTGTCCGATGCGGCGTTCGATGGGATTCTCGCCAGGGTTCTGCGTTTACGGCGATACCAGAAATTGAGTGATACGGATACGGCGGCAGCAGATTGAGACGCATCGTCGCCAAGCGATCTCTTGTCTCCTGAAGCGGAAATGCCAGGCTAACAGGGTAAAGACGAGCTTCCACCCATGCCTCTCCGAGTGAGTTTCACGCCCGGCCAAATCATGCTCCAGGCAGCGATTGACGTCGTTTTTCCGCCTTACTGCGAATTGTGCCAAGCCGATATGCGTGTTAAGGGCAATCGCATCGGAGCGGCATCGACTGCCGATAAGAACTCACCCGATGCGTCTTTCGCCGCCCCTACGCGGTCGATTCTGTTGTGCGATTCCTGCATTGCCGAGCTGTGGGACCCCGAACTACGGATGTGTCCCCGGTGCGGAGGATTTGCGGACCATCAGCCCACGGAAATAGACTGCAACTGGTGTCGTGGCGAGAAGTTCGCCTTTGGCCAGGTCCTAGCCCTCGGCCCATACCACGAGGCTATGGCGGAGGCTGTCCTCAAAACGAAAAGGCCGGACGGGAACGGCCTTTGCGTTGCCCTGGCTCAACTGCTGCCTCTCACCCGCGGCGAATCGCTCCGGAATTTGAACTGCGATCTGGTGATTCCGATCCCTCATCACCGCTCCCAGGCCCGGGTACGCGGAACCTGTGGCCCTGAGTGGATTGCCAAAGTGCTGGCTGGGTTCCTCGCCATCCCCTATGACTTTCGCATCTTGCGACGTGTCCGCAGGACCCAACGGCAGCGCGGTCTCAAACGGAAGGCACGTTTTCGGAATGTTCGTGGAGCCTTTGCAGTTCAGCCACGTCTGGCGGAGCGATTACGTGGCCTGGTCTTGGGGTGGCTCTCTGCGAATCGGCAGGCGTCCGATCGCAGCAAGCCCGCACGCTATCGCCCCCTTGATGGTCGCAACGTGCTCCTGGTCGACGACGTGCTGACCACCGGAGCAACTTGCCACGAGGCGGCAAAGGTGCTCCGCCGGGCAGGGGCTGTGAATGTTGCCGTGGCCGTGATTGCCAGGGCGCAAGGGGATCACACCATAATCGCTTGACATCGCCACTATCCATTATCCTTTGCAGTTGATATCGCCAGCGTCCCTGCTCCCTTGCCCGCAGCGAGCTCCCCATCGGGAAAGTTGGGATCAGGCCCGCGAGGCGGCCCTCGGAACCGCAATCCCAGGTTGGGAGAAGCTACCCCGCGAGTCTGGAATAGCCTAAACTTATATGAAGCCCAGAAACTATCCTACCCATACGCCCGAAAAGGATCGGCTCGTGAAGTGCATCACCGGCCCATGGGAGTATTAAGCAAGGATATGGGCTACTAAAACGGAGGTCACCCGGATATGTCGGATGGCACTACCCCCTCGGCAAGCCAACCACAAAACACATGCCATTCGTCGTCGGCGGAACCCGGCCCTGGCGCGTCGGCGGCGGGAAAGAGATTCCGGCGTCCCAGCCCGTTAGACCCATTCAAGATCGCAGTCTGGCGGGGATTGGCGACCGTGCTACCCCCGTTATTGACGTTCGTCATTCTCATTTGGATTGTTACCACCATCAATGTTTACATCTTCCGCCCGCTGACGGATGGGACCCGCGATCTAATCATGCTTTATATCGCGGATATCAATCCGGCATCATCGATTCCGGATGCGAAGCGACGCGATTCGGAAGTGGAATTGAACGGAAAGACCTACACACGGCTTCCTAGTGGCAAGTTCATCAGCAAACAAGTCGTCGAGTATCTGAAAGAAAAGCTTGGAGAGGACGCGATTCCTGCCGATGCACAGGAGTGCTATCGACAATACATCCAGCTCCGCTACCTGAAGCCGCATATCATTCTTCCTTTTTTGGTGGCAACGCTGATCCTCACTTTGTACCTGCTCGGCAAATTCGTGGCGGCTCGAGTTGGTCGCCTGGTCTGGGCGGCGATCGAGTCGGCCTTCTTTTCTTTCCCTCTTGTTCGCAGCATTTACGGCTCCGTAAAACAAGTAAGCGACTTCCTGTTAGCTCAACGGAAAATGGAGTTCAGCCGCGTCGTGGCCGTGGAATACCCGCGAAAAGGAATTTGGTCGATAGGGCTGGTAACAGGCGAAAGCTTCAGCGGCATTCGTAGCGCGGCCAACGAGCCAGTTCTAGCGGTCTTTATTCCAACCTCTCCTGCCCCCATGACGGGATTTACCGTCACGGTGCCGAAAAAGGACACCATCGACCTCGACGTTTCCATCGACCAGGCGATTCAGTTTATTGTAAGTTGCGGAGTGGTTGCTCCCCCACAACCCGCCCAGTATATGTTCGAACATCCCCCAGAGGTTCCGATCAACGCTTAATGCGACAGCGCACGATTGTCTGCTTGATTCAATATCTTGCAGTGATGGAATATATCGTATCGCAAGAGATACTGGATACACCCTGCTGTCAAGTGGATTTGCCCTTAAAGGATTTATATTTGAGATTGCCAATATGTGATTGCTAATTTGAGATTGCTAATTTGAAATTACTACCTTCTGCGCTTGCGGCCGATATAGCGGCGACCCCCCCGAGATTCAGAGAAAGGAAGCATGGTGCGGACATTTCGCATCGGGACCCGTGGCAGCTCCCTGGCTCGTTGGCAAGCCGACTACGTCGCGAACCGGCTGCGGGCAAATGGGATCGATGTCGAAATCGTCCCCATCGTAACGCACGGTGATCAATGGAATCGGCAGTCGTTAGATGCCCTGGGAACGGTCGGCGTGTTCACCAAGGCCATTCAAGACGCACTGCTTGCGGCTGAAGTGGATATCGCCGTGCACAGCATGAAGGACCTTCCCACCGTGGAGGTCCCCGGCCTGACGTTGGCCGCAGTTCCCAGTCGCGCACCGGCTGGCGACATCTTACTTTCGCCCTCACGGTGCTCGCCCGACGACCTACCTCGGGCGGCCATCATTGGCACCGGGAGCCGCCGCCGCATCTCGCAATTGCTGCATATCCGACCAGATTTACGCATTCACCCCATTCGCGGGAATGTACAGACACGCCTGGAAAAGCTAAAGCGTGGCGATCTCGACGGATTGGTTCTCGCGGAGGCGGGGATTCTTCGGCTCGGCTTAACTGATTTCCCTCATTTCCCCCTGCTGCCAGATTATCTCCTCCCCGCAGCCGGTCAGGGCTCGCTGGCTGTCGAGACTCGAACCGAGGACCACGAAATCATTCCTTTGTTGGCCCCGCTGGACGATCCACACACCCGGGCCGCGGTGACGGCAGAACGCGCATTTCTCGCCGAATTAGGCGGAGGTTGTTTAGCCCCCATCGCGGTTTGGGCGCGGATGGCAGGCGGCCACCTGCTTTTGACTGGCCGTGTCCTCTCCGCGGACGGCAAACAGAAGATCGAAGTGTCCGTGCTGGGGCGTCCCGACCTCCCCGAACAGCTAGGACGCAGAGCCGCCGCGATTTGTCGGTCCTACGGTGCCGACGACTTGCTGACGGCTGCCCGCCAAACGGACGTATCGAAAAGCAAGAGCATGAGCTAGCACGCTTTTCTATCTTCCTCTTTTTGTGAGAGCTGCGCATTTCTCGCATTTTGGGAACACATATCTCCTCCTCTCTCTTACCCCGGCGCGTTCTTAACCCAAACTTCCCTCATGCTAATTGCTTAAGTTGTTATTAGAACGTGGGTTG
>DYLS01000151.1 GCA_020721965.1 Blastopirellula marina | reverse complement strand
TTATATTTTTTAGGAGTCTGTCTTGTCACGCGGGCAAATCGTGGTATGTTAAAAGTTTCGGCTTAGCCCAAAGGGATAACCCAAATAGCTATCGTGGAACGCGAGCCGTTCTCCGCAATGGTACCTGGGCCAGCGTAGCTCAGCCGGTAGAGCACTGCTTTCGTAAAGCAGAAGTCAAGGGTTCGAGTCCCTTCGCTGGCTCTTAAACGAATTATCCCACCTGGCCAAGGGTGGCGTCCCGTGACGAGCTGTCGAGACGGACGGCGAACGTGGCGAATGGGTGGCGGATGCGCGTGCGGAATCGGCTGCGGGACGGTTCCGCCGTCGGATGCTCTCGAAGTTGGGTCTTTCCCTTTCCTCTTGGGACCACTCTGAGATTTGTCCTGGCAGTTTGGGCTTCATCGACGGCCATTCCCAATCACGAGCTTGTTTTGTCGGCTGGGTAGTTTCATCCGGAGAATGCGATGATCGAATCGACGGTATTCGATGTGCGGCAGATCGTGCTCAGTAACGCCCTTTTTGGTCCGGAGGATGTGCACCGCCTATCGCTCGCCATGGCGGAGGACTCCTCGCTGTTTCGCGTTCTCAGGGATGCCGTGGGTGAATTGGAAATCCGCGATGAGCAAACCCCGGCCAGCAACGTGCGGTTGGGATGTTGCCTCTACCTCCTTGGTCGATACCAGCAGGCGGTTGCCGCCTTGAAAAAGGGTGACGGTGGAGCGCTTGCGCATTTCTATCTCGGCAAGGCTTGCGTGGCGGTGGAGCAGTACGAAGCGGCCCTGGAATCATTTGCCGCCGCGCAGACAGCCGGTTACAACGCCGATGAGTGTGCCGTGGCCCGGGCGGAGGCCTTGCGGCTGAAGGGCGAGCCGGCCCAGGCCCTATCCGTCCTCGACAAACTCTCTGGCGCGATCGAGCAAACCGCCGAATATCTCTATCAGCGGGGCGCGGTCGTCGCAGCATTGAAGGCCAATCCCGAGGAGGTGGTCGCCCTGTACGAAAGGGTGATCCAGGCCGATCCGTATCATGCCGGGGCGCTGTTCGGCCTGGCGGTGGAGAACGATCGGCGCGGCAACGACGAAGAGGCTCTTCAGCTCTACGAACGCTGCGTCTCACGCTTCCCTCCGCATCTCGGGGCCTTGATCAATCTAGGAATCCTGTACGAAGATCGCGAGGAGTACGAAAAGTCCGTCAAGTGCTACCAACGAGTCTTGGAAGCCTATCCGGATCACCGTCGGGTCCGATTGTATTTGAAGGACGCCCAGGCGGCGGGCAACATGGTCCTGGATGACGATTCCGCTCGCAGGCACGACCGGTTGGCTCAGATCCTTGCCACGCCGGTCAGCAACTTTGAGCTTTCTGTCCGCAGCAGGAATTGCCTCCAAAAGATGGGGATAAACACTTTGGGCGACCTCTGTCGCTGTTCCGAGCAAGAATTGCTGGCCAGCAAGAACTTCGGAGAAACCAGCCTCGCGGAAATCAAAGACATGCTGGCCTCCAAGGGGCTTCGGCTGGGCCAGCTCTTGCCGGACGAACATGCAGAGACGATTTCCGCCGAAGAGGAAGAACCCGCCGACCTGGGGGATCAGCCCATCCTGTCCAAATCCGTCACGGATATCAGCCTCTCCGTCCGCGCTCGGAAGTGCCTGGCGCGTCTCGGCATCAATACCATTGGCGAGCTGATCCGCAAGACCGGCGACGAGCTTCTGGAGTGCAAGAACTTCGGGGTGACCAGCTTGAACGAGGTCCGGGAACGGCTCCGGGAGTTTGGGCTCAAGCTACGTGGGGAGTAATCCCTGACCCCTGGCATGGCTTGATCCATGCAGTGGGGCTGCCTAGTACTGCATGGCAAGGTTTTTCGCCCGACGCCACATTTTGTGGGGATGGGACGTAACGCCTCGCAATCCATGCTCTGCACATCATGCCGTCCGGCGGACTTCGGGCTGTAACACGAGCGGGTTCGTCCAAATAAGCACGGGACTCTTGCAACTTGGGTTCACAAGCTTTTTCTTCCCTCGGGAGATGGTAGGGTGAGGGCAGTTTCCCGTGAAAACGACCTTTTCTGTGTTTCCTGAACTGCTCAAAGCTCCAATTTGTTGCCGTCTGTCGTAACCGTTCACGGCTGAGCTGTAACGGAAAGGCCTTGTGAAACAACGAGGGTGAGAGGTTCCAGAGGTTTTATGAGTGTGGAGCGGGATGTCATTGCGACGAGCGCCAGCGAGGAGAAATCTTAACCCCTGTCGAGAAGATTTCTCGCTTCGCTCGAAACGCCAGGAGGACAAACCGTTTTGCAGTGAGGAGAATCCCTGTGAACGACTCCCCCCGTGAACGGTTGCCCGTCTGTCAGAGGGGGATCGAGCACCTTGCAAGAGTCCAGGTGTAGCAAAAACGCCCTGCTCGTGGCCGCCGATTTTGCTGAAGGGAAGCACAAGATATCGTGCCCAGCGCGCCGTGTCGCCCCGCATGTTTCGTGAACGGTTACGCCACGCAAAATGCCCTCGCATGAACGATCCGTTTTTTCGATTGCTCCAGCAGGACGCCGCGTCCGGAGCTCGTCGCGGGCGACTGACAACCTCGCACGGGACCGTGGAAACGCCTGCTTTCATGCCGGTCGGCACGCAAGGCAGCGTGAAAGGGATCTTGCCCTCGCAATTGCAGGCGACGGGGACCCAAATGATCCTGGCCAACACGTATCACCTCATGCTCCGGCCGGGCGAGCGTGTGGTGGCTGATCTGGGTGGGTTGCACGAGTTCGCGTGCTGGCCCGGCCCCATCTTGACGGATAGCGGTGGCTTCCAGATTTTTAGTCTGTCCAAACTGACTCGTGTGGACGATCAGGCCGCCATCTTTCGCTCGCACATCGACGGCTCCACCATCACCTTAACTCCCGAGCGCGCGGTGGCCGTTCAGGAGGCTCTCGGGGCGGATATCATCATGGCGCTCGACCATGTCATCGCCCTGCCAGCTCCACGGCAAGCCGTCCTCGACGCAATGCAGCGTTCCCTGCGTTGGGCCGCGCGTTGTCGGGCAGCTCAGCAGCGGCCGGACCAACGGCTTTTTGCTATCGTTCAGGGCGGCTTGGAGGAGGACCTCCGCGTGCAATGCGCCGAGGAATTGTCGGCCATGGACTTCCCAGGCTACGCCGTGGGGGGCTTGAGCGTGGGAGAAACGCCCGCCGAGATGTATCGCATCCTGGACATCACGACTCCGCATTTACCGCTTGAGAAGCCGCGTTATCTGATGGGGGTAGGTCGGCCCATCGATCTGTTGGAGGCGGTCTGGCGTGGAATCGACCTGTTCGATTGCGTCATGCCCACGCGAAACGGACGGAACGCCATGGCCTTCACACACCACGGCCCGGTGCGTATCCGTAACTGCCGTTACGAGCGTGATGCGCGGCCCATCGAAAGCGGCTGCCCTTGCCCGGCCTGCCGATTCCCGCGTGCCTATTTGCGGCACCTTTTCATGTCTCGGGAGATGCTGGGGCCGATCTTATTGACGTTGCACAACATCACGTATTACCAGCGGCTCATGCAGGAGATACGGCAGGCCATCGAACGGCACGCTTTCGCCGCCTACTACTACGAGCGCAAGGCGGCGTGGGAGTCGGCCAGCGACGACGTGACCGCGGCATCGTAGGGATCACGCCTCCGATGATGCTTATCGTTCCGGCAAGCGGATCCGCGAACGCCCCGGTTGGAATCTTCCCTCACGTCGGGCGAGTCGGTCCGAAAATGCCGCCCTCCCGTGCCTGCATAGCATGCGTTCATTTCCGCAATCTCGGCGGCCAGGGCCTCTCGCAACTCGGGCGGCTCGACCGCTTCCGCATACTTGCCGAAGCTGAGTATCCAGCGGGCGATCTCCTCGATGCCGTCCAATTCGAATTCCGCGATTAGACTTCTGTCCTGTTGAGGGATCAGCTTCTGGGAGGGGTGCCACTGCGATTCGGTCACGTACCGCGCCACCTCCGGCGCGAACATGACCTTCACATGATAATCGCCCTCTCCGCGAAAGATCCCGAAGGACCTGGAGAGGTGATCCCTCAAGCTGAAATCCTCGGGCAGATCGAAAGTCTCCGATGTCGTTTCGACGTTTTCGACGCGATTCATCTTCCAGTGACGAATCTCGTCGTGATTTACGGCCAGACCCACCAAATACAAGGCTCCGCGATGAAACGTAAAGCCGTAAGGGCAGACGGGATAGGTCGCCGTTTCCGTGGCCTGCAAGGAACGATACGAGAGCTGAACGACCTTCCGCTCCTCGACGGCGATGACCAGTTCGTCGATGAGGTCCGCCATTTTGGAATAATCGGTGCGCCCGAAGGTGGTGGAATAAAAGGCGCCCGCCAGTTGTTGCACATAGCGCAAGGCATCCGGCTTGAACATCGTGCGAATCTTTTGGAAGGCACTTTGGGCCGCCTCCCAGAACACGGTGCCAGCCAAAGGCTCCATGAACGATCGCCCCAAATGCAGAGCGATGGCCTCGTCGTAGGCCAGGCACACGCCTTGCTGGGCAGCGTTGCCCCGAATCTTCCACCGCTTTCGACCGTACTCTCCGACGGATTCTTCGATGGGAAAACCAGCCAGGGAGAAGGTTTCCAGATCTCGCCGGATGGTCTTGGTGCTGACGTTCAGCTCGCTGGCGAGTTCCCGCACGGTAGCCCCGAAATGGCGCGAAGAGAGAGTCCGAAGAATGGTCCATTGCCGAACCAAGGCCGCCTGCCGTGACATTTCCCGCTCCCAGGTCGCTCCATAAGAAGGAATTTGGGTACCCGTATCACGGACCACCCGGCGCACGAATCGCAACAACATCATGCTGCGGCCCCTTGTCACGAGCTCGGACGCCGGAGCGTCCATTATAGGTAAAAGGTGAATAGCGAATCAAACCCATCCTGCGGCCACCAAGCAAGTTTGGCAGATGGGGTTGCGAGTCTGCGCGGCCTTCCCATTTTGATGACCTGATATGGAGAACGTCGCGATTCCCTCGCGGCGGAAGGGCCAGCACTCAAGCTTCGCCCAACGGTCTCGCCGGGTTCTGCCCATGCCTGCGGCCGGACCTCCGCCGCTCGGATCGCAATACGGGGTATCCCCGAGGAAAGGCGTCTTAGTCCTCACCTCTTGTTGCACCCCAATCGATCAGCCCTCCTGCCCCGTCGGACTGCCCCGTTTGCCCGCCGCCCTGCCCAGCGTCCAGCTACGTCTGGCCAGCCTGCCTATTCCTCGAATCTGCCCATCTGCCCAAGGGTCCGGCTGCCCGTGGCACCCGGACCAAGTGCCTGGTCCAAGTCCCACACGCTGAACCCGTGGCCCTCATTCGATTGATCTCATCCGATTGATCTCATCCAATGGCCCTCATCCGATATCCCACAGCCGGTGTCCACGAATGCATGATAACGCCGGGGACGGACAACGGCGGTCCAACCCCGCGCGGAATCCCTGGAACGAGTTCGTCGCGAGGAGTCCACATCGTGCCCCGTGGGCAAGTGTTTCTATGACATGAGGTCTTGGTAGAATGAGCTTCGCTGCGGGGCAGCATGCGGAAGCGAGGGATCAAGTCCAATGCCCGGCCGTGGTGCCTGGTAATCATCCATGAGGAGGAAGTCTGACGATGGACGGGTTACGCCGTAGCTGGTTCCTTGGTGTTTTTGCCGTGGTTGCAGCCACCGTGATGGCACTGCGGATGGCGCAGGGCCAACCCCTTCCGGAACTCCCCCAGCCATTGCCTACCCATCCCGGTAACATCTTTCTGGAAGGAGAGGCTGTCACGATATCGCTCCCGGACGGCGACTGGCAGCTTTTGGATGCCGATGATCGCGCCATCGCAACGATTGCGGGCAAGAATGGCGAGGGCGCGTTGGGATCGCTCCCGGTGGGCTTTTATCGGTTGCGGCAAGAATCCTCGCCCGAGAATTGGATTTCTCTGGCGGTACTGCGGCCTTTTCGTGTGCGGCCGTCGGACTCGTCGCCGTTGGCCGTCGATGTGGCCATGAGCTGGTTCTATCCGCCGGAAGAAATGCCCAAGGTCGCCAACCTATGCGCATTGGCGGGCGTGACTTGGGTGCGGGATCGCCTGGCTTGGCGGGAAATCGAACCTCAGCGAGGCGTATTCGCTGAGAAAACGCGCTACGACACGGCTGCCGAGGCTCAAAGCGCGGCTGGCTTGAAGGTCTTGCAAGTCAATCACAGTTCTCCAGACTGGGCCAATCCCGATCATCGCCGTTTTCCCCTCGACTTGCGAGATTGCTATAACTTCCATCGGCATATCGCGGCGCGCTGGGCGGGTCAGGTGCACGCTTTTGAACCGTGGAACGAGGCCGACATCCAGGTCTTCGGCGGACACACCGGCGTGGAAATGGCCTCCCTGCAAAAGGCGGCTTACTGGGGAATCAAGTCGGGCAATCCGAAGGCCATCGTCTGCCTCAACGTATTCGCCCTGCACAACCGCGCCCAACTCGAAGACCTGGCGGCAAACGAGGCCTGGCCTTATTTCGAGACCTTCAATTTGCATCATTACGCGGCATTCGACGCCTATCCCGCGCTCTACGCCGACTTTCGCGGAGTATCGGCCGGGCGACCCCTTTGGGTCACGGAATGCGCCATGCCCGTGCGGTGGAGCGGCGACGAGCAGAAAAAAGAGTTGTCCGATCACGACCTTTACGAACAGGCCAGGCGACTGCCGAAGGTCTTTGCTGGTTCTCTTCACGAAGGGTCGCGTGCTACGTTCTATTTCCTCTTGCCCCATTATGTGGAGGGACCAACGCAGTTCGGGATCCTTCGGTCGGATTTGACTCCACGTCCCGCCTACGTGGCCTTGGCAGCGGTGGGAAGGCTGCTGCCGGACGCGCGGCCTCTGGGGCGGATCAGGCACGATCGTTACCGGATCTACAGCTTTTCCACCAAGCCCGATGGAAACCCGGACGTGGTTTGGATTGCGTGGAGCGATCAGGGACCAGGGGAGTATTCGCTGCCAGCGGTGCCGCAAGAGGCGTACGATCATTTGGGGCGACCGATGCCGCTGTCGAAAGAGGTGGCATTGTCGGCCGCGCCCCAATATTTCGTGTTCGCCGCCCAGCCCGAGGCCGAGCTGGATCCGCCGCCACCGCCGTCCGAATGGCGGACCGGGGAACCGTGCCCCCTCGTCTTTCAAACGCTTTGGCCAGAAGGTGAAACCGACCTCCAGCAATCGGCCTACCACATCCCGGCCGAAGGGGCCGAGGTCCCCCTATTCCTTTATCATTTCGGTTCTACGGTGGCCTCGGCGGATGTTCGCGTGGAGGGGCCGCGCGGTTGGAAGATCGAGCTGCCACGACGAGCCGAAATTCGGCCCGGTGAGCGATTGGAATGGACACTGAAAGCGCAGCCGCCCGATGGATCGACGGACGGCACTCCAACGGAACCTCAAACGATTCGCGTTTCTGCCGACTTCGGCAGCCTGGGCAAGTCGGTGCTGTCTTTCCGCGTGATGCGGAAGGGATCTACTCCGAAGCCTTGACGGCCGATGATGGAGCGGCATCCCACAATCGCACGACCGCCGCGCCATGTCGCCCGATTTCACACGTCATGCCGTCGGGGAGGATTCCTAAATCGGCCTGGCGCCAAAGGTCGCGAAGGCGTTGCGGTCGGCTGAGGCCAAGCTCTTTCCACGTGACTGCGATCTCCCGCGGAAACTCGCCGAGATTGAACAGCCCCAAGGCCTGGGATCCGTCTGCCAGCGGCTTGAGCAGGATCAGTTCGTCCTCGTTTTGCCGCACAATGCGGGACTGCCTGCCGAGGGGATCTTGATCGACGGCGATCAGCTCTCGATTGCAAAGGACGTTGAGCGTGAAGTCGTCCAGCTTGGTCATGTCGCCGGAAAAGATCAAAGGGGCGGCCATCAGGCACCACATCGACATGTGCGAGTACTGCTCGTTGGGCGTGAGCGGAGTGGGACGCCCTTCTCCACCCGTCTTGGCATCTCCGACCCAACCGATCAGCAAATAGTCGGGATCGTTCCAATGCCCAGGCCCCGCGTACTCCCAAAGGGCCGCGTTTTTCAGCCCCACTTGGTAGATGCCGCGGCTCAGGTTCCCGCCCTCCACGCCCAAGTCTCCGGTGGTCCGGCAACAATGGCCGCCCACCTCCGCTCCCCATTGCCAGACGTCGTGCATGCCATACTGGCAGAGATTGAAGACGATGTCGCGGTCCAAGCCTTTCAGGATACCGCCCATCAACGCATACGGCCGCATGAAGTCCTCACGCGTTTTGGCTGGGGCCACATTCCCGTACGAGCACCAATCGTATTTCAAGAAGTCGAATCCCCACTCGGCAAACTTTCGCGCATCGATTTCCTCGTGCTGATAGCTTCCCACGTATCCCCCGCAGGTCAATGGTCCTGGGGAGATATAGATCCCCGCTTTCAGTCCCTTCGTGTGGATATAGTCGGTCAACGCCCGCATGTCGGGGAACTTTCCGTTGGGACGGACGGCCCCCTGTTCATCTCGCGGGGAACCTCCCAGCAGGGGGTCGGGGGAATCGGGCTTCACCATCCAGCAATCATCGATATTGACGTACGAGTAGCCGAAGTCCGCCATCCCCGACTGAATTATGGCGTCCGCCGCCGCCCGAATATCGGCATCCGTAACGCGGTGATAGTGGATATACCAACTATTCCACCCCATGGGAGGCGTCAGCGCCAACGCCTCCCCGACGACGATGGCCATACGGCCATGATCTTCGCCAAACTCGTTCTTCGCGTGAATGGAGACGGCATATTCGCCCGGCTGATTGGGCGCGAC
>DYLS01000328.1 GCA_020721965.1 Blastopirellula marina | reverse complement strand
ATGAAGTGCCGGATCAGGTCTAAAAACCGGCGCTTCTCGAACACGCCCTCAATTACAACCTGGAGCTGGGGTAGCTTCGTATCGGCCAGTTCCTCACCTTCGATGGTCCGCCAGGGCATAAACCACTCGCGGTCGGCTGTAAGCGTACCGATCCGCGCCTGCACGCCGTCGGAGACAACCATTGCCTCGTTGAACGAGAAAAGAGACGGAATCTGCGTTTTGTAGGTCTGAAGCTGGTTGAAGGCCGACCAGATGGTGGCGCTTTCGGTGGTGGCATTTTTGAGTTCCATCACCGCTATTGGCAGGCCGTTGATGAACAGCACCACGTCCGGCCGGCGTTCGTGCTGGTTCTCGACCACGGTAAACTGATTCACGGCGAGAAATTCGTTGTTCTCCGGCTCGTCGTAATCGAACACGCGGACCAGATCGCCGCCGATGGACCCATCGGCCCGCTGGTACTCGACCGGCACGCCTTCAACCAGGTACTTGTGGATCACATGGTTGTTCGCCACGAGCGACGGTGAGTCGGGGCGGGTCAGCTTGCGGAATGCCTCATCCAAGGCATCCGCTGGCACCCGTGGGTTGAGCCGCTGGAGCGCCTGACGCAGCCGATATTCAAGCACGACCTGGCCGTAGTTGTCGCGTTCGGCCATCGCCTCGCCCGGGGCAATCTCCAGCCCCGAGAGAATTAGATAGCCCATGTTCTCCAGCCAAGCCAACGCGGCCTGCTCGATGACAGATTCCGAGAAGGCGCTCATGGTTCGTCCTTCTGTAGGGGCACGTTGCAACGTGCCCCTACAATGTCCGGGTTTTCCCTGTCCAATTCCCATTGTGCCGTATTGCCGGCGATGTATTCCCGGATGTGGTTTAATTCATCATCGTTGCGGATGATGTGTTCGTAATAATTGCGTTGCCAGACCGGAACGCCCGGGGTGTGGTGCATTTCGTTGATGCGTTTGGTGGATGCGGATTTGAATAAACGCACAATCGTAGGAACGGTGTTGGATGTCGGTTTTCCGAATTGTTCCACCGTAGGGGCACGTTGCAACGTGCCCCTACGATGTCCGGGTTTTCCCGGTCCAATTTCCATTGCGCCGTATTGCCGGCGATGATGTTTTTCCGGGTCATAGGCCATCAGACGTACCTCCCGGCGATCCGCTTGGTAGCACAATGCCTTCTGTAGGGGCACGTTGCAACGTGCCCCTACGATGTCCGGGTTTTCCCGGCCCAATTCCCATTGCGCCGTATTGTCGGCGATGATGTTTTTCCGGGTCATAGGCCATCAGGCGTACCTCCCGGCGATCCGCTCCGCATCCGGCACCCGCAGCTCGCCGGAGATGACTTG
>DYLS01000150.1 GCA_020721965.1 Blastopirellula marina | reverse complement strand
GTCCTAGCGAAAACCCTGATGTGGGGGAGAATCTTGGTCCTGGCGAGAACCTTGGTCGTAGGGAGAAATTCGGTCTCAGGCAGAAGCTTGGTCTGTAGCGGGAAGCTTAGTCTGTAGGGAGATGCCTGGCGTGGAGGGGATCGCGGAGGCGGTCGTTGTCCGCACGCCTCCGGCCGCAGCGGCCCTTTCTCCGGCACTTTCTCCGGCACTTTTCGCGGGATTGCAGAGGGAATCATCGGATGACGCGACCGCCCCCCAATTACTGGCTGAGGCGGAAGGGTGCGGGGGGACAGGCCCCTCGTCGGGCCGATTTTCCCGCGGGGACCAATCTGTGCCTGCACTGCCCGGCCAAGTGCTGCCACTACATTGCCCTGCACATCGACACGCCCAGCACCTGGGACGAATTCGATACCGTCCGCTGGTTTCTGTTGCACGAGCACACAGCGGTCTTCGTGGATGGAGGTACCTGGTATCTGATGGTGTACACGACCTGCCGGGAACTGAGGCCGGATGGTTTGTGCGGCATCTATCCCACGCGCCCGAAAATCTGCCGCGACTACTCGATGGAGGAGTGCGAATTCGAAGAGGGGTCGGTGTACGATCAACTCTTCGAGGTGCCGCAACAGGTCGAGGAATACGCCGAGGCCCTGCTTGGCCCGCGGCCAGCCGAATCGTCCGCGGGGGTCAACGGCGTGACCCTTCCCGTCCTCCCGGCGCCGCTGCCGATCGCTAATAATGGCTCCCCGCGGAGGCCGCACCGCAGCGGTTCCGCGAGTCCGCGGCTCAGCGGCGCGCCCTAACACCTGGAATATGTTCCCCTTGGCTGCGGACCCCACCGTTCCGCGGAACTCACCACCATGCAACGCATCATCACACCCCGCACGCTCAAAGGCTTTCGCGATTATCCGCCACACGTCATGATCCCGCGCGAACGGATCATGGAGACCGCCCGGCGGGTCTATCGCTCGTATGGCTATGCCCCCATCGACACCCCGGCCTTGGAGTATCTGGAGATCCTGGCTGGCAAGGGAGGCGAGGAGTCGGACAAGCAGCTCTACCAATTTCAGGATCATGGCGAGCGGTGGGTGGCCCTGCGTTTCGATCTGACGGTCCCCTTGGCCCGCTTCATCGCCCAGCATTTCGCGGAATTGGGGACCCCCTTCAAGCGCTATCACCTGGCCACGGTCTGGCGGGGAGAGAATACGCAGCGGGGCCGCTACCGCGAATTCATGCAGTGCGATTTCGATACCGTGGGCACCCGCAGCGTCGAGGCCGACATCGAGACCGCCCTGGTGATCCACGACCTGCTACGGGCGATCGGCTTCGAGGGGTTCCGCATCTACGTCAACAATCGCAAGATCCTCAACGGCCTTCTGGACGTGCTGGGGTTGCGGGATCGGGCAGTGCCGATCCTGCGGTCCTTGGACAAATCGGCGAAGATCGGCCTGGACGGGGTAGTCCAGGAGATGCAGGCTGCGGCGGGGTTGACCGAGGCCCAGGCCCGGCAAGTCGTCGGGCTGACCTCGCTCCGCGGCGAGAACGCCGAGGTCCTCCACGGCCTGGAGGGACTGGTTCGCGGCAGCCCCTTGGGCGAGGAGGGCGTGGCGGAATTGCGGGACCTGCTCAAAGCGGTGGAGGCCGCCGCCCGGCCGGAGTGCTTCCGTATCGACGCCTCCATCGCCCGGGGACTTGACTACTACACGGGTACGATCTACGAGACCTTCCTGGACGCCTTGCCGGGCATCGGCAGCGTCTGCTCGGGGGGGCGCTACGACAATCTGGCGGCCCTGTTCACGCGACAAGAGTTGCCCGGCGTGGGGGCCTCGCTGGGTTTGGACCGCCTCTTGGCGGCCATGGAAGAGCTGGGGATGATCGAGGGCGTGCAGACCCCGGCCCCCGCCTTTCTCCCCTATTTCGTGCCCCAGCGGCGGAACGAATACCTGCGGCTGGCCGCCGTGCTCCGCGCGGCCGGGTTGGGCGTGGAGTTCTTTCCGGAGCCGAAGAAGCTGTCGCAGCAACTCAAGTACGCGGACCGCCGCGGCCATCGGGTTGCCATCCTGCTGGGCGAGGACGAGTTCCAGAGCGGCCGCTGCCTGCTCAAGGACCTGAAGACCGGGCAGCAGATCGAGGTCCCGCTGCAAGACGACGCCGCGGAGATCATCGCCCAGCTCCGGCGGATGCTCGATTGATCCTTGGCAATCCGGCCGCTATGCTGATGCAAAAAGCGCCTGAGGTGATATGAGCGTGCGTTTCGGTTCCCTGGTTGGAATGGGGAGACGGCGTCGTGGCCGATCGTGGGAATCATTACGAAGCGGCCTTTGAGGCCTTTTTGCGAGCCGAAGGGGTGCCGTACGTGGCGGTGGACGAGGCCCGCCGGGCCGTGATGGCCGACGGACGCTCTCTCAAAAGCCTCGACTTCATCGTGGCCTCTCCACATGGTTTCGCCTGGCTGGTGGATATCAAGGGGTGGCGCTTTCCCTCCGGCGACGAACACCATCAATACTGGAAGAATTGGTCTACCCGGGATGACCTGGAGAGCCTGGCGGAGTGGGAACGCCTGTTCGGAGACGGGTTTCGGGGGCTGTTCGTGTTCGCCTTCGAGCGGGTCGGGCCGCGGCTACCCGTGGCCCCCGAGGAGCTGTTCTGTTTCCGCGATCGCCAATACGGCTTTCTCGGGGTAGATCTGACCACGTACTGCGAATTGGCCCGCCTGATCTCGCCCCGCTGGGATACGCTAGCCGTGCGCGGGAGCGATTTCCGCCGCCTGGCCCGACCCGTGCGACGCATGCTCCGCGATCCCCTGACGGCACACGTAGCGTGACGGGCTTCAGCGACGAGATCGGCCAACTTGCCCGGTCGATTCCGCGTGAGGGACGAGGCCAGCCACCCGAATTCTAGGACTCCAGCGCCAAGCCCGACGAATCCTACGGCGCAAATCCCGCCTGTTGGCTTGATCTGCCCAGCATATCGTGCGGGGCACTCTGCCATATCACGATACGATGTTGAGCCAAGCAACCAGCCCTGCGCCACAGTTCCAGGCGCCCAGAGGCCGCCCTTCCACCCAGCTTCCGCCGTGCAGATGTGCGACTAGAACAAGCGGCGCTGCGCGGGTCGGCCAAGCGGCCGGGCATTCCATCCCAGCTCCTGCAAGCGGTGGACGAACTCCTCGGAACCGTGCGTGCAGTACACCACCCGCGGCTCCACACGCTCCACCATCTCCAACAGCTCGTCGTAATCCGCGTGGTCGGACAGCGGCAAGGCATGGGCCACGCCCAGCCGGTATTTGGCGGCAGGCTCGGCGGCCCAGCCCGTGACGGCAATGCGGACCTGCCGGCGGCGTGGGATGTCCAATCGGCAGCGAGGCGGAACGACCGCCACTTCGCCCGGCTCGATGGTCCCGTCCCACTGGCGGTATCTCCCCAGATGGACGCCAAAGGACTCGTAGATCTTGCTGATGTCCCAGACCCGCGGGTGCTGTACCACGGCGTGCCCCAGGTCGTGCAGGCGCCGCGTGATCTCTTGCCCTTTTCCCAGGGAATAGGCCTCGATCACCGGTACGGCCTCGGCTTCCAGAATGCGCCGCAGGAGATCCCCGAGTTGCCCCAGCACCTCCGCATGGGGCGGCATGCGGTAGTCGGGCGTGCCGAACGTGCTCTCCATGATGAGGGTCTCGGCCTGGACCGGTTGCGCAGCGGGCACGGTGGCGGAGGGGCTGAGCTTGAAGTCGCCGGTGTACAGCAGCGAGCGGCCGTCGGCTTGGACGTGGAGCATGGCCGCCCCAAGGCAATGCCCCGCCGGTAGCGCGGTCAGCGTGACCCCCGCCCAGTCGATCGGCACGCCTGGCTCCATCACGTGCACCATCCGCTTCTTCCCCAAGCGGTGTTCCATCAGGGCCGCCGTGGGGGCCGTGCACAGCACGTAGTCGTGCCGCGCAATATGATCGGAGTGGGCGTGCGAGATGAACGCCCGGGCTTGGCGTCGCCGCGTGTCGATGGCCAGGTCGGCTACCGTCAGGCGGATCCCAGAATCATATACGAACATACGGCTCCTTCGTGCCGGGCGCGACTGCGGCCGAGCCGCGGCCCAGGATATGGCAGTCGCTCAGGATATAGCAGCGGTCCAAAACATGCGATCGAGGATACAATGGCGACCCGGGATATAGCGGCGATCGAGGATGCAATAGCAGCCCAGGTTATAAAGGATATCGGAGGCGACCTCACCGGCAAGCGGCGCCATCCGCCCCCTCAACTATTACGGCAGCGCTAGTTTCAAGAAAAACCCCAGCATATAGTGGCAATAGCCTTGTCTGAGGCACAATAGGTTGGGCCACATCCGCAATATAGCGCTGTAGTACTATCTTCCATGATAAGGCATTGGGAGACGGCCGGGTGAAGGAAGCCGCCCCGGGGTTGCCGACGTCATCTGGCGGTGGGCCGCCACGACCACCGATCCGGATGCCGCTTTCACGTGCATCCCAAGGGCCCTAGGGTTATATTGATGGTGAGGGTTGTCGTCTTCCTGACGCTTTCACGAGGAGGGACGCGGAAATGGACCAATCGCCGTTGTCGTCGCCGTCGGATTCGCGCGAACCGCCCTTCGCGGCGGAATCCCCAAATTGGAATCAGGTCGATCGTCGCCGCTTTCTGGGCGGGGCCACGCTGCTGACGGGTATCACGGCGGGCAGGCTCTTGCGGGCCGAGTCGCCCGCTGACCGGCCGGAACCCCTCAAGCCCATCGGTACAGCCCAGGGAATTCACCCCGGCCGCGTGGTCTGGGTTCACGATCCAGGGGTGGTCCGCTGGAACGGACCGCAAGACGGCGTGTGGTGGTCCGGCGCCCACGTGTCACAGGATCGCGTGGACGCCATGCTCAAGGAGGCCGTTTGCCACACGGCGGGCGAGGGCGACGTGAAGACCGCTTGGAACCGCATCTTCGCCCACCTCAACCGCAAACGCGGCAGGGCGGACCGCGGCTACCAGCCCGGCGAAAAAATCGTAATCAAGCCCAATTGGGTCGGCATGATCTACCGCGAGAACATCGTCGATCCCCAAACCTACCGCTTCATGCGGCGGGAAAACTACATGAATACCTCGCCGCACATGCTGCTGGCCCTCCTTCATCAATGGATCGAGGAGCTGGGCGTCCGCCCCGGCGACATTACGATCTGCGACACGCTGGCCTACTTGGTGCATGAATACTACGACATCTTGCACGGGGCCTTTCCCGATGTCCGCTACGAGGACTACACCGGACAATTCGGCCGCATTCAGGTCCGCAGTTCGGAGGTGCCGCTGTATTGGAGCAGCCGCCCGGACGGGGCTGCCCAGGACTATCTGCCGACCTGCTTCGCCGAGGCCGACTACTTGATCAACTTTGCCAACTTCAAGGCCCATAGCGGGGCGGGGGTCACCCTCTGCGCCAAGAACCACTTCGGCTCGCTGATCCGCTGGCCGGTGCAGGAGGGCTACTACAATATCCACCCCAACTGCTTCTCCAACGCCACGGCGATCTACCGGCCGCTGGTGGATTTGATCGGTCACACCCATTTGGGCGGCAAGACGGCGCTGTATCTGATCGACGGCCTGTTCAGCGGCGTCCACCCCAAGGATCCCGAGCCGCAACGGATGCACATCCCGCCCATGGAGGAGCAGTGGTCGTGCAGCCTGTTCGCGTCGCAAGACCCGGTGGCCATCGATTCCGTGGCGTTCGACTTCCTGTGGGCCGAAGGAACGCCATTCCCGCGGAAGGGCGGCGTGGACGACTACTTGCACGAGGCGGCCCTGGCCGACGCCCCGCCCTCCGGGACGTTCTATGACCCCAATCACCCCGAGCCGACCGAACGCTTGGCCAGCCTGGGCGTGCATGAGCACTGGAACGACGTCCGCGAGAAGCGCTACTCCCGCAACCTGGGGACCGGCGAGGGAATCGAGCTGCTTCCCGTGGCGATGTAACGGCCGGTTCCGGAACCAGCCGTAATGATTGACGTACCAATACGTCCGGGAAGTTCGGGCTAGAGAAGGCTCTCCAGCAGCAGGCGGAATTTCCTCAACTCGGACGCCTGGTCGACGTCCGGGTGGGGGGCGACGTCGATCGTCAACGCCTGCCGATAACCGTAGCGATCCAGCCGCGCGATCAGCTTGCCGTATTCCACTTCCCCCTGGCCCACGCGGACCTGGAACTTGTCTTTCTTGGTGTCCCGCAAGCGAACGTGGCGTACGTGCTGGTAAAGTGGCTCCATGCTAGGGGGATTTTCATGCTGATAGATGAAATAGCTCGGGTCCAGCGTGATGCCCAGCCCCTTGGCATAATTGCAGAGGACGGCCACCGTATCGGGGGATTCGCTCATCCGGCCGGTCTCGGTCAGCAAGCACACCACGACTTCCTCCTGGTGCGCAATCGATACCATCCGTTGAAGCCGCTCCACCTCTTCGTTGAAGGGCACCCCCAGCTCTCCGGAGCGGACAACCATCGTGACTACCCGGGTCGCCTTGGCCAATTTGCAACACGCGGCAAATTGACGGAAGTATTCTTCGCCCACGGCACCCGTATCGAAGCTATACGCGACCGGCGTCAGACGGAAGGTCTTGCGGCAGGCAGCCAGCGCTGCATCGAAGTCGTTCACCACCTGGGACGGCTTCAGATGCCCCTCGGACTCGTGGACCATGATCTCGACGGCCGAGAATTCGAGATCGCTCAACCTTTCCAGGGCGGTTTCCAAAGGTAAATTGGCGAAACACCGCGTCGTAACGGCGACAAGCACCAGTCAGTTCCTCCTGCGAATAGCTCCACGGATACACCGGCTCCGCCGAGGGGAATCGGCGCGCCCTGGGCAAATCCGCGACGGCGTCCTTGTTCTCCAATCACGTCGGGCTTCAGGTGGCGTTCAGGCGGGGACTGCCACATCGAGGCGCAACATGCAGCTTACCGCCCCCATGCGAGTCTTGGCAACACCGACCCCGAGCCGCGGTGGCGATTCCAGGCCAGATTCCGCATGGTGCTTTCCGAACCACGGCCCAGGTCCGCCTCGCTACGTCGTGTCGCGGCGAGAGATTCGGCATCGCGCACTACGGAAATTCGGCCTCACGCACTAACCTAGCTTGAACCGAGGGCAGAGGTACCATCCCGGGCGCGGGGGTCATCTTTTTTTCTGTCTTTCGCAGGTTCGCAGGGCCGGATATCATTTTCGCGTGGCCAAATATCATCCAGACCTGGCGTCGCCCCGCCCTCTTGCAGGGGAGTAGATCTTATCATCATAATGCCTCCAAGAACACCTTGAACAAGGTCAGGATAAATAATGTCGCACAAAAAAGACGTCAGCCTCGGGGAGGGGACCCGAGGCTGACTCGACGCTTGCAAGAAGCGTCATCGGAGGGGATCCGATCCGCCGCCACTACGCGGCGAGGCTTTTCTGTCTTCTTCTGCGATACAGGTAGCCGCCGCCCAGCAGGCCCGTCAGAAGCAGGACGGCGGAGCCGGGTTCCGGCACGGGCGATCCAGCCGTATCGAAGACGAGGTTATCCAAGGCGAAATAGGCGGGCGTATTCATGCCCCACTGGCCCACATCCGACGATGTCAGCGAGAACTCCAGGATTCGGGCCGACGCGATCGCAGACAGGTTCACGGTCTGCCAGGTGTTCAGGATGTAGTCCTGGGAATTGTCCTCAAACCGGAAATCGGCCAGGTAGAACTCGATGGAGCCGAGGAGCGTGTTGGCCAGGTCCTTGCCAGAAATGGTCAGCTTGAACCAGTCCGGGTCGTTGCCGCTCGTCCCGCCAAATTTTTTGGCGAAAGAGTCCCCGTTTAGCATCGAGAGATTGGCGTAGGTCGTGTTCGTAATGGCGGCGGAAACCAGCGACAGCCCGGCGGGGACGTCGATGTGCGACGGCTCAAACGCAAAACTCACGGCATAGTTTGGGGACAGCTCAGCCCCGGCGCCGGTCGCGGCCGAATACTGATTGGTGTAGCCCGGCGTCGTGGTATCGGTCATGCTGGAATAGGCAAATCCCTCCCACGAGTCCCAGCTCGCGTTGTAATTGTTGTGAAACACGAACCCGTTTGAGGTAAACGTGTTGTCCCCGTCGTGCGGGGCACCATTCCAGTACGAATTGGGAGCCAGTGGCAAGTCCTCGAAAGTGACGACCCCTGCTTCCAGACGCCCCCATGCGGTCGCCATTGCGACCACGATCAGCAGTCGCAGCACCCGCCAACCTTTCCAACAGGTGACTCTCATGATGCATCTCTCCTTTCCAATGTTGGGTAATACAGAACACTCGGTTTTCGATTGCTGACGGTTATGTTCGGGTCTTGGCAGCCCTCTGCCGTCGCCACCAGACCACGGCCGGCAGGCTTGTCAACAGCAAGATCGCGGTGCCCGGTTCGGGAACGGCCGCGGCAAAGTGGCGAACGCCGATGGCATCCAGGTCGAAGCCGCCGCTCCCGGTTGTTTTGTGGGGATCGTAGATCGGACGATTGAAGCTATCGAGGTAGGTCCCGTCGCCGACGATGTCCACGATACGAACATAGGGAACCCAGTTCACGTCGAGCAGCGGCGAGACGCCGGCAAGCAGGTTCAAATCGAAGGGGGTGCCATACCCTTGCCGATACTTTGCCGCCAGACCGTCGATATTCGTCGGATCGACGCTGCCGAACGCTCCCACCGGATTCGGCGTCAGCGACTCATTGGGAAAGCGGAAAAAGTCGTTGCCGTTGGACGACACTTCGACGTACCCCAATTCGAGAAAGGTGTCGTTGAACGAATTTTCGAACACGGCAAAATCCCAGTCGGCGCCGTTGGTGATCGGATGATCGAAAGTCAGAAC
>DYLS01000327.1 GCA_020721965.1 Blastopirellula marina | reverse complement strand
GGCAGTCCGCTCGGCATGACCGACAAGGTATGGGACGAGCGCCTCGAGTGGGTGGCTGACGAATGGGAAGTGGAAATCCCACGCGACGTCAAAGGCGCAGACACGCTGGTGGTCTTTTCCTCTATCGAAGTCATGAAGTTCCCTACCAACATCGCCGCGATTGCTAAAATCCTCAACAAGGGGGGCGTCAAGTGGACGGTCAGCAGCAAAGCGCGCGAAATCGTTAACTTCGGTTTCTATGAAGGCAGCGAAGAACACACCAAACTCTTCCTCAGCCGCGTGCTGGAAGGCGCGCAGGAACTCGGCGTCAAACGCATCGTCGTGACCGAATGTGGTCACGCCTACGACGCATTGCGCTGGCATGCGCATAACTTGCTGCCCGAAGCAAGTAACTTCGACATCATCCATATCACGGGCGTTTTGGGCGAGCTGGTCGGAAGCGGCGCCATTAAACTCAAGCCGGGCGCATTTGACAACGACGGCACAATCACCTTTCACGACGCCTGCAAGATTCAGCGCAAGGGCGGGCACATCCAGGAGCCGCGCGACATCCTCAAGATTCTGGCGCCTAACTCCTTCAAGGAAATGACGCCCAATCGCGAAGAAGCCATCTGTTGCGGCGGCGGAGGCGGCGTTATCGCTATCAAAGCCGCGGACGAACAAAGGTATGCCGCTTTCGAGTTGAAGATTGCCCAGGTAAATGCCGTCGGCGCGAAGACCGTCACCATGACCTGCTCCAACTGCCGCCTGCAATACACTGACAGCGTCGAGCATTTCAAACTGGATTGGAACGTCACCGGGCTGGCTCAAATGGTGGCCGACGCCCTAGTGGAATAGGAGGTTTGCAATGACACCGTCTTTTACGCTAACACCTGTGGGGAAAGGGATCATGCGCTGCCGTCATACTGGCCTGTTCAGCCACGAAGACGTGCAGGCGCTGGCAACTTTTTTCTGTAACTATCACGGCAAACTACTGGTTGATCTGACCGGCTCGACCGGCGAGGAATGCCAGGAAAATATCCGGCAACTTCGGCCGATCATGCCTACCGCCGCCATCTTTGGCGCAAAGATTGACCCGTCTATCCTCGACTTGTCGGAAAGTTACTTCGTGCATTTCGCGCATAACGTGCGCTACTTTGAAACCGAAGAAGAAGCCCTGACCTGGCTTCGCGACCAATAGGAGGAACAGCACAATGACAGCCACACTCTCCCGTAGGGATTTTCTCAAACTCTCCGGCCTTGCTTTGGGAAGCCTGCTCATGCCCAGTGGCGCTGCTTTGGCGAAGGCGGGCGGTTCCTTCCCCCTGCATAAAAAGATTGGCGAAATCCACCACGTCTGCCCGTTTTGCG
>DYLS01000149.1 GCA_020721965.1 Blastopirellula marina | reverse complement strand
AGCCCGAGGTGGAGAAGCCGCCAAAACGTGACGTTTTCAAAAGCCTTTTCCAGTACGCCACCACCAGCTTACGCTGGTGGCGCGCGTCATTTCCACGACTTCCCATTGCCACGGGCGCCATTCGTTTTTCGGGAATGCCCGTTCCTTCCATTTCGCAAGCGCATGGCCAAACGGCGGACACGGCCTCCACCCAGCATTTCGTCCAGACGTTGGGTCAGCGTCGCATCCACGGCCACGCCCAGCCCGCGACAATCCATCACCACTTGCCGACCATCGCGCAGCACCAACAACAATTGCAACTCCCCTTGTCCGGGGTAAAGCTTGATGGTGCGGTAGAGTTGATCGAGCGTTTCGGAGGGATCGTTGTCCTCGTGTAGGCAGATTTGCAGTCCACGGGTGAATCGCCCCGCCAAGTCTTCGACCGGGATCAGCTCTTGCACGATGAGATTGACCTCGTCGCCGCCACCGCGTTTGTCGATGGTGCCCAACGCCACCACCACTCGGTCGCAGGTCAAGAATTGACCGTACCGGGCATAGGCCTCCGACCACATGATGCAGCGAACCAGTCCGGCGGTATCTTCCAGGTCGAACATGGCGAATTTGTTGGGGGCGTCGGGGCGGGGGTTGCGGGTCATCTTGACGTTGACCGCCGAGACCACGCCTCCCACTGCGGCTTCCTCGCCCTCGCCCAACTGGGCTAGGTCGGCCGTCGTATGCGAGCAGTATTGCCGCAACGTGGCTTCGTGCTCGCGAAGGGGATGGCTGGAGAGATAGAACCCCAGCACTTCCTTTTCGTGGGCCAACTTTTCGCGCTCGGCCCAGTCGGGCACGTCGGGCAGGGTGATGGGGGCGGGGTCCGCCGCGGCTGGCTCGTCGCTTTCGAACAGGCTCCGCTGTCCACGACGGCGATCCTCAGCCGTGGCGCTACCATGCTGGATGGCACGATCCAGCACGGCCGTCAATTGGGCGCGAGTGCCGCCCAGCCGATCAAAGGCCCCCGCCTTGATCAGCGATTCGATGGCGGTGCGATTGACGGCCGATTGTTCCAGACGCTCGCAGAAGTCGAACAGGCTTTGGAACGGTCCGCTGCGTGTCCGCTCGGCGACCACGGCCTCGGCTGCCGCTCCCCCGCAACCCTTGATCGCCGACAGCCCAAACACGATCTTTCCCTCTTTGACCGCGAACTCGGCCTCCGATTGGTTCACATCCGGCGGCACCACCTCCAAGCCCATGCGGTGGCAATCTTCCAAGTGCTCGACCAGCGAGTCCTTGCGTGTGAAATTGCGGTTGGTGATGTCGCTGGAAAGGAGGGCCGCCATGAACTCCACGGGATAATGGGCCTTCAGGTAGGCGGTGATATACGCGATCCGTGCGTAGGCCGTGGAGTGGCTTTTGTTGAACCCGTAGCCCGCGAACTTCTCGATCAGCTTGAACAATTCCTCGGCAGCCGACTTGCTCAACCCCTGCGCGCAGGCCCCTTTGACGAAGTCTTCGTGATATTTGGCGATCTTGTCCAGTTTCTTTTTGCTGATGGCCTTGATGCAGGTGTAGGCCTCAGCCAGCTCGATTCCCCCCAGCCGGTTGAGAATCCGCATCACCTGCTCCTGATAGACCATCACCCCGTGCGTCTCTTCCAGGATGTCCTTCATCACGGGGTGGGCGTACTCGGCCTGCTTTCGGCCGTGCTTGACCTGGATGTAGTCGTCCACCATGCCGCCCTCCAACGGCCCAGGCCGATAGAGGGCATTGACGGCGATGATGTCGCGGATGCTGTCCGGCTTCATGTGTTGCAGCAGCTCGCGGATACCGCCGCTCTCCAACTGGAAAACGCCCTTGGTCTCGCCGTGGCGCAGCAGCTCGAACGTGGCCTCGTCGTCCAAGGGGAACTCATAGGGGTTGATCCGCTGCCCGGTCGTCTGTTCGATCAGACCAATCACCTTGGAAAGGATCGTGAGATTGCGGAGGCCGAGGAAATCCATTTTCAAAAGCCCGGCCTTCTCCACGCAGCCCATCTCCCACTGCGTGATGACTTCCTCCTTGCCCTGGATTCGCTGGACGGGGAGATAATCGGTCAGCGGGCGATCGGCGATCACCACGGCGGCGGCATGGGTGCCCACGTTGCGGGCCAGCCCCTCGATCTGGCGCGCGTAGTTGATGACCTCGCGAACTTGCGGATCGCTTTCGTAGCGCCGCCGCAGGTCTTCGCTGAGCTGCAAGGCTTTCTCGATGGTCATGCCTGGCGTGTTGGGGACGAGGGCTGTGACCTCATTGACGAAGGCCACGGGAAGCCCCAGCACGCGACCCACGTCGCGAATCGCCGCCCGCGCCGCCAGCGTATTGAACGTGCAAATCTGCGCCACGTTCTCGTGACCGTACCTCTCCTTGACGTACTGGATTACCTCCTCGCGCCGCTCCTGGCAGAAGTCGATGTCGATATCGGGCGCCTCCCGCCGGTTCAGGTCCAGGAACCGCTCGAAGAGGAGGTCGTACTCCAGCGGGCAAACATGACCGAGATGCAACGCGAAACTCACCAGCGATCCGACGCCGGAGCCGCGGGCCGTGGCTTGGATGCCCCGCGATCGCGCAAATCGCACAAAATCCCAGACGATCAAGAAATAGTTGGGAAACCCTAGTGTGTTGATGACGTGCAGCTCGCGCTCCAGCCGCTGCATGACCTCCGGAGCCAATTCGCCGTTCTTCATCCGCCGCGGATCGCTGCGATAGCGTTGCTTCAGGCCCTCGATGCACAAACGGCGGAGATATTCCTCGGGCGACAGGCCGTCCGGGGGCGTAAAGCGGGGAAAGTGCCGTTTTCCCAGCTCGAGATCCAGCTCCGCCCAGTCCGCGATCTGCTGGGTCCGCGTCACGGCGTCCGGGAAGTCGGAAAAGGCGGCCAGCATTTCATCGGGCGACCGCATGTAGTACTCGCGGCCGTCCATCTTCATGCGGTTCGTATCGTTGCGGTACTTGCCCGTGTTCACGCACATCAGCACGTCTTGGGCGTCGCAATCCTCTTGCAGCACGTAGTGCACGTCGTTGGTGGTGACGAGGGGGACGTTCAATCGTTTGGCTACCTGCACCTGATGCGGGAGCAACTGCTGGTGGATTTCAATATGGTTGTTTTGAATTTCGATGAAGAATCGATCGCCGAACAGATCGCAGTACCAGGCGGCGGCTTCGCAGGCGGCGCGAAGGTCGGGATCATCCTTGGCCGCCAAGATGCGGTTCATTTCGCTGGAGGCGCATCCGCTGAGGCAGACCAAGCCTTCACTGTGCGCGGCCAGCAATTCCTTGTCGATCCGCGGCCGATAATAAAAGCCCTCCAAAAAAGCCGCCGAGGCCAGGCGGAGCAGATTGCGATAGCCCGTCGCGTTGATCGCCAGCAACGTGAGGTGGGTACTGGCCTCACGCATACTCCCTTCCCGGTTGAAGCGGCTACCCGGCGCCACGTAGGCCTCGTAGCCGATAATCGGCTTGATCCCCCTTTCCTGGGCCTTTTGATAGAACTCGAGCGTCCCGTACAGGTTGCCGTGATCGGTCAGGGCGAGGGCGGTCATGCACAATTGCCTGGCCCGTTCCACCAGGCGGTCGATCGTCCCGGCGCCGTCCAGCAAGCTGTAGTGACTATGACAATGCAAATGCACAAAAGGCGTATTTGGCATGAAGGGTGCTCCTGCGCTGCGGTTGCCGAGTCATCGTGCCCCGGCGGGATGCCGTTTGCCGATTGTACCGCGCCAACGTGAGAGCGAAAGAAACCCATTCTGGTGGGTACGTTCCCCAACAGTTGATGAGGCGGATTGGCGCCGTATCGGGCGCGCATCGCCCATCCGGAGCATGAGATCAACGCGAGAGGCTGCCTACCCCCCGTTCCCGGGGATGCGTCCCCGGCTCCGGCGCCATCACAAGCGCCCTCGTATCAGGACGCCGCTAGCGGTCACTCTGCCGGTTCGCCAATCTGTTTCAAGTAGGTGGCCACACGGTCATAGAGGTCCAAAAGTGCCTGCCAACGGCGTTCCTCGATCTGGACGTGGCCGTGGTGTGCCGTGATGACACCCGTCCGCACCACCCGGCGAATCCGATAATGAATGTAATGGAAAATTTCGGCAAGCTGGGCGTATTGAGCAGGAGAAAGCCCCTCGGGTAGATCGGGCGGAAGCACTTGGTGCAGCGGAGACAACTGGTCCGCTTGCTCCCCCCAGTCCAGTTCGAAATCCAGGGAAACCGCTTCCCAGGAAGAGGCGATCGATTGGGACTCCGAATCCCGTCGTCCGGCATTTTTACCTGTCGCCGTCTGGGCCTTGCGAAGGTCGGCCAACCGTTGGGCGATTTCTTCCCGCGAACCGAGGAGGATCACTGTCTTTCCCATCGAGACGACATCGCCGGGCCGGACGATCGTCACCTGCACCGGTTCCCCGTTGACCTTGGTCCCATTGGTGCTGGCCAGATCCGTCAGCACCAGTTGGCCGCGATCCTCCTGAATCTTGAGGTGGAAGCGGCTCACCCGATCGTCTTTGAGGCGCACGCTATTCCCGTCTTCCCTTCCCACCGTGACCGGCGTGGGAAGATTCTCGAAAATGCATCCGCGATCCGCCCCATCCACAATGCGGAGAGTTAACAAGGCCATGGTCGGCCACCTGAGACCCTATGGGACGCCCGTCCGCGAGGATACGGAAGGAAATGCCAGCAACCGCGGCAGGCCCCCGTTCGCAACGTCAAGCGATCGAAAAGCGAACCTGACTGTTTTGTATCACCTGGCGCGACCATAGGCAAGCTATGCAGGGGGTAATGCAGCACGCACAAGGGACAACAACGCCGGATGGGGACACGTGGGACCACCGGCCGCCTCCGGCGCCACGTTCGCAAGCGCCATGTTTGCAACCGCCATCTTCGGAAGCGCTACGTTTGCAAACGTCATGCGCGCAAACGCCATGCGCGCCGCGTCCGCCGACGGAACGCACCCGCGGCCCGCGGGTTACGCGCAAGCAGCTTGCAGATTTCGCACACGAATCGTGGAGATCGCCCGGTCGGCGGCAGAGCCTTGAGCGTCAGCCGGTGGTGGCGTCGCGGACCGCTCAAGAATGCCGGCAACGCACCAAAGCCATGATCGCCATTGCCGTGCCGTACTGTTGGTGGTAGTCGTAGAGGGGATAATCCCACCAAGAGCCGTCTTTCTCCTGCAAGGCCAAAAGGATGGTGGCGAGGTGATCCTGGTATCGGGGCCTTTTTTCCGGCGGCAACAGCTCGACGCACATGGCCGCGTAGTAATGCCCGTAATAGTAAAAGTAACCGGCCACGGCGAACCAGGATTCATGCGGGACGGGTCGTTTGCGGCCGATGTCGAGCCAGCCATTTCGGGCAATCAGCCGATCCAGCCACGTTTCCACGATTTCATCGGTGACGGAAGTGTCGCCCCACAGCCGCATCGCCAGATTGCAGGCCTGGGAGCGGCCCAAGCTACCGCCGGGCTGATTGACGGGATGCATCGGCAGGTATTTGAGATACTCACCGTAGCAATAGCTGAAGTCGGGTTTGCGTTGCCGAAGGATCGAGGCCTTGGCCCGTTCCACCAAGCGTTCCGGGATTTCCAGCCCCACCGCTTGGGCCTCATGGAAGGCAGTGAGGACGGTGGCGGTAACAAAGCTGATCGTGGAGCCTGCCGGTTTTTGCGTGCCGAAATCGAAGTCGTAATAAGCCCAGCCGCCGTTCACGCACTCGTACCGGGTCAAGCGATCGAGCTGGCCCCGCATCAATTCGCGAAGGGCCTCCTGTCGCTGCGGGTCGCCCTCGTGCCGCCGGATCAAGCGGGCCAGGGCTTGCAACGAGTAGGCATGCGCCCAATTGTTATAAATGGCATCCGGCGTTGCGCGACGCACTTGGGGCAGGTTCTCCCGCAGCCAGGTCTCGCCACGGTCGATGGCCTCGGCGACCTCGGGGCGATCGTCGCCGCTGTCAATCAGGGACGAGATGCACAGCGAGGTCGTCGCCGCGCGGAAGCCTTGGTGCGTCCCCGGCACCGGGGCGTAGATGTTCAAGTCCTTGGTGTTGCGGGCGGATCCCCACGAGCCGTCCCGATTCTGACGTAGGAGGAGGAAATCCACGCCACGCCGGAGCGCCGAGTCGAGGGCCTCGGCGGATGGGGCCTCCACATCCGGCAACCGCGGCCCCGTCACCGCTAACGGGTTCGTCGCGGGGTGGGTGGGGGCTTGCCGCGCCAACTGCGGATTATTCCCCTGACCTGGGGGAACCGTTCCCCATCCGATCGCCACCAGCGCCAAAGCCGTGGTCGCCAGCGTTGCCCGTCTCTTGTTCAAAACGCTCACACCTGCTTCTCCATCGAGCCGATCCGGCCCGTCGTCGGGGACGCGGGACATCCTCTCTTCATCCGTGCCGACTTCCCTTCGGTCGCCCGCAACTCAAATCACTCGTCGAGCTTGGGCTCTTCCAGCAAGATGACCTCACCCTCGCGGAGGCCATCCAGAATCTCGAGCGAATCGCCAGCGGATTCACCCACTTCCACGGCTCGCTTCTCGGGCTTGTCACCTTCCCCCTTCACCCAAACGTACCTTTGGGTCACATCCAGGTCCTCCGTGAAGACGGCCTTGGCGGGGACCAACACGGCGTCCTTGTGGACGTACACCACAAAGCGCACGCTGCCCGTCATGGTGGGGACGATCTTCACCGGGCGTTTGGGTATGGTCACATCGGCCACCACATCGAACTTATCGGCCGCCGCGGGGATCTCGGCCACCTCCGTCACGACCACAGGCCAATAGGTGCGGGGCATGGCCTTGGGTTCGATCGTCCCTTCCAGTCCGACCTCCATCCAGCGGATATCCGCCTCGCCTACCTTGAAGGCGATCTTCTCGACGGGCAATTGCACGATCGTGAACAGGACTTCGTTCTTGGAAACGCTCCCGCCGGGCTTGAGCTTGCTTTCCAGCGAGGTCGAGCCGCCCCACTGACCCTCCTCCCGAAAGGCCCCATAATAGGCGATGCCGTCGCAGGGGGCCCGGCAATCCAGCAGCTTGCGATCAGCCTCCAGCTTAGCTAAGCGTTCCTCGGCCCGTTCCAAGTCGATCCGCTGCTGTTCGACCGTCCGCCGCTGCTCCACCAGCATGGCGGGTAAAGTAATGCGCGACCGCGCCGCCATGAAACGGATACCCTCCAGATCTCTGCGGATAGCTTCATCTTGCCGCGGCAAATCGATCTTCGTGAATTGCTCGTGCCGCTTCTCGGTGAGCAGGAAGCTCAACTCCGCCTGTTCCACAGCGAAACGCTGTCGGCGCAGGACCAGCTCTTCCGTCTCCTCCGTCAAATCATCCGCCTTGTACATCTTTTCCAATTGTTCCAACTCGGCACGCTCATATTCCAGATTCTCTTTGGCGCTCCGCAGCGACATCTCCTCGCTTCGCACCAGCAACTCGCGATCCACGTCGAAGTATCGCTTGGTATCCTGCTCGGCCTGGTCTAGGTTGATTTCAATGGATTTCAAATCGAAGGGCACCGTCTTTTCCATGATGGCCAGCAACCCCTCGTTGTCCTTGAGGGATCGCCGGGCTGCTTCGAGAGACCTCTTTTGGTCGGCAATGGCGCGGTCCAGATCGTCCGTCTTGAAGTGGACCAGAACATCGCCTTTTTTCACATGGGTACCGTGCTCCACCGCGTCCAATACCTCGACCTGAGTCCAGGCTTGGAATCGCATCGCTACCTCGACTACGTCCTTTGGTAGGAAGTTGGCCTCGAATTTTTTCTCTACCTTCACCAAACCCCGCTTGACGGTATGAGTGGCCGGGAAGGGCTGGGCTGCCGGGGCGGGTTGAGGAGGAGCCGCAGGCTTCGATTCCTTCACGGCTGGCTCTTCGCCAGGCTTGGCCTCCTTAGATTCAGCCTGGGCCGCCTCGTCTTTCTGGGATTCCTTGCTTTTCCCTTCCTTTTGCGGCTCTTCAGACGCCGCAGCCTGGCTGTCTTCTTGCTTTTCGGCCTGCTTATCCGCGTTCCCGCCCTCGCCTGATTCGGCATCCTCCGATTTCTCTTCCAAAATAGCGGAGGATGCCCAAACCTCCACGGCCTGCGGGCGCGGCGCCCAAACTACCCAAGCCACCAAAACGACCGCGGTTACCACACGTCCAAGCCATCGATGCGACGCGTTCATGGAAAGATTTCCCGTCCGATTTGAGAAAGTAGCAAAGCTATTCCAGAGACACCCCTCACGTGAAGGGTTTGATCTCGCCTAACGATACCCCGGCATTACGTAAGAAACAAGCTACAGCAAGTCTTTCGGCGAACTGGCATTGGTCTTTTGTTAATCATAGGTCGCGACTCGCCGCGCGGCGTTCTCCGCGAGGGAAAAAGCGATGACCACTGTACGAACAGCGTTGGCGGCAGAGGGGAGGGCGATCGCGCTGACCGCTACAATCCGGCCCGTCAGCACGAAACGTCCTGGATACAGCGCATCAGGCCCTGCATGTAACCCATCGCGTAGGCCATCCCGGCGTGCCACGTCGCCCCGCAGGTCATCAGGGGTGTATGGTCGGGAATCATCGGTCCGTCATAGCCGCGCGCTCGAAGAATCCGAACGATCCGCGGCATGTCGATATCGCCTTCGTCCAAAAACGTCTCCTGATAGGCCGGAATCTTCCCCCGCACGTTACGAAAGTGGATGTACGCGATGTTGCCTCCGCGGGCAAACTCTTCCGTTGCCGCGTAGATATCGCCCTCGCTCATTTCGGCCAAAGTCCCCAGGCAGAACTCCAAGGCGTTGTGCCGGCTGGGGTACAGGGCCAGCAATTGGCGGTAGAGGTGCGGCTGATACACGAGACGTGGTGAATTGCGCAGGACGGGAAACGGGGGATCGTCGGGATGGGCGGCCAATCGCACGTCGGCCTCCTCCGCGACCGGCACTAGTCGCTGGAGG
>DYLS01000148.1 GCA_020721965.1 Blastopirellula marina | reverse complement strand
GAGAAATCTTAGTCCCTATCGAGAAGATTTTTCGCTTCGCAAGCATTCTCGCTTCAAAGGATTTCTCGCTTCGCTCGAAATGACAGGAGCGCAAGCCGTCTTGCGGTGAGGAGAATCCGTGTGAACGCCCCCCGTGAACGGTTACGCTTGGCTCGACATCTTGCAATGATAGAACACAACGCCTCGCAAGATACGCTGGGCGCACCATGCAATCAGGTGGCCTCTGCGCGGTAGGATCAGTGGCCCGAGGAGACCATTTGGGTCGCCGCTCCCGCAATGGGCCGCCCTGCCAGAGGTCCGTCCGCGGGGCGGGTGCGGATGCTCAGATCATCGAGGCAGGCCTCCCCTAGGCCGGTCATCATGATCCGCAAACGGAACTGGCCGGTTTGCGTCGCGATGCGATCCAAGCGAAAGGGGCGCCAGCCCACTGTGCTCGCGATCCGAACCGCCAGGGCGTCGCCTCCGATGGAGTCTTGGATCACGAGACCGTCCGGGCTGCCCGACGTGGGCCGCGAGATATAAACCCACCCTTCGACGCGGATCCAGTCGCCCGCCCCTACGCTCACCGGTGGGGATTCGCACCAGATGGGCGGCGACTCGACATGGAGGATCGGCTGCTGGGGATCGCTGGGGAGGACGGACAAGCACAGGCCGAGGTTCCCCGATCGGGCGGCGGTGGCTAAGAGTTGCGCACGGGCCTTTGCTCCCGGAGTCGCATACTGGTAAACCTGCCAGCCCAAGGAGGACCATGCCTGGGCGTTTTCCATCTCTCCCCCCGGTAAACGGTTCTCGCCCCACGAGGCCGTCCGCCAATTCTCCCGTTGTGCCAGATACCAGGGGAGCGTGGGGAACGAGACGGCGAGGGGATCCGTCGTGGGATCCCCGTCGGGATCTTGCGCCGATTCCCACATCAGGCGGCGGAGGAGGGCCGGAGGGCGCATTGCCCTTTGATATTGCCGGACGGCGTCTGTGGTATCTCCGCGCCGCATGGCCGCGTCGCCTGCTTGCAAGCTGTCACTGGACATGCGAAACCACGCCTCGGCATCCGGGAAGGTGTTGCCGATCTTCGCGGTTTGCTCGTACACATGGCGGACCTGCCGCAAGGTTTCTTGGCTCATTTCTCCCCACAGCTCGGCCATCCGCGAGCCCATGGTCCTGCCGCGTTCGGAAAGGTGCTGCAAAACGAGCGGGTCTTGGGTCAGCACGACCATCGAGGCCGGGCCGCATTCCGTCAAGCGAACCCGCATCCCGCCCGTTATCCGTTGGGCATCCAGGGGCGCGGCACTGCCCGGCAGCAAGAGATAGGCGGAATAGGCCTCCGGCACGCCCGGAACCACAAACGTAACCTCGTCGGCCACCGACTGCCCAGGCACCAATTGCGCCCCGCGACCAAGCCACAACGGGATGAGGAGTCTGGCGCGATCGGTACGGAAAAGGGCGGCCGCGACCTCGGGCCGCGTGCTCTCCACCATCCCCGCGAATTGCCCTCCCGATAGAAACGGCTCGACGAGCGCCAACTCGCGGTTGGCCAGTTCCATCGCCCTGGCCCGCGATCGGGTCCCGCCATCAGCCGCGTCCAAGGGTGAACGCGAGCGGAAGATCAATCCCCGCGCTCCTGCCGTTAACGAAAGATAGGTCAAAATTCGGAGTTGATCGGGTTCCAAGGTCTCGATCCCGGTCGTATCTGCGCCGGCGACGCGCCATTGCTCGACAAGGGCCGGGTCGGGTTGGGTTTGCACGGTAACCCAGATGGGAGTCCCGGGCCGCGCCAAGAGCGATCGGCCACGCAGCCATTCCGCATAGCCTCGAAAAGTCAGCGAGGAGAAAACGGGTTCCCGCCCGAATCCCAGCACATCCACCGCTCGGCTCACAGCCCGCAGATCGGTTTGCGGCCGCGCCAGCAGGAGGCCGCCGCCGTGGTCCGTTTGGCGGCGCCATGCTTCCGCGGATTGCTGGACCGCCTGTACGTCAGCGGTCGAGTTCTGCTCCCCGAAGTCCCAGGCCAAGACCGGCTCGAACTGCGGACCGAGCGTTCGCTGCTGGCTGGCCGCGCCGGCTCGCGCGAACAGGGCGGGATCGGGTCGCGCGATGACCCACAGCCCCCGATCCTTGGCTTCGCGCAACAGCGTCTCGTGGGCTTGTTCCACCCAAATGGCATTGAATCCCAATCGCTGGAGATAATCGAGTGGTTCGCCGCGGTGCTCCACGGCGCGAACGAAAAACGGCTGCCCGTCGATCCGCACCAGCGAACCGTCCAACGAGATGCGGCCGCTGGGGCTGCTGGGTGATGCATCCTCTCCCGGAGTGCCACGCACGATGGTGGTCAACGGCGGTGCCTCTTGGGAGAACGGTGTATTGGACCACCCAACGGCCGGCACGACGCCGCGGTCGGTCGCAGTCTCAAAGGGATCACGCGGCGAGAAGGCTCCCGCTGGCGGCGTGGATTCCGCGGGCTGGTTCAGCGAATCGGGCGCCGACGGGATGCCCTCCCGCGACACCACCGTTGGCGGCACCATGCCCTGCGTCTGCACGCTTCCGAGCCAGATGTCGGTTTCGCCTGGTCCACCGTAGATGTTGAGAACGATGCCGTTGATGAAGGCCCCTCGCGGATCGGTGGGCAAGCCGCCCAGTTGCAGCCGCAGGGGGCGGATTTCGCGCTCCAGGCCAAGGGGAACCTGGCTGACCTGGAGGGCTGACCAGCCGTCCGCCAAACGCAAAATCTCGCCCGGCACCAGCAGGGCCAGCGGTCGGCCGGTACGGCGATCCAATGTCCGCGGAAGCACGACGGAGAAAAATACCTGAACACCGGGCCGGTTCGAACGGAGTTCCACCATGCAGGCCGACTCCTCGATGACTGCCGCCGGCGGAAGCGGATGAAAGTAATAGACCGCCGTTCCCACCCCCGCCGCTACGACCAGGCGTTCGATCCGTCGATGGTCGGGCAAGACCTCGATCCGGTGAAGCTGTTCCTGGCTGGATGCGTCGCCGCCCGCGTAATGCCACCTCAGCTCGGCCGACGGTCCCGGGATCGGGCCTGCCGGTTCGGCCCCGGGCGCCCCCTGGCAGTACGCCGGCCTCACCCCAGCGACCGGAATCGACAGGGCCATCGCAAGGGCGAACGTTGCCATGACAAACGCTGTTCGGAAAAGCTGGAAACGGAGACCAGAAGACCGGGACACCGGCCATCGCGGAAAGATTGTCGCGAGAACCGGTTCCGCACACCCGGAGGGACTCCAGCGGCCGGGGAACCTCAGCGCAGTGCGGCGCGGCAGAAGGGCAACGAACGCCCTCCCGCGACACTTGCGCTGCAAATGATTTCTCCCAGCATTTGAGGGCATGGCGGAATTGGACGCGCAGACCAACGCGGGGCCGACGCGCCACCACCTCCACCGGTGCCGCGATTCGGCCGTAATAGTTCCGCTTTTACCACGAATTGTTGTTTTCGGCCAGAGCAACTGTTGCCGAAAGGCAACACGCCCGCCGCTCGCCCATACTCGCATCCACTTCGCAACACCTTTATGCATAATAGGTTACGTCGCGAATGCTGCGCGGAACTGGCTCCGGCACGGAAACTGCCCCACTGTTCACTCGAAGCAAGACGAGTACCACGAAAAAGGCCGAGGCACCCGAGAGGACGACTTCCATGACGCAAGCCCGATTCAGCAAAAAAGAAGATGAGACCACCGTGCCCCCCGAGCTGCGAGAATTGGTGGAATCAGTGGCAGCCCTCCCCGATCCGTACCGAACCCAGTTGCAGGGTCCGCTGGGAAGGGTGGTGGACAACGCCCGCCGACGACGGCAAATCTTGAATCTGGTTCAGGATGCCCTGGGAGAGCTACGGCTGGATATGAAATACCTGCTCTTCGACTTGGAGGCGACGCGGCGCGAGCGCGACGAGTATCGCCGCAAGTTGGAGCAAAGCAAAGAAAACGGGTAAACCGGAAAAGCACGCGAGACGCTTTCCAGTCACTAGTCAGCACCCCCTTGATCCCCTCTAGCGTGCCAAGGCCCGTCCCTGTTGACGGGCCTTGCGCATTTTTATAGGAGAGGGCTTTCCCCGGCCCCCCGGCACACGCGCGGATGCGACCTCCCAGTCGAGTCGCCTCCACCAACGGTAGAACACGGGACGCACACCCCGGAGCTGTCAGCGTATGCCGAGGCGAAAAAACGCCACCGCGACCCTGGCATCCCAGGCCAGTCGCACACATCATGCACGGACATGATGCCGCCGAACCCATTCGCGACCGGCACTCGCCTAAACAGAAATGGATAAATCCACGAAGGACACGAAGCTTCACGAAGTTTCTCTCTTAGTGCCCCTTCGTGCCCTTCGTGGTTCATTCCTTGCAACACCCCTGTTCGGATGGTTCTCGATCCCAATCGGCCCAGTCTTGTATCCGAGACCGCAAATCCACCGCTTTAGTTCCTTCGACACCGGGTGAACACACTGGGAGAACTCCAAGGCTGCGGCGGCGCTCAGTCGCCAATGGCCTGGCTGGAGTCCGCGATGGCGTCTTCGATGCAGATGGCCTTGTGCCCCTTGAAGAGGCCCGGTCGCGCGGAGAACTTGGGGACGCCTTCGACCTTCACCAGCAGCGGGCGGTGAATGTCTTTTTTCGTGGTAATCAGGTCGCCCAACCGAAGGCTGACCAATTCGCTCGTTGTGATGGTCGTCTTCGCCAATTCGACCACCACGTGTACCTGGGAGTTGCGAAGGGTTTTACCGATGCGTTCGCCGGTCTCGGGCGACACCTGCCGCTTTCCATAGGAGGCCCAACTGTTGGCCGACAGTTTGCTCGCAATCCGCTCGATGCTGTTGTAAGGGATGCACAGATTGGCCATTCCGCGAATCTCGCCCAATGTCAATTCAAAGCTGACAAGGACGACGACTTCGTTGGGCGGCACGAGTTGCACTAGTTGCGGATTGTTTTCCACACGCACCACCACCGGCTTCAACGTGACAACGTTTTCCCATGCCCGTTTCAGCTCGTCCAAAAAGAGAGTGGTGATGCGACCGACGAGGCGGCGTTCAATTTCCGTCAATGGTCGCCGTGAAATCGGCGTCGGCTCGCGTCCCCCGCCTAACAGACGGTCGATCATGGGATAGAGGATGGAGGGGTTGATATCCAAAATGATGTGTCCCTCCAGCGGTTCCGCGCGGATCACGTTGAAACAGGTGGGATTGTCCAGGCTGAAGACGAATTCGCTGTAGGTCAGTTGATCGACGCTGGTAAGCTTCACCTCCACCATGGCCCGCAACATCGCCGACAGCCCGGCGGCGAAATTCCGGCTGAAGCTCTCATGCAGCGTCTGCAAGGAGCGCATCTGCTCCTTGCCTACCCGCTCCGGACGCTTGAAATCGTAAGGAATGACCTTGTCGCGGGGTCGCCGCTGCGATTCCGCGGGCGGCGGCACCTTGGGCGCAGGCGAGGGAGCGGGGGTTGGACTGGGGGACGGAGCGGGCTTCGCGGTCGCGGCGTTCTCGGCCGCTGCGGGACCCGCGGGCTTCGCCACGCCTGCCAGCAGGCTCTCGATTTCCGCTTGCGTCAAAACATCGTCGGACGACATGGCATCCTTTCCCTTCGTCCGTGGGAACTCCAACAAATCTGCCGGGGATCAGCAGGCACCATTCGCGCCGCTCGCCGCGGGACCATCACCCGCCTGTTTGCGATTCTCGTGGGGCGTTCCGCCATCCCCCGATCCAGCCGCGGTTTTCCATCCGCGGTTCTCCGACGGTCAGGCCACTATTCGCGAACTTGTCCCTCCCCGAATACAACGTACTTATAGCTGGTCAGCTCGTTCAGCCCGCACGGTCCGCGCGCGTGGAACTTGTCGGTGCTGATGCCGATCTCGGCTCCCAGGCCGAACTCTCCGCCGTCGTTGAACCGGGTACTGGCGTTGACCATCACCGCCGAGCTATCCACTCCCCGGCAAAACGCCCGTGCCGCGTTCCAGTCTCGCGTGACGATGGCGTCGGTGTGCTTGGAGCCGTACCGGTTGATGTGGTCGATGGCCGCCTTCAAATCGTCCACCACCTTGACGGAGATTACGGGTCCCAAATACTCGGCGAAGTAATCGTCCTCGGTGGCCGGCCTGGCTTGCGGGAACAGGCGACACGCCGTCTCGTCGCCCCGAACCTCGATCCCATGCCGGGCCAGGGCCTCGCAAATCCGCGGCAACAGGGACGGAGCCGCCTCGCGATGAAATACCAACGACTCCGCGGCGTTGCATACGCCCATGCGCTGGCACTTCGCGTTGATGGTAATTCGTTCCGCGAGGTCGAGATCAGCGGTTGCGTCGATGTACACGTGACAATTTCCCGTAAAGTGCTTGATCACCGGCATCTTGGCCTCGGCGGTCACGCGACGTATCAGGCCCTCTCCTCCCCGGGGAATGGCCAGGTCGATGTATTGAGGCAGGTTGAGGAGGTGACCGACCACCTCGCGTTCGGGCGTGCCCACCAGTTGCACGGCATCCAAGGGGAGCCCCACATCGGCGCCCGCCTCCATCATCACTTCCACGATCGCTTGGTTCGAATGGACGGCTTCCTTACCGCCGCGAAGGATGACGGCATTTCCGCTCTTCACGCACAAGGCCGCCGCGTCCGCCGTGACATTGGGTCGCGACTCGTAGATGAAGAATATCACCCCCAACGGGATACGGACCTTTTGCACCAGTAGCCCGTTCGGCCGAACCGACGACCAAATGACCTCGCCGATCGGTTCGGGGAGCAGGGCAACCTCTTCCAACGCTCGGGCCATGCCCTCGATCCGCGCTGGCGTAAGCTTCAGTCGATCGATTTGAGCATCGGTCAGGCCGAAGGAGGGGGCGGCGGCCAGGTCCCGATGATTCGCCTCCGCCAGAGCCACGGAGCGATCCTTGAGCAGCCTTGCGGATTGACGCAACCAATTCTGCTTGACGTCGGCCCCAAGTTGGGCCAAATCCATGGAGGCCGCCTTGGCCCGCCGGGCAAGATCCTCCGCGTAGGCCCGCCAATCGACGTGATTTGCTTCGCTCATCAACTCGCCTTTATCCCCCCATTATGAGTAATGCTCATTTTTTCTGCTTCAAGCTTGCCATAACCCATCTCAAGTATCCCGATTTCCCCGCTTTGCGTCAACGGAAAATAGCTCGACCGGACCGAATCCGGGCCGGACCAAGTCGGGGCGGTGGGGCAGCACTCACCCTGACGTGGCTGCCGCAAAACGACCGCCACCCGACGGCAAGCTCTCCCTGCAAACCAGGCCCCCCTGCAATGCATGCTCCCTCCGTAAGCCAAGCCATTCATGTAAACCAAGGTTTCGCTCAAAATTAGGTTTCCCCTGCAAACCGGTTTTTCCTACAAGCTGGACTTTTGCAAATTGGGTTCACAAGCTCCGCTCTCAGGTCGCTGGATTGAAGAAGGACGTTAGTTTACTGCGAAAACAGACTTCCTTGTTTATCTACATTACCCAGAGTTTTGTTTTATCGCCCTCTCTCGGATTGGGAGCGAACAGTTTGCAAAAGTCCAGTACAAGCCAAGTTCACGCTGCAAATCAAGCGCCTGGGAAATGAAGTTGCGTCTAAATACCGACTGGACTTTTGCGGAGTCCTCAATCCCCCTCTGAGAGAGGGGGACAAACGAGGGCGCTGCGCAGTTTAAGAAGATAGGGAAAACCGTTATCGAAGACGAGGAAAGCCGTTATCATGGGAAGGTGGCTCCGCCCTACCATTTCCCGGATGATTAGGCCGACAGATGCGAGGCAGTGCGGAGTTTCTGCGCAGCCGCCATTTTCAAACTGTAGTCCGGTCACTGGTATCCCTTTGATTCAACCATTGCGTGTTCCATCACCATGGCCGCCCCCGGCATTGCCATCTGGTCTGCCGGAGTCAACATTAGAGCGAATTCCTATCGTTGGCTCGCTGTTCCGTTCGTGGCGGCGGCGCCGTCGTTGGTGGATGCACGTGCGGGAGGTCCTGATTCCCGTAGAGCAGCAAATTCTGGGCCAACTGACCGCGCGTTCGGGTATTGGATACCGGGCGGACTCACCGTCCGCTCAAAGGATTGCCGAACTTGCAGCGAGAACTGTGGCGGCGGAAAAGGGACTTTCGCACGTCGTGCTTCATCCCGACGATCCTATCGAACTGTTGTTCTGGGGACCCTATGACGACATGTCGCCGTTTCGCTTCGCGATCCAGTTACGAAAGGAATTCGGCATCGTTCTTTCCACGGAGGAAATGGAAGCGTTCTTTAAGAACCACATGACTGTATCGCAGGTAATTGCGTTTTGCCTGACGAAGGGCATGGGGCGGTCGCGTGAGTCCGCGTGAGAATGTGCGACGGAACTGTGTTTTACTTTGACGATGGCTGGTGGGGTGGTGTTTTCTGCCCGAGCCGGATCCCCTCCACTGTCGTGAAGGACAGATAGAGGTCATACCATGTGGCGGGCGACACTGTGCGTGATCTTGGCGGCATCGAGTTGGCCGTTGGGGATACTGTTGGCCGTCCCTCCAATTGCTCTTTTGTTCCTTCTTGTCTTCTGGCTTGGGCACACTCCTGGGCAGCGCATCGTGATTTATCTGTGCGCAGTCGCTGGCGTCATAGGGCTCCTTGGTTTTTTGAACGTATTGGGGATTGAGGCGCGCCCCGGAACCGTGATCTATGGGACTGGTCTCATCGCGATCGTCACACTCGGTGTCATAATCGGGGTCGGTTTCGCGGTTGCGCTGACGAAGGCGTACCAAGTCCTATCCACGATGTTGGCGCAGTTCTTGCGAGGAAAGCCCCCGGGGCGAGGATTGTCTCTTACCTAGTTGAGAATCAGACACCGGAGTGAGAGTCGGCAACCAGAGCGTGATGGACTTCTGGCGGGCCAACTCGGGCAACTTGCAGATTGGCCACCTGCGGCGGCGTTGCCTCTGGGGCCCGGCGGTCGATTTCCCTCACCCGG
>DYLS01000147.1 GCA_020721965.1 Blastopirellula marina | reverse complement strand
CCGAACTCTCCGGCGGCGTGGTCGATACCGGCAGCCAATGGGGCGCCGCCTTGCTAGGTAACAGCGACGCCGCAACGACCGGTCTGCTCTTCAAGGCGAATGAGTATGGGTCGGATGCCTTCGTCTCGGTGCGTGCCTTGAACGGTACCACCTTTACCGTCACCGATCAAAACAACCAAATCTCGACTCGCAACGCCGGTACCGACGTAGATATTCTGGTCAATGGTATCCGGGCGGTGGGTAAAGGCTTGCAGGCCTCGATTAACACTGCGGCTTTGGACCTTACGTTCTCGATCTACGAGACACTTGCGAACGGAGCCACCACGAGCTTTCGCATCGTGGGCGGCGGTGCCCAGTTCCAATTGGGGCCGGACGTGGTCTCCAACCAGCAGGCCCGACTGGGTGTCCAGAGCGTGAATACGGCGAAGTTGGGCGGTGTGGCAGGGCGGCTCTTCGAATTGCGATCCGGCGGACCAAAATCCCTCACCGGCGACGTAAACGATGCGGCCGCAGTCGTTGAGGAAGTTATCAGCCAAATTACCACGCTCCGAGGACGCTTGGGGGCCTTTCAACGTACCACGGTGGAGACGAATATCAACTCCTTGAACGACGCCTTGGAAAACTTGACCGCGGCCGAAAGCGCTATCCGAGATGCGGACTTCGCGGCGGAGAGCGCGTCCCTTACCAGGGCGCAGATTCTGGTGCAGTCTGGCGTCTCCGTGCTGTCGATCGCGAACCAAAACCCCCAAGCCGTACTGGCCCTGCTACGCGGAGGCTGATCATTCTAAAGCGGTTAGGCTAACCGCCGCAATCTTGGCAGTTTAGGCGGATTGCGAGCCTCAGGGGATCGAACCGATAATCAGTATTGGCTGACGCCACTGTGGGGGGGCCGCATTGTGGCCAGCCTTACAGCTCTTGATCTTCTCCCATCTTCAGCCTCAGGTACGAACCGGGGGCCTCTTGCAAATGTCGGGATATTGACGCCGTGGGCTCTCCTTGGAAAGGCTTTCGTCACCGGGAATGGAAAATTTTCCGCCTTCCAGGGCCTTTCCCGTATGGAGGGAGTTTACGCTTTGGCATACAATTTGGGAATGATTCGTCCTGGGAGGCACTATTCCCACAGGCGGAATAAGGGTGGATTCCAGGGACGTAAGATTGCCGAAAGAATTGCGAATGGATTGCGCCGGATTGGGCCGGGGAAGGGCGACAGACCTTCCTTGTTGCTTGATTCCTGCAAACGGCGGAACAATAGGAGTCTGAAAAATGGCGGGTTCCACGGATACGTTGATGTCGAAGGTGGGAGAGCAAGGGATATCGAACTCCCTCTCTGCCGAAACCATGTACCATAAATGCCTGACTTTGGCGAGAAATCTCTGGTGGACCTGGCAACCGGATGTCATCAATCTGTTTCGAGAACTGGATCCCATTCGCTGGCGCCAATTGGATCATAACCCGGTAGCGCTGCTTTCCGAGATTACTCCCGAGCGATTGGAAATCCGCATTTCCGAGCTTTCGCTCCATAGCCGGATCAATCAAGCGTATCGTCGGCTGAAGGAGTATTTGAGCGAACGACCGCTCTGGGCGAGGACCCACGCGGGAGTCCTGGGATCGAAACCAGTGGCCTATTTTTCGTTGGAGTACGGCATTCACGAATCGGTGCCGATCTACTCTGGCGGGTTGGGCGTGTTGTCCGGCGACCACTGCAAGAGCGCCAGCGATCTGGGAGTGCCCCTGGTAGCGGTGGGGTTATTCTACGATCAGGGATATTTCAAACAGCACCTCAACCACGACGGCTGGCAGGAGGAGGAGTACATCGATGTGCGAGTGGAGAAACTCCCATTGGAGTTGGCCACCGACGAGGAAGGGAAGCCGATCATTATTCAGATCGAGACTCGAACCGGTGTTCTGAAAGCCAAGGTGTGGCTCATGCGGGTGGGCCGCGTCAATGTCTATCTTCTGGATACCGACGTGGACGGCAACAATCCGGAAGACCGTGATCTGACCAGCCGCTTGTACGGCGGTGACAACCGCACGCGAATTCGCCAGGAGCTGGTCGTTGGGGTGGGCGGAGTTCGGGCTCTGCGGGCAGTGGGAATCAAGCCGGGCGTCTATCATCTCAATGAGGGGCACAGCGCCTTTGCCGTGCTCGAGGTGATGCGCGAGCGGATAACCGACGACGGCCTCAGCTTTCACGATGCCTTTCGCGAAACCGCTCACAGCACCGTCTTTACCACGCACACCCCCGTGGAGGCGGGGCACGACCGCTTCGACGCCGGTTTGATTGAAGAGCATCTCGGGCCTCTGCGCGATGCCCTGAAAATCTCGCACGATCAGCTCATGGGGTTAGGCCGCGTAAATCCCAACGACGGCGGGGAGACGTTTTGCATGACCGTCTTGGCTCTAAAGTGCTCGCACAAGTCCAACGCGGTCAGCGCGCTGCATGGTCGCGTGACGCGCAACATGTGGTCACGGCTTTACAGTTGGCGGATCGAGGACGAGGTCCCCATCGGTCACATTACCAACGGCGTGCATATCCCCACCTGGTTGGCGTGGCAGATGAAGCTCCTTTACGACCGCTATTTCCCGCCGGATTGGTATCGCCGCATGGGAGAACCGGAGGTTTGGGAGGGCATCTTCCAAGTCGATCCGGGTGAGCTTTGGGAGACGCATCTGACGCTCAAAACGCAATTGATCTCTTTCGTGCGCCGCCGCGTGAGCCGCCAATGCCGCCGCCGTGAAGAACCTGATGAAGTAATCGAAATGGCGCGGAGCGTGCTGGATCCGACCGTTTTGACGATCGGATTCGGGCGGCGCTTCGCGACGTACAAGCGGGCCACGTTGCTGCTCACGGACGAGGAGCGACTGAATCGGATTTTGAACGATCCGCACCGTCCTGTGCAGTTCATTTTCGCGGGGAAGGCCCACCCGCAGGATGTCCCCGGCAAGGAGTTGATTCAGCGGATCGCGAACCTGCGGAAGGATCCGCGGTTTGCCCAGCGCATCGTTTTCATCGAAGACTACGACATCAACGTGTGCCGTCACATGGTCCAAGGGGTGGACGTGTGGCTGAACAATCCGCGGCGGCCTCTGGAGGCGTCGGGCACGAGTGGGCAAAAGGCCGTTCTCAACGGCGCCCTGCATATGTCGGCCCTGGACGGGTGGTGGGCGGAGGCGTACGACGGGTCCAACGGCTTCGCGATCGGCTCGGGAACGTGCCATGCCGATTTCACGGTGACCGACGCCCGGGATACCCAAAGTCTGTACGAAGTTCTCGAAAACCTGGTCGTTCCCATGTTTTACGATTTTGACGAGAACGGATTACCGCAGCAGTGGCTACGGCGGATGATGAATTCGATCAGCTCATTGGCATGGCGGTTCAGCGCGCACCGAATGGTCGCCGATTACGTAAGACAGGCATACCTCCCCGCCGCGGGAGGCCTCAGTTCGTCGATGGGATGACGAGCAGCCAGGGGCCGCTCCCGCCAAATTGTACGGGGCGGCCTCGCAACCGGGCCGCGCTCGACGCAGATGTCCAATCGCCACCAAGCCATGCCGGAAGTCTTCTTGTATCGCCACCGAGTCCGACCGGACGAAATCGACATGTTGGGCCACGCCAACAATGTGGTTTACGTGCGGTGGCTGCAAGATGCCGCCGTGGCTCACTCGGAGGCCCAAGGCTGGCCCGGAAAGCGACACCTGGCGATGGGCAGCGGTTGGGTTGCCCGATCGCATTACATCGAATACCTGGAACCGGCACGCTTGGAAGACGCAATTGTCGTCCAGACCTGGGTGGCAGGCTTTAAGCGTGTCACTTCCGTGCGCCGCTACCGCATCTATCGCGCTGACGACGCCTGCTTGCTGGCAAGGGCAGAGACGCATTGGGCGTACGTCACCTATGCTACAGGCAAGCCGTGTCGGATCCCGGATGAAGTGGCGAATGCCTTCGTTTTGGCGGGCGAGGAGGTACCTCCGTATCGACCAGACGAGGAGCCGATGCCACCGGTTAAGATGGTAGTTCAAGGGGTGGACGCCGGCACCACCGTATCCGATCGCGAGGGAAGCGGGGTGGACGGCCCGATTTGAGCACTGGCAAGGGGCGTCCCCTCGTCATTCGCATCGAACTTCGCAAAGTGTGACCGGAATCTTGGAGTCAGATCGAAATCCGGGAGGGAAGGGCATGAGAGTGCTGGTGGTCTTGGGACATCAGCGTCAGGGGAGTTTTTGCCACGCGATCGCCCAGACGGCCGTTGCGGAGCTTCAGCGGCTGGGCCATACGACGGTATACCATGATTTGTACGCGGAGGCATTCGATCCGATTCTTCCCGACACGCAGATTCCCAAGAGCGCGCAAGTGTCGCCGGAGGTCCGCCGCCACTGCGACGAGTTGGCGGCCGCGGAGGGCTATGTTGTGGTGCATCCCAATTGGTGGGGAATGCCCCCGGCCATGCTCAAAGGTTGGGTGGATCGCGTGTTCCGGCAAGGGGTGGCGTACGATATCTCGGCCGAAGGGGTGATTGGCTATCTCAAAGGCAAGCGGGCCCTGGCAATCACGACCTCCAACACGCCCCGCCAGGACGAATTGCGGTTGTACGGCGATCCCTTGGAGAACCTTTGGAAGAATTGCATCTTTGGCTTTTGTGGTTTGACGGATTTTCGTCGCCGGAACTTCGAGTCCATTGTGATGAGCACTCCGGAGCAGCGAGCGGAATGGCTTGACGAGGTTCGGCGTTTGGTCCGCGAGGTGTTTGCCGGGTAGCGTGGGGAGAGTGTTTTCGCTTCTGCCTCGCCTTGTGTACAATGGTCGCGTACCCCGCCATTGATTGGCAACCTTGCGTACGGGTCTGGCCTGTCGGCACCGGGCAGAAGGCGCCGCGACGTGATCGTTGAGGGATGCCGGAAGAGAAGCGATGGAACCGGCCTTCTTACCGCAGGACGCCCACCGGCAGCGATTATTGGCCGTCGTGCGGTTGACAATGGTACCCGGCGTAGGTGCGCGGATGTACCATTTGCTGGTGGCGAGGTTCGGGACACCGGAGGATGTCTTTCAAGCCGCGGGCGAGGATTTGGCGGCGATACCCGGCGTCGGCCCGAGGCTGCTTCACGAACTTCGGCAACCGCCCAGTCAAGAGGATGCCTCCGCGATTGTGGACGAGTGTGCAGCGGCGGGCATCGACGTGATCTGGGAGGAGCATCCCCGCTATCCGCGATTGCTGCGGGAAATCCCCGATCCGCCGCCGCTGTTGTTTGCTCGGGGAGAACTCAAGCCGGAAGACGAGCTGGCCATCGCGATCGTGGGTACGCGCCACGCCTCGCATTATGGCTTGACGATGGCAGAGAGGCTGGGGGGCGGGCTAGCGCGTGCCGGTTTGACCGTGGTCAGCGGTTTGGCACGCGGCATCGACGCAGCCGCTCATCGCGGAGCCTTGGCCGCGGGAGGCAGGACCGTGGCTGTGCTGGGCACCGGGGTGGATGAAATCTATCCTCCCGAGCACGCCGACCTGGCCCAGGATATCTTGCGGCAAGGGGCCGTGATTAGTGAATTTCCTCCGCACTCTGCCCCCCACGGCGGGCGATTCCCGCAACGCAACCGGATCATCAGCGGCATGACTTTGGGAACAATCGTTGTGGAGGCGGGAGAAAAGAGCGGGGCGTTGATCACCGCACGACATGCCATGGAGCAGAACCGCGAGGTCTTCGCCGTACCGGGACACGCCGACCAGTTGCAGAGTCGCGGATGCCACCGGCTGTTGCGTGACGGCGCGACGCTGGTGGAAAGGCCGGAAGATGTCTTGGAACAATTGGGGCCGCTGACTCGGCCCGTCCCATCCGGCGACAACATCGTTCGCAAGCCTGCGGAACTGACGCTAAACCCCATCGAGCAGCAGATTTTGCAGGCCGTGGAGGCCGATCCGACGCCGATCGATCGCCTGATCGATGCGACCGCATTGTCGGCCGCTCAGGTGTTGGCCACTTTGAGCGTGCTGGAGATGCGCCATTTGGTTCGACGAGTCGGCGGGACGATGGTACAGCGATTGTGAGTCGCTGCGAGGGGTCGTTGGCCTCGTCAGGCCGTGGGCCGTGATCTCGGTGGGATCCGGATTTTCAAACGCGGCGCGGCTAGATGCCCGGCGTTTTCGCCCCGCTTGCCGGCTATTAAAATGGAGCTTAGTTGGCATGGCGGCTGGCAAGGCGCGGCGCCTGGCAGCGCTTGGGGGCTGGTGAGGGATGGCAAACTGGCAGGACGCCTGGCAAACTGGCAAACAACGATGCAATCCGCGGAAAGGGCAGGGACTTGCGCGGGGAGCGGGTGGGGTTGAGTTCGTCCATACTAGATCTGCAAGGAGTTCAGCCGGGTGAGTTCGGCGAAAACGGTGTCTGGCAACGGCAACGCGGGGGATGCATCCTTGCGACGAGCCTTGGTCGCGGCGGAAACGGCGGCCGATCTCAAAGGGCAAGATATCGTCATCCTCGACATGCGAGAACAGACCGGATTCTTCGACTACTTCGTCATCGTCTCCGGTTCCAGCCGCCGTCAGCTTCATGCCATGAGTGAGAACATCGACGAGGTGTTGACCAAACGCGAAGGCGCCAAGCGGATCGGTCTGGAAGGGGCTGGCGACAGCCGCTGGATTCTCTTGGATTATGGGGATGTGGTGGTACATTTATTCGACCCGGAGTTGCGGGCGTACTACGCCTTAGAGGACCTCTGGGCCGACGCCCGTCGCGTGGAGTTTACCCCCTCGTCTTCCCCGCAAATGCCCTGAACCTGAAGGAGTGCGGTGTGCTAGGAGGCAAAAGCGTTCTGGGCGAGATTCGCGCGCGGTTTCAGGCAGCGTTGAGCGGGCTGGTCGATTCCACAGTGGAATACCTCGACCTCATCCACCGCAGCCAGAGTCAACGCTTCGGCGACTACCAGGCCGATCTGGCAATGGCGCTGGCCAAACACTTGCGGCGAAAACCCCGCGATGTGGCCGCCGAAATCGTCGCCCGTTTGGAAATCGCGGATTTGGCGGAGCCGCCGGAACTGGCCGGTCCCGGCTTCATCAATCTGCGGTTGAGGGAGGATTATCTGGCCCGCCGCCTGAACGCCCTGCTCCATGACGAGCGGTTGGGCGTGCCGGTGATCGAGTCGCCGCAGACGTTCGTCGTGGACTATTCGGCCCCCAACGTGGCGAAGCCGATGCACGTGGGCCACATTCGCTCCACGGTCATCGGAGACGCCCTCTGCCGCACGCTGAGGTTCGTCGGTCACCGGGTGATCAGCGACAACCACATTGGCGATTGGGGTACCCAGTTCGGGATGATGCTTTATGGCTACCGACACTTTCTCGACGCGGATGCCTACCGCCAGAATCCGGTGGCGGAGTTGGCTCGTGTCTATCGCGTGGTCCGGCGACTGATGGACTATCACGAGGCAAAAGCAGGCTTGCCCGAGCGCAAGGCCGAGATCGCCCGGCGCCGTTCGTCCATCGAAGGCTTGCGTGAGCGACTGGCCGATCCAACCCTTGACGCAAAATCAAAGGACAAACTGACGAAGGAGCTGCGTCGGGCGGAGGCCGCACTGGCCGAAGCGGAGCGCGACTTGGCGAGCGTCGAGACCTTGCTGGGCGAGGTGGAGGCCGACCCGCGATGGTCGGGCTGGGCCGCCGCCCATGCGGGCATCGGCAAGGCGGTTTTAGCAGAAACGGCAAAGCTGCATGGCGGAGATGAGGAGAATCTTCGTTTGTGGCGGGAATTCCTCCCTCACAGTCGCCATGAAATGGAACGCATCTATCGGCGGCTGGGGATTCGCTTCGACTACACTTTGGGGGAGAGTTTTTATCACGAGCAATTGCCGGGGCTGACGGAGGATTTGTTGCGGCGGGGCCTTGCCCGCGTCAGCGATGGTGCGGTTTGCATCTTCTTTGACGATCTCCCGGCACCGATGATCATTCGCAAGCAGGATGGGGCCTTCTTGTATGCCACCACAGATTTGGCGACACTCCGCTGGCGGATGGAAAATTGGCGGCCCAACGCCATTCTCTACGTGGTGGACCACCGCCAAAGCCTGCATTTTTGCCAGCTTTTCGCGGCGGCCCGGATGCTCGGGTATCAGGACGTGACTTTGCAACACGTGAGCTTCGGCACCGTGCTCGGTGAAGACGGTCGCCCGTTCCGAACGCGGGCAGGGGATACCGTCGGTCTGGAGTCGCTGTTGGACGAGGCTGTTCGCCGTGCTGCCGAGATCGTCGCTGGCAATGACGACGCCAAACCGCAGGGACCGGAGCTGTCGCCCGACGAAAGACGCCGCGTGGCCGAAGTCGTCGGGATCGGCGCCCTGAAATATGCCGATCTGTCGCAAAATCGCAGTAGCGATTACGTCTTTAGCTACGACAAGATGCTGGCGATGAACGGGAATACGGGCACGTACATGCAATACGCCTACGCCCGAATCCGAAACATCTTCGCCAAAGGGGAGGTGGATATCGACGCTCTGCGGTTGGCGGGAGACCAGATCGTTTTGGCGCATCCGGAGGAGCGGGCACTGGCCTTGGAGATCTTACGCTTTCCCGAGGCCATCGAATTGGTATTGGAGGATTACCGCCCGCATCAGCTTACCAGCTACCTCTTCGATCTTTCCAACTGTTTTTCGACTTTTTATCAAGAGTGCCCGGTACTCCAGGCACCGTCGGCTGAGGTCCGCACGAGTCGGTTGCTTTTGTGCGATGTGACGGGCCGCGTGATCCGTTGCGGATTGCATCTTTTGGGGATCGAAACCGTGGAGCGGATGTAGCCCGCCGTGTAGTCTTTCACAGGGGTTCCGGTCACTGCGAAACGGCTCGCCCTCCTGTCATTGTGAGCAAAGCGAAAAAATCGTGCGAAGTCTATAGCAGGGATTCTCCTCACTGGAAAGCCGCTCGCCCTCCTGTCGTTTCGAGCGAAGCGAGAAATCTT
>DYLS01000326.1 GCA_020721965.1 Blastopirellula marina | reverse complement strand
CATGAACGCCAGGTCACCGAGTTGTACGCCGAGATTGGCCGACTCACAACGGAATTGACCTGGCTGAAAAAAAGCTGGCCTCTTTGCCCAGAGTTGAACGGTTGGCCTTGCTGGAACGGGAGCACCTGGAACTGCCGCTCACGACCCAAGCGGCGTTGTTGGACTTGAACCGCTCCAGTCTGTACTACGTGCCGCGGCCGGTGACACCAGAAGAAATCGCGATCAAGCACGCTATCGACGAAATCTACACCGCATATCCGTTCTATGGCTCGCGGCGGATCAGGGTCGAGTTACGCGAGAGTCACAAGCTGGTGGTAGCCCGCGAGACCGTGCAACGCTACATGCGAGAGATGGGCATCACGGCCATCTATCCAGGCCCGAATCTCAGCCGCCGCAACTCGGAGCACAAGATTTATCCGTATCTGCTGCGCAACGTTACGGCGGCCTATCCCAATCACGTGTGGGGGATTGACATCACCTACATTCGGCTGCGCAGCGGCTGGCTCTATCTGGTGGCCGTCATCGACTGGTTTTCGCGCTACGTCGTCAGTTGGGAACTGGATCAGACGCTGGCAATGCCCTTTGTCGTGACGGCTGTTGAGCGGGCCTTAGCGCAAGCCACGCCGGTGATCTGGAACAGCGATCAGGGCAGCCATTTCACCAGCCCGCAGTATACGCAGTTGTTGCTGGACGCCGGTGTCCAGATCAGTATGGATGGCAAGGGGCGGGCCCGTGACAACATCTTCACCGAGCGCCTCTGGCGGACAGTCAAGTACGAGGAGGTGTACCTGAAGGACTACGCCAACCCGAAAGAAGCTCGGCACTCGCTGACCGCCTACTTCAACTTCTATAATCACTGCCGCCGCCATCAGGCACTGGACTACCGGACACCTGCCAGCGTTTACGCCGGCCTGGCGGCCGGCAAGTCTGACGCCGCCCAGGCTGGCGACCTGGCCTGGGTGTCATTTCAGCCAGATGCGCCGTTGACAGCGAGGTGAGTTTAGCGCTTTTTCGACCGGTGTAGCTTGGCAAAGGGCATTAACGCCAAGAGGCAGAGCGTGCCCGCCCTGCCTCTACTACACCGGACTTGCAGCGGCGCTCCGGTCGCTCTCCAGCGTTGCCGTACCCTCCGCTGCAAGCCTAATTAGTGTAGCACAGATAGGCTGGCGCTTGCAACTTGACACGTACCACCATCACAGAACGTCTGAACCAAAGAGCTGCAACTAACATTGCCAGCAACCTTAACGAACAGGAGGAGACGGTACCTTAATCAGGACCGTTCCCCTGTCTTGACAAACCCGTCCACTTCACTGTGACCCATGACGGCCCCGCGAACGGCGGAGATAAGCTGCCCATCTCGGGCCT
>DYLS01000035.1:4913-43786 GCA_020721965.1 Blastopirellula marina | reverse complement strand
TTATACTGTAATGTGCGCAATACGCAATCGAATTGCGACGTTGGCGCTTCGTTTTTAGGAACCTTTTGTAGGAGGCGGGCTATGAAATCGGTGCTTGGTGTGGCTCTGTTGGCCGGCGGTCTCGTTCTTCTGGGTTGCTCCAAGGAACCCCAAGTGACGTTCAAGACCTATCCTGTCAAAATAACCATCACTCAGAAGGGGCAGCCGTTACTGGGGGCAGACGTGCGACTTCATCCGTTGGACCCGAACGGTCGGGGCGGCCAGGGGAAGACCGACGAGTCCGGGGTCGCCGTCATCAAGAGTTTCGGCGAGGGTAATGCGATGGCCGAGGGGGCAATGGCCGGGAAATACAAGGTTCTTGTATCCAAGGTGAGCATTCCTGCATCCTCGGAGGGGAGCAATTACGATCAAATGCAGGTCCAGCAGGCCACTGCCGACCCCTACGCCTCGGCACCTCGGCCCTTGTTGCCGGCGAAATACAACGACTGGCAGCAGACGCCGTTCGAATGCGAGGTGACGCAAGCCGGGCCGAATGAGTTCACGTTCGATATTTCCGAATGAACGGGATTCTCTATTCTCTTCTTGGAATTGGGCTTGATTTCCGCATCTTGTGGCCCGCGATCGTGGGGGCGGCTTGCCGGAATCTTCGCGAATCGGCATGCGGCGGACGGTGACCCGGCGGTCGTGGGCAGCCCTTCCATCTCAGCAGGAAAGCTAGCGGAAAACTCTTTTCCGGCCACGACCGCGTTGACATGCCCCATCCGTGGGCGTCATACTCTGAATGCGTGGAAGAGGGGTACGCCTGGGGGACGTGGCTGGGGATTGATGGTCCGCAGATGCTATCGGGCCGTTGGTGAACGGTAGCCGAGGGCGGAGGTCCCGCCCTATCGGGAGAGAAGGCCCGATTTCGCAGATTGGCCCGGCGGAAGATTCGGAGGGGAATCGAGAATGGTGGATGGGATCGACGCGATCGAGGAACGCTATCAAAGAAGGCTCAAGCGATATGTTACGGCCATGCGGAACGAAAAGCCCGACATGGTGCCGATTCGTCCGTTCGTGGCCGAATTCACAGCGGTGTACGCGGGCTACACGATCCAAGAAGTGACGCACGACTACCATAAGGCATTGGATGCCGTGCTGAAGTGCGCCCAGGACTTCGACTGGGACGCGGTGGTGGCCAACATGGTCTATGTGTGGACCGGTTTGGTGCAGGCCATCAACCTGCGCTATTACGGGGTTCCCGGGGTGGACGTTCCGGCCAATGTTCCATTCCAATACCTCGAACCGCCGGAAGACAACGCCTGGATGCGTCCGAATGAGTACGACGCCTTGATCGAGGATCCCACCGGTTTTCTAGTCAACGTTTGGCTGCCCCGCGTGTCGCGGGATGTCGTTGCGGAAGGACAGCCCAACACGTTCCGCAACAATATGTCCTTTGTGCTGGGCGGCATGGCAATGATGGATTACTTCGGGGCGCTCGGCGGCCAGGTGCCGAGGCTCCGTTCGCAGTGCGGTACCGTCTCCGCGATCGCAGGCATTCTGAAGGCCCCCTTCGATATCCTGGCGGATAAGCTCCGTGGCTATCGGGGGCTGTGCATGGATATGTACCGGCAGCCGGACAAGGTGCTCAAGGCCTGTGAGGCCCTGACACCGCACCTATATCATGTCGCTTTATCCGGCGCGGATCCCGACAAGAACGTTCCGATCGGCCTGTGGATGCATCGGGGCTGCGTGCCTTTTCTCTCACCGCAACAGTTCGAGAGATTTTATTGGCCGTCGCTCAAAGAGATTATCGAGGCCCTTTGGGCGAAAGGGCATCAGGTATTGTTTTACGCCGAAGGGGAATGGAATCCCAACCTCAAGTACATTGCCCAGCTTCCCGACCTCAGCATCGTCTATCATGTGGACCGCGGCGATATCTTCGAAGTGCATCGCGAAGTGGGACACAAGTTCTGTATCAGCGGTGGTATTCCAAACGATCTTTTGGCTTTCGGCAGGCCGGAGGATGTCCGGGAATATTGCAAGAAGGTACTGGACGGGGTCGCCAAAGACGGCGGTTACATCCTGGATGCCGGGGCCATCATGCAAAACGATACGAAAGTCGAGAACCTGCGGGCGCTCACCGAGGCCGCTCGAAAGTTCGGCGTTTACTGAGGTGATTTCGGGCAAATCACCGCGTTTTGCGGGGGGGCTGTCGGCTCCCGGGGCTACTATCGGGGTAGAGGAATAGAAACGGCTTGGGTCGAAATCCCAATGCGGGAAGGGATCGGTTCGGGATCGATCGGCCGAGCGACGAGGCGGAAGGGGTAATAGGTGCCAATCCTGTCACGTGTTTTGGCTGTGATGGTTGCGCCGCCATACGCAGCCCGCTGGAGTAGACAGCAATCACAATAGACAGCAATCATAGAAGACAACAATCATAGTGGACGACAATCACAGGAGGGAACAGTGGAAGGCAGCGAAATGGTGAATGAGGCGGTGAAAACGGAGCCAGTGCAGCCAGCGAAACGCCCGCCGGGGACCTGTTTCCCGTGGGAGGAAAAGGTCGGGGATTTGCCACCGATTCAAGGGGATAGCGAGCTGATGCGCCGCGTGTGGCAGGATATCGACGCGCTGGGATATATGTACATTTGGCAGGTTTTGCTGTCGTTCTGACGAGATCGTAGGCCGCTCGGCCCGATGGGAGGGGATCCAGTTCGGGCCGAAGTCCGCATCTTTCGGAGGGGATTGTAAATGGCGGATCATTGCTTAGCCGAGGCGATCGCGGTCTGTGACGAACCGCGGGTGATGGAGTTGTTGCAATCACAACTGGAAGGCGGAGTCCCACCAGCAGAGATTCTGGCCGAGTGCAATCGCGGGATGATTGAGTTGGGTAATCGTTTTAGCCGCGAAGAATGCTTTCTACCCGACTTGATGTTCGGCGGCATGATCATGAAGAACATCATGGCCGAACTCGGTCCTCGCTTGGGACCGGGCGAGCAGGCAGCCGCCTCGCACAGGGCCACCGCCGTGATTGGTACAGTCCAGCACGACGTCCACGACATCGGCAAGGATATTGTGGTGATGATGTTGCAGGGGGCAGGCTTCCAGGTGGTGGATTTGGGAGTGGACGCCCCGCCGGAAAAGTTTGTGCAGGCCATTCGCGAACACCAGCCGGCTGTGGTGGGGATGAGCCTCCTTCTGACGACCTGCTATTCTTCGGTTGTGGCCACGGTGGAGGCGATCTGCGCGGCAGGTCTGCGTGAGGGGCTGTCCTTGATGGTGGGTGGAGCTGCTGCCAGTGAACTGCTGGCCGAAAAGGCCGGTTGCGACTTCTACGGCAGGACGGCGGCCGACGGTCTCCGGTTTGCCTGTCAGGTGGCCGGAATCCATCCCGCGTAATGCCACCGGCTCATCCCTGCGCCGTTGCCGAGCGTCAGGCCCCCCCGCATGGGCGGTTGTTCCGGGCAAGCCCCGGCCCAGGGGCGGTCGAAGGGCCAAGCCGTCAATCTTTCGTCGCCTCGGCGGTCCAAGTCAAGCCGCATTGACACTCATCCCGCCTTTTCGGTAGATAGGCAGCGGGGTTTTTCCGGTACCCAGGTCGGTTCGTCCGACGACCGCCCCCGATGCGCCGTTGGAAAGGACGGCTGGGAAAGGACTGCGTGGCGAGCATGGTTGACGAGGAAGCAGAACAACAACCGAAGCAAGAGGCTCCACAGAAGACATCGGGCGGTGAGGAAGGTGCCCAGCCGTCCCCGCGTGGGTTCCTGCGCCGCTGGCGCTGGGTTGTGCTGGCGGGGGCGGTTTCCATCCTGGTCACGGCGGGCGTTACAACCTACATGCTGTTATCGAGGGAGCCGCCGATCACCGCGGAGGCCGTTCTCGAGGCTTTGGCCGAGGAAGACTACGGCCGGTTGAAGCTGTTGTCGGAGAAAGTCCTGGCGGCCCGGAACGTCGATGACGCGACGTATCGAGCGGCCACTTTCGCGATTGGGGCCTGGCACTCTCGGGAAGGCGATCGCAGTGAGGGAAAGGAGCGGACGCGGCAATACGCCCTCGCCGCTGCCTATCTCTCCGCCGCGGCGTCTAGCGGGTTTCCTCCCGGTTGGGAAGCCCAAGGGAGATTTTTACTGGGCCGCAGTTTGCACTTCACGAACCGTTTCAGTGAGAGTCGCGCGGAGCTGAGCGAAGCGGCGAAGCTGGATCCGGCCTATCAGCCTCGTGTTTTGTGGCTGCTTGCCGAGTCGTCGTACCTGGACCCGCAGCCCAACTTGGAGGATGCCCTGCGATACAACGAGGAATTTCTCAAGATTCCGGATTTAACTGTTGAAAGTCGCAATGCTGCTTACCGTCAGCGTGCCAAGATCTTGCTCCAAATGCGGCGACCCGCGGACGCAGCCGAGGCCTTGAGTCGTTTAAGTCCGGCGGGGGCGCAAACGGCCGAGAGTGGTGTGCTCCGAGCGCAAATCTCCATTTTGGAAGCACAACAGCTCGAGCCGCTAGATTCACCCGAGAAACAGCAGAAATACCACCAACACGTGACGGAGGCCGAAAAGGTTTTACAGGGCGTGGCAAAGCAGGCCCTGGCCGATGGCAGCCTTCTGGCCCAGGCCGCCCTGCTGCAAGCCCAATGCGCGGAATTGGCTGGCGACATCGACACCGCCGTGAACCTCTACGAAAAAACCGGGATTCGTTTTGCCGGTACGCCCGAGGCCTGGGCAGCCCGATTTCGAATGGCCCAACTCAATCGTCGTCTCGGGCGAATCCAAGAGGTGGTGGCGGGGCTTGCGAGCGTTCTCGGTGGCGTCACCGATCCAGAGACATTCGTCAACCGATGGGTTTCCTTGCAGGAAGTCCGCGACGAGACGATCGCTGCCCTGGAGCAGTTTTTAAGCCAAGGAGAATATGCCGCCTGCCTTCAGCTTTCAGAGTCCATGCCCCCCGTTTTTGCGATCGGTGAGACGCATGGCTTTCGAGGCAGAATCCACCGTGATTGGGCACAGCGCTTGGTCCAGCAATCCGAGGGTCAGCCGTTGAGTAAGGCAGAAGACCTGTTGAACGAAGCACGTCGGCATTTTCGGTTGGCGGGCGACGAGTTTACGCGGTTGGCCAAAACGCGGGCGGCTACCAGGGCCTATCCCGAAGATCTGTGGGACGCGGCGGAAAATTATCTTGCCGGTTGGTCGTTCAGTCGGGCTTCGCGTGTGTTGCGCGAATACTTGCGGAACGAGGCCAAGCGGAGAAATTCGGTAGCCCTTCTGCGATTGGGCGAATGCTTGCTGGCCTTGGGGCGATTGGACGAAGCGCTCCTCGTGCTGCGGGAGTGCATGGAATTCCACGCGAAAGATGCCGCATCGTACGAGGCGCGCTGGCTAGCCTCGCACGCCTATCAGGAGAAAGGGGATTACGCTCAAGCGGAGAGCGTCCTCTTGCAAAACTTGATCGGCGACTTGGCTCCGAGTAGCCGCGAATGGCGTGCATCGTTGTTTGCCCTGGCCCAGTTGTACTACGAACAGGGGCGGGATAAGGAAGCGATCACCCGCCTCGAAGAGGCCATCACGCGATACCCTCTGGATGAGCAGGAGCCTGCGGCACGCTACGAGTTGGCGGAAGTGTATCGCCGAACAGCCGTACAATCCCTGGGGCTTTCTTCGCCGTCGAATGAAGCAGAGGATGGGGATCGGCTACCGTTGCGACGCGATGCGCAGAATCGTCTTCTGGCAGCCAAGGCAAATTACGAAGCGGTTCGCCAACGAATGAACGAGCGCGCCAATCAGCGGCAATTGATCGGTGAGGAATTGATACTGCTCAGGAACACCTATTTCGGGTTGGGCGACGTGTGCTATCGCTTGGGGCAATTCACGGAGGCGCTGGAAGCCTATCATGCCGTGCTCAATCGCTTCCAAGCCCGACCGGAAGTTTTGGAAGCCTATGTGCAGATCGTGCGCTGCTATCGGGCGATGGGACGTGACCAGGAGTCGCGAAGCGCCCTGGGGCAGGCCAAGATCGTATTGCAACGTTTACCCAAGGACACCGACTTCGCGGCCACCACGATTTCCGACGCGGTGGGGTGGAGCAAACGTTTGCAGGAGTTGGAGGAGTCGTTGCCTTGACTGCCGCAACAGCGACCCGCGATTGCGATGGGGACGGGGCGGACCTCGGCGCTGGTCGGTCGAGATAACTTTGCGCGGATCATGTACGCCATGCCACAGAAACCTGAGAGCGTGACAGTCGCTGCGACTACCGCGGACCGATTAGCGGATCTCGTTCGCCGCAAGCAATCGCTTTTGGCGGAATTGTTGGGGGTCTGCCGCCGTCAAGCGGAACTCGTGGACGCGGGGGATGTGGAAGGATTGCTGGAGTTATTGGCCTGGAAGCAGAGGCACCTTCAGGAGGTACAGCGATTGGAGTCGGAGTTGGAACCGTATCGCACGGAAGACCCCGCCAGCCGAGTTTGGCGAAGCGAGGAATTGCGGCAAGAAACGGCGGGACGGCTGCAAAACTGCCGGTGTTTATTGGCGGACATTCTCGAGATCGAGCATTATTGCGAGCGACGGATGACGGCCAGGAGAGAAGAAATCAGCCGCCGCTTGCGTGCGGTCCAGGACGCCGCGATCGCGCGCCAGGCCTATGCCCGCCAGGGGGTGTCCGACGCAGGACCAGATCTCGCGTGGGAAGGGTGAATACGGATCGTAATCCGCAGACAGGGCGACGCTCGACCAGCGGCGGCGCTGGCGACGAATCGCCCCAGGATCGAAGAGGGCCTCCCGATGGATGAAACGACCTTGAAAACGAGCGCGGATACGAATGCTGTGTCGCTGGGAATGGGCGAGGATTGGGCGCTCCCGGCGGCCGAGGACGGGCTGGGCGTGGTTCTGGAGGCTTGGAAAGCCGCGACTCTCAGGCTGGAGAAAACGCACGAGGCGCTGCGAGCCGAGGTCAGCCGCTTGACGAATGAGCTGGAACACAAGAATCGGCAGCTCGCGCAGAAAGACCGCTTGGCCGACCTCGGTAGGATGGCTGCCCACATTGCGCACGAATTGAGGAACAGCCTGGTTCCCGTTTCGCTGTATGTGAGCCTGCTGCGGCGGCACTTGGAAGGGGATGAGCAAGGTTTGGAGATTTTGGCGAACATCGAGTCCGCGCAGCGAGCGGCGGAAAGCACCGTGGCAGACCTCTTGCAATTCACCGCGGAACGGGAGCCGCGTTGGGAGTGGATATCCGTCTCCGCGCTTTTGCACGCCGTGCGTTCCTCGCTGCTGCCGCAAGCCAACGCCCAGGGCGTGCAAATGATCCTCCAGCTTTCCGGCGATTTTATGGTCCGGGCGGACGGCGATATGTTGCGCCGCGCCGTGTTCAATTTGGCGCTGAACGCCTTGGACGCCATGCCCCGGGGCGGGCATTTTACACTACGCGGAGTCGGCAGCGACGAGGAATGGCGAATCGTGGCGGAGGATGACGGGCCGGGGCTTGACGATGAGGCTTTGTGCCGGGCCTGCGAACCGTTTTACACTACGAAAAAGGCGGGTACCGGTCTGGGCTTGGCGATCGTGAGTCGTGTCGTAGCCTTGCACGGTGGCGATGTGGAAGTGGCCAACCGTCCGAACGGCGGCGCCCGATTCACGTTGGTATTCCCTCGGCAAGGTTTTGGGTTGTCGCCGGAGGAGAACGCCAGGCCAGGTTCACCGTAAGGGATGGCCATGATTGACGGAATCGGCGCGATAGGAACGGTCGCGTTCCGGCGTCCGGACTGGCGGGCGCTGCCAAGCGGCAGGTCCTGAGTACTAACGACAGGTCCTGAGTACTAAGGCGCAGCGTTGGTTGCTCGGCTCAACATCTTGTGACGATAAGATATAACGCCTCGCAATATACGACGATGGGGATGACGCCTCGCAGCACTTACTGGGTACATCATGCAATCAGGCGGACTTTGCGCGGTAGTCCCAGGATGGTGGCTCGTATGCGACGGTCTGCGTTGAGGAGAGCGTTCCGGCCATGAAACGCAAACAAGCCTTGGCGACGCAATCAAGTAGTCGAGGTGCGGTCTTGGTGGTCGACGATCATGCGGCAGCCCGGACCTCGGTTGCGGACGTGCTCCGCCGCTGCGGGTACAGCGTGGACGAATGCTCCAGCGGTGCTGAGGCACTCGCGGCCGTGGATCGGGCGGATTACGACTGCATCATAACGGACCTGAAAATGCCGGGCATGTCCGGATTGGATTTTATCCGGCAACTCGAACGTCGCCGTGTTCGCGCGCGGATCATCATGGTGACGGCCTATGCCAGCGTGTCCTCGGCGGTGGCGGCCATGCGGATGGGGGCCTTCGACTATATCGAGAAGCCATTTGATTTAGAACAATTGGAGAAGCTCACGGCGGAGGCGGTCCGGCACGCCCGACTGCTCTGCGAGGCCGGCGGGGAATCCCGGGATGGAACCGCTCATGAAATCTCGGCCCCCCCGGAGATGATTGGCAGCAGCCCACCGATGGCGGAGTTGCGGGCAAGGATTGCCCAGGTCGCTATGACCAGCGAGACCGTTTTGATAATTGGTGAAAGTGGAACCGGCAAGGAGTTGGTGGCCCGATGGATTCATGCCTCGGGACCGCGGCGTCACGGCCCATTTATTAGCGTCAATTGCCCTGCGTTGGCACCTCATCTCATGGAGAGCGAACTCTTCGGTCACGAGCGTGGAGCCTACACCGGTGCCGATTCTCCGCGTGCGGGGCGTTTCGAGACTGCTGACGGTGGCACTCTCTTACTGGACGAAATCACCGAAATCGATCTGCCGCTTCAAGCTAAACTGCTGCGAGTGTTGCAGGAAAAGACGTATGAACGTGTGGGTTCAAGTGAAACCCGGCGCGTGGATGTCCGTGTGATTGCGGCGACCAATCGAGACCTGATTCGGGAAGTGACGGAGGGCAGGTTCCGTACGGACTTGTACTATCGGCTTGCAGTGCTGCCGATCGAGGTGCCGCCGCTGCGCGAACGCAAGGACGACATTCCCGAACTGATCGCCTATTTTCGGATGCGTTGCGAGGAGAGGTTGGAGCGTGCGGTGCCCGAAATCGATACCTCCGCCGTGGAGATGCTGGCGGAACACGATTGGCCGGGGAATGTGAGGGAACTTGAGAATTTGGTCACGCGATTGTGCGTCCTAGAGAATACACCACGGATCTCCGCCGACCGATTGCGTAAATGGTTGCCCGCGGCTTCCACATGCCATATCAAGACGACCCCGGATATTCCCGTGGGAATGACGATCCCCGAGATGGAACGCCGGCTGATCGAGAAGACGCTGGAACGTTTTGGCGGACATCGCGCCAAGGCAGCCAAGGCCCTGGGCATAGGTGTCCGCACCTTGACGGACCGGCTGCGCCAGTACGGCTACGCACCCCGTACCAAGGAGTTCCGCAAGGCCGGATAATCTCTGCCGCCATACGCGGCGGCTGCGGAAAGATCACGCTGTGTTACAGACCAACGGGCATCGGGCGGGAATGAAAGTTTCGGCAGAAATGGCTGGTCGGATCGGCAAAACCCGCCGATCCTGGCGTTGCGGCGGTGCGAGGCGCCACTGCGAGATCATTCAAGACAAGCTTTGTAAACATTCAAACCGATTTTCGTAAACTCTGAAACCACGGAGCGTTCCGTAAATCGCCGCGGTATTGCACCAGGTTGGTACGCAGCCATTGGAATGACGGTTGCAAAAAGAGGCGTGGGACGAGCACGATCCTGGACGGACGATTCCTGCGATTGCGGACGATTGCTGCAACTGGACTTTTGCAAACTGGTCGATTTTCCTCTGAGAGAGGGCGACAAACCGAGATGCTGGGCAATTCAGACAAACAAGGAAAGCCGGTTTCGGGGTAAACTAGCTTCGCCCTACCATTTCCCTACGGAAGAGCGGAGCTTGTGAACCCAAGTTGCAAAAGTCCAGTGCGATTTCGACGGCCCGGCCGCTCCGAACGACGTTGGAACGATTTTCGACCAAACACGAGTCAAACTTGAACATGCTCGCGCGACTTTTTGAGGCCACTACGATTCCCATCCTGGAGCGAGTCGTCCATTTTGCTCAGGCGCGGCACACGGTGTTGGCGGGCAACCTGGCGAATATCGACACTCCCGGTTACGAGGTCCGAGATCTGCCGGTTGAAGCCTTCCAGGAAGAGTTGCGCAAGCAGATCGAGACCAAGCATCAGCCGCGGCCCCTTTCTCCCGGCGAAATCCAGTACTCGGAGGGAGGCCGAGGGGTGGGGGCAGCCTCTCCCCGTTGGACCGACTCGACCAAGACATTGCTCCGCCACGACGGTAACGATACCACCGTGGAACATCAGGTCAGTGAAATGGTCAAGAATCAAATGCAGCACAACGTGGCACTGGCCGTGATGAACAGTCAGTTTCGTTTACTCTTGACGGCAATTAGCGAAAAGGTGTAAAGATTCTTCCCCCAGCGTTAGCTTGCGAATCAGGATCGTCCTGGATCCCCAGAATGAAAGCGTTTGCATCGCACGAGGAAGGAACCCATGCTGTCGGCATTGGATATTAGTACCAGCGCGCTGGTCGCACAGCGGACACGGATGACGGCGATCGCCGGGAACATCGCCAACGTGACCACGACGCACAATGAGGATGGCCAGCCGCAGCCGTATCAGCCGCGGTACGTGGTATTCCAAGCAGATCCGACGATCGGTTCCCAGGGCGCAGCCGGGGTCCGCGTCGCGGCGGTGAGGATCGATTCCGACATGCAGCCGCGCTACAAGTACGAACCGGGGCATCCCGATGCGATCCGCGAAGGGCCTTGGAAAGGATACGTCGCCTATCCGGATATCAACATTATGACCGAGTTTACGGATGCCTTGGAGGCCGCCCGGGCCTACGAAGCGAACCTGGGGGCGATTGAGGTCACGAAGGATCTGTCTCAGCAAACGTTGAGGATTCTGGCCTGATGAACGCGATGGGACCGATTCAACCGTCGGGAATGGTTCCCCTGACCCGGGAACTGCAAGCCCCGCCCAGCAACGGTGTCGCCGGTTTCAAGGACGTCCTGTTGCAGTACGTGCAGGAAGCCAACACCTTGCAACAGGAAGCGGATGCCGCCGTGGAGCGGATGGCGGCGGGAGAGGACGTGACCACGGCCGAAGTATTGACGGCCGTGCAAAAGGCCGACATCGCCTTCAAATTGATGATGCAGATTCGCAATAAGCTGGTTCAGGCATATCAAGAATTGCAAGCCGTTCGTGTGTAAAGGACCAGCCCGCCGCGCATCCCTGACGTCACAACCTAGAGGAGTCCACGGATGGACTTCATGAATAAAGCCTGGGATCAGCTTCGCGACGTCTTCGGCTCCATGACGCCAGGGGCACGGATCATCTCCGCCTTGCTCTTGGCGGTGGTCGTGATCAGTCTTGGCTATCTCTTTAGATACAGCGGGTTGGGGCCGGATTGCTACCTCATGAACGGCGAGTATTTTACTCCCGCCGACATCCCCGCCATGGAGGCGGCCTTCGCGGCCAAAGGACTCAACAATTACCGGGTTGAGGGAACGCGGATTCGTGTGCCGCGGGCACAGCAGGACAAGTACATGGCGGCCTTGGCCGAAGGCAATGCCTTGCCCTACAACTACCTCGACATTTTGGAGCGGACGCTCAAGGAGTCCAGCTCCTTCGAGAGCCGCTACAAGCTCGAAGAGCGGATGAAGGTGGCCCTCCAGAAAGAACTGTCCCGGGTCATCGGTCAGATGGCGGGCGTGCAGAGCGCCGTGGTGATGTTCGACCGAATGACACGGGGCGGCCTGCAACGCGAAACGGTGACCACCGCGGGGGTGGCGGTGAAGCCGGTGGGCGGGCAAGAGCTGCCCGACAACATCGTGCGTTCGATCCGCTACTACGTCGCCCGTAGCATTGGCGGTCTCAAGCCCGAGGATGTCGTCGTCACCAATATGGACACGGGGGCGAACTACTACGCCTCGCCCGATGAAGACCCTCAGAACGCGGCCGGTTTCTACGCGGTGAAGCGTTCCTGGGATTCCTACTTCGCCTCTCAAGTGCGAACCGCGTTGGGATACGTGCCGGGGATTCTGGTTAGCTGCAACGTGGAATTGGACCCCACACGCTCCATGACCCAGGAGCAGGTCAAGCTCGACCCCAAAGTCGTGCCGCTGGATGTCACAGAGGATAGCCGAACGCGACAATCGGACGGCGGGACCGGGGGGCGAGTGGGCTACGTGGCTCAAGGCAATACCCCACGTGCCTTGGGAAACAATACCCCGAGCACCCCTACGGAATCGGAAGAGGAAACGCGCCGGACGGAACGGAACGCCGTCGGGCAAACCGTGGTACGGCAGGAAACGGCGGGCTACCCCATCAAAAAGGTGTCTGTCTCGGTAGCAGTCCCCACCAGCTATTTCCGTAAGGTCTGGCTGCAATCGCAACCCGCTGATCCCAATGGCGCCGCAGCGGCACCCAAGGAACCTACCACGCAATATCTGGACAAAATCCGGACCGATGAGTTGGCTAAGATCCGCACGCACGTACTAACGCTTTTGCCCCAGGCCCAGGATGGCAGCGACCCGAATCAGTTGGTGACGATCACGGACTTTGTGGATATGCCGACCGTGAAGCCGACACCGCCCGGCATCGGCGAACAAGTCTTGGAATTCGTGGGGCAGTATTGGACGACTTTAGGGTTGATGGGATTGGCGCTTGTGAGCCTCGTGGTCCTGCGCTCGACCGTACAAAGCCGGGCCGAGACCGTAGCACCCGTCGCATCGGCGAATGCCGCGGCAGTCGCAGCAACGGAAAATGAAGGGGCCGAGGAGGCAGGGAAGGAATCGAAGGGGAAGAAGCTTTGGAAAGGTAGTGACAGCAAATCCCTACGGGAAGAGCTGGCGGAACTCGTTGCCGAAGACCCCGAAACGGCCGCTAATATCTTGAAGACCTGGATTGGAAATCCTGTGTAAGGCTCAATGGGTGTCAACACGGTGTAGGCGGGCATCGCGGTAAGGGCGCCCAGAAGAAGACCCTTCAGGCTGAAGAAGACCTTTCGGCGTGCAAGAGGTGTGCAAGCGGTGTGCAAGAGGCACGTCAGAGGCACGCAAGAGGCGTGCAAGAGAAGTTGCAGATTGGAAAAGAAATGGATATGTCGGGACTGCGCAAGGCCGCTGTGCTCATCGACACGCTGGAACCTGCCGTAGCGGATCTGCTACTGGAGCAGCTTTCGCCTACCGACGCCGAGCGGGTTCGCGGTGCTTGGATGGAGCTTGGGACGATCTCCCCCCAGGAAAGGCGGCAAGTGCTCGACGAATTCAAGCATCTGGTGCCCAAGATCGTTCAATTTCGGTTGGAAAACAAGGAAGAACCGTGTTTGCCAAAGACAGGAGCGACGGGGAATAAGCCCAAACTAGAGCATCCCGGAGTATCCGGCGGAGAAGGGGGGGCGACCGCCGAGGGGCGGGAAAAGCCATTCGTGAGGTTGCTAGATGCCGAAGCCGATAAGGTCGCCGATATCTTACTGACCGAACGCCCGCAGACGATTGCGCTGGTGTTGTCGCAACTCCCCACCCAGCACGCCGGTGCTGTTCTGGTGCGGCTGCCACCCAGCCTCCAAGTGGAAGTCATGCGCCGATTGGCGGATTTGGAGGAGACGGACCCCGAGGTGCTGAAGGAAGTGGACCGTGCCTTGCAAGCCAAGCTTTCGGACGTCGTGGCCATGCAACGGCGTCGCGTGGCGGGGTGGTCCGCCGTGGCTGGAATCTTGCAAAGTGCGCCGCAAGCCGTGAGCGACCGCTTGCTGCACACGATATCTCGATTGGCGCCGGACCTGGCCATGCGTCTCCCGCAGACACCGGTCTTCGAGTTCAACCACCTCATTCGTTTCGATGATGTCTCGCTGGGGTTGATCTTCGAGCAGGTGGATTTGGCGGTTGCGGTGTTGGCCCTCTGGGGTACGCCTTTGGGCTTTCAAGAGCGAGTTTTGGCACAGTTACCGACGGATCGCGCAGAACGCATTCAAAAGGAAATAGCGGACATGGGCCCGGTGCGGCTCAGTGACGTGGAGGAGGCCCGCAGTCGAGTAGCCACGCTTGCGCGGCAGTTAGCTGCCCGACAACGCATTCGCGTCCCGCCCGAGCTGCTGCACCGGCGCATGCCGAATCGGGTGTCCGAACCCGGCGAAGGGATTCCCGACCCCGTGGGCTTGGCCTCCGTGAACGGTGGGACTTTTTTGAGGGAAGTGGCGTAAACGTTTCGTGAAACGAACGATTCACCTGATACGGCAGCGCAGGTTGTGGGCTCGGTTCGACATCTTGTGTGATGACAGATAACGCCGCGCAACCTAGGCTGGGCACCTCATGCAATCAGGCGGACTTTGCGCTGTAGTACGGAAAATCGCCTCGTGAGCGGTGGATGTCATGGCGACGGTGATCAAGTCGGGCGATTCCTCAACAGCACGCGAGACCGTGCCGTTTAACTTCGAGGACCTTACGGCCCGGGCACAGAAATACCTGGAAGCCATCCGCGGAGAAGCGAGCAAGATCATTGCGGCGGCGCACCGCGAGGCGGCCAAAATACGAAAGCGCGCGGAAGAAGAGGGACGCTTGGCGGCCAGGTATGAATTGGAAAAGATCGCCGCAGCGGACCTGGAACGAAAGCTAGCAACCCTTTTGCCGGCGCTGAATAGCGCCGTGCAGCAGATTCAAGAGGCGAAGCAGACGTTCCTCGCTCAGTGGGAGAAATCTGCCGTGCGACTGGCCGGGGCCATCGCCGCCAAGCTGGTGCGAGGACAAGTGGAACGCGACCCCCAAGTGGGCTGGCCTTTGATTCGGGAAGCCTTGGAGATGGCAGCCGGAACCCCGCATCTGAGGCTCCGATTGAACCCCCTGGATCACGCCGCGCTGTTGCCACGGGTCGAGACGTTATTGAAGGAATTGGCTCCGGTAGGAGAGGCGGAGATCATCGCCGACGCCGCCATCACGCGCGGTGGGTGTCGGGTGGAGACGGAGTTTTGCGCGATCGATCAGCAATTCGAACAGCAACTGGCCAGGATCGAGGAGGAATTGACAGCGTCCTGATCGGATCGACCGCCATGCTGGAAATCACGATGATCCGGGAAACGAAGAGAGACTGCGATCTCATTGGGCGGTAAAGTGCTCGCTGGGAGCGGGAAAAGACGTCATGGATTGGATGGAGCAATTGCAACCGATCATGCCTGCCGAGATGCGGGGGACCGTCGTCCAGACCGTCGGGATTACGGTGGCGGCGGCCGGCTTTCCCGCACCGGTGGGAGCCGTGGCCGAGATCGAACGCCAAGGATCGGCTCCTCTCCGGGCTGAGGTGGTGGGCTTCAAGAACGATTTGACGCTGCTCTTTCCCTATGGCGACCGGCTGGGTGTGCGTCGGGGCAACTTGGTGCGGCTGGCACGGACCGTCCGTTGGCTGCGCGTCGGTCCCGGCCTGTTGGGGCGTGTGGTCAATGCCGAAGGCCTTGCCGTTGACGGCAAACCGCAGCCCCTCCTCACGGATCGTGTGTACTACGACGCCGCACCTCCACACCCTTGTAGCCGACCACGCATCGATGAACCCCTGCCCACGGGAGTCCGTGTGATTGACGGCTTGCTGACATGCGGCAAGGGGCAGCGGCTCGGAATCTTTTCAGCCGCTGGCGTTGGCAAGAGCGTGCTCTTGGGAATGCTGGCCAAGTACACGGCCGCCGATGTCAACGTCATTGCCTTGATCGGGGAACGTGGCCGAGAAGTCAACGACTTCCTAGAACGAGACCTGGGTCCGCAAGGATTGGCCAAAAGCGTGGTCGTGGTGGCTACCAGCAACGAGCCGGCGGTATTGCGGGTACAGGCGGCCATGGCAGCCGCGGCCGTCGCCGAGTATTTTCGTGACCAGGGCAAGGATGTCCTGCTCCTCATGGATTCATTGACGCGCTTTGCCCTGGCCCAGCGAGAAATCGGCCTGGCGGCCGGCGAACCGCCCACGACGAAAGGCTACACCCCCAGCGTCTTTGCCTTGTTGCCGCGATTGGTGGAGCGGGCGGGGCGCAGCTCCGCGGGCGCGATCACCGGCTTTTACACCGTGTTGGTGGAGGGCGACGACCCCAACGAGCCTGTCGCCGATGCGGTCCGCGGCCTGTTGGACGGGCATATTTGGCTTTCCAGAAAATTGGCCGGAAAAGGCCATTTCCCAGCCGTGGATGTGACGGCGAGTTTGAGCCGGTTGATGCCGGATATCGTCTCCCGGGAACACAATCAGGCGGCGCTGCGGTTGCGCGAACTCTTGGCAGCCTATCGCGATCACGAGGATCTGATTTCCATCGGTGCGTACCACCGCGGCAGCAATCTCTTGGTCGACGCGGCCATGAACCTCCGACAGGAAACGGATCAGTTCCTGCGGCAGGACATGAGCGAACACGCGGAGTTTTCGAGGACTCTGGCGGGGCTTCGGAATCTGGTAGAGCACATCGCAGGGACTTCGCCAACGGCATCGCCATCGCCAGAATCGCAGGGACAGGGGAAGGCCCTTGCCCGATCCGGACCTCCCGCGGCAAACAACATGGCAAACAACACACGCCTCTCCGGGCGATGACAGGCTTCCGCTGTGGCCGACAAAGCGGCGGATGGGAATGACACATGGCGGCATTTCGGTTTCGGCTACAAACGATCCTGCGGTTGCGAGAAAAAGAACGCGATGAGCGGCGGAGGGAGTTAGCGCAATCCATCCAAGCCCGGCAAATCCTGGAAGATCACCAGCAGCAAGTGGCGGCGGAGTGGCAGGCACTGAACGAACGGCTCCGGGATTGTTCCCAGGCAGGGGAGGTGCAGGTCGACCTGATGCTGGCTCTGCGCCGCTATCAGATGATGGTGGCAGCCCAGCGGGAGTTTCTTGCGCAACAGATGGTTCAGGTTGACGAGGAAATGGCACGCCGTCGCGAGCGATTGATGGAGGCCGACCGGCAGGTTCGCGTGCTGGAAATGCTTCGCGAAAAGCAACTCGAGGAATTTCGCCAGGAGGAGAAACGAGCGGAAACCAAGGTCTTGGACGAGGTGGGAGCTAGGACTGTTCAGAGCGAGGTCGATTCGTGATGCGTTTGTTGGAATCTATCGCATCGCTGATGGTGTATTTCCTGGCCGCCTTGGCACTGGGCACGATCATCGTCGTCGCTCATGTATGGCTGGCCTGGAAGGTGACACCCCAACGCCTCAGCCTTGCCTTGGACGTCATTCGGGGAAGACCGCTCCCCGCGGCGGAAAACGTGACCTTACCGGAATCCGAGGAGGCGGCCGAGGAACCGTCCTACGATGCGATTCTACAGCGACGGGCTTTGGCATATCGCGATCTGGAGTTGAAATCGCTGGCCTTGCAAAACCTCCAGGATCAAGTGCGAGTGGAACAGACGCAGCTCGAGGAAAAGCAAAAACTGCTGGCTAATCGGGAGCAGACTTTTCAAGAGAAACTCAAGGAGCTAGAGGATCAGTCTGTGACGGCAGGCCGGGAGACAGTGCGGCGGACCTTGGAAAGCGTTAAGCCCAGTCAAGCCAAGTTACTGATTTCAGACATGCTCAAGAAGGGTGAGAAACAGGAAGTGGTGACGCTGCTCGCGGAAATGAACGATTCCAAACGCAGCAAGATCATCGCGGAGTTTCGAACCCCGGAAGAGATCAACGAGCTGGCGGACATCCTTCGCTCGTTACGCGAAGGAGGAGCAATGGCGGAGATCGCGGGAGCAAACGCGACGACCGGCCCGTGATGATCAGGGGAGTGAACGCATGGCGGATGCGGCGATAAAACACGGCGAATTTGGGCCAGAACGCTTACGCATCGCGTTTGCGGATCGGGTTGCACGACCTTTTGGCCAGGATTCCGCCTTTGCTGAACTTTTGCGAACGCAGGTCGACGTTCATTCCCGGACGCCTGAAGTGGACCGCGCGGAGGATCGCTCTTCACAAGCCGAGTCGCGCGGCATGGATGCGGCTGCGTCGCCGACGCATGACGACGGCGAACCGGTGGACGATGTAGAGGAGGATTCGGCCCACGAAGAAGATGATCGTTCCAAAGACGCGAGCGAAGAGACGCGAAAGGCGGCGGCTGGCTCCCAAGAAATGACGGGTGATGCGCAAGCCAGGGAAGGATCGAAAGAGCCAACCGAGACAGAGAAAGGCGAAGAAGGGCAAGCAGAGGCCGGGGACACTACGAAGGACCCGCCATCGGGGGAGCTTGGCCCGGGGGCCGTGGAGGCCGAAAAGCGCGCGAAAGGGAAAAATAGTCTGCGGCGGTCCGCTGGAGGAGACCAGGAGTCGGGCAAGGGAGGGGCGGATGCGACGCCGACTGGAGGTGCAGCGGAAGCCGCGGAAGGGGGCGTTCTCAAACTGGAAGCTAAAGGTGACGGGCGATCAGGCGTGCCCAATGCAGCTTCAGAACAGATAGCGAGTGGTCCAACGGAAGGGCCGCAGGGGGGAAATCAGAAAGGCGAACGCAGGCAGGGCCAGGCGGCGAAGGAGATTAGCTCAGCAGACAAGGAGAGTCTCGCCAAGAACGGTGCTGCCGCGCCGCAGGCGAACGGGGAGCAGGCGTCATCGACTGTCACGGCCGGCCTTGCCGGAGAGGAAAACGCTTTATCAAGCCGCGCGGGGAATGAGGATCACTCGGCTCCCCAGTTGGGTGCCGCGGAACGTGGCCGAGCGAGGGACACACGCCGCAGGCAAAAGGACACGCTACCAGGGCTGAATAAAGGGGATAGCAGCCAGACGGTCATCGAGTCCCAGGTTGCGGCCAGGCAAGGAATCGGCGACGGGCCGAGTGTCGCGCCGAACGTTGGGCGGGCCGCCACCGAAAACGCGGCACCCCCTGTCGTAAATCTTCCCACGGGCGGATCATCCGATTCGTCGCCGGACGCCGGAGAGCCCAAGAATACGGTGGAAAACGTCGGACCGGCGAACTCGCAAACAAGGGCTGAGGCGTTGCGGTCCACAACTCAAGCCGCGGCATCCAATGATTCGCAACAGGCCTTGCCAGGGAATAACGGGGCCGTGGATCGCGCACGATTCATGCAACGTGTGACGCAGGCCTTTCGAGCAGCCCATGAGCGGGGGGGACACGTGCGGCTACGGTTGCATCCCCCGGAGTTGGGGTCGCTTCGGGTGGATTTAAGGGTGGTGGACAACGTGATGTCCGCGCGAATGGAGGCTGAATCGGCGACCGCTCGGGAACTGTTAGCCGAACACTTGCCGGTCTTGCGGCAGCGATTGGCAGAACACGGAATCCGGGTAGAGCGATTCGAACTGGACTTGATGAATCAGGATGGCCGGGACGGCTCGCAGCAAGCATTCCAACCGCCCGCCGATGACCAGGGACGACGCCAGCAACAGGACCCCGTGGCGCGACGCCGGACGCATGTTGCGGCGCCCTCCGGGCACACGGAGGGACTGGCGGTGGGAATCCGAACCTCCAGTGGCATCGACGTGATTGTGTGATCGGACTTTAGTGTGGGATAAGCCGCCGCTAAGGTGTAGTTCAAAATGCTGTGGTGTAGCACGAAATATTACGGTGTAGCACGAAATATTATGGTGTAGCACGAAATATTATGGTGTAGATCGGAATACCGTGGTCTATTTTGGAGTACCGTAGTCTAACCTGGAATACCGTGGCGTAACTCGGACTCAAAGCGAATAGAATCGAATAAAAATAAACAATATCGAAATAGAATGAACTATAAATAATAATCTAGTCAGATAAAAATGACTTGTATCAAATAGAATAAAATAGCAGCGAGGGTCGCAAACATGCAAACATCGGCTGTGAATATCAGAGGGCAGGTGGGCGCCCAGAACCCCAACGGGAACGACGCCTTCCGCAATCTCGATCTGAACTCGTTTTTGTCGATGATGATCGCGGAGCTTCAGAACCAGGACCCGCTGAACCCCATGGACAACGCGCAGTTGTTACAGCAGGTCAGCCAGATTCGGGAGATCGAGTCCAACTTGCGATTGGTTTCTACCCTGGAAAACCTGGGGCGTTCGCAAAATCTGACGTTAGCGGCGGGGCTGATCAACAAGTCGATCCGTGGGCTGACGGAAAGCGGCGATGCCGTGGAGGGCAAGGTGGATCGGGTCAGTGTGGACAAAACGGATGTCTATTTGCATGTGGGTGATGTCAAGGTCCCGGCCAAGAATGTAAGCGAGGTGCTCGCGGGACAGGCGGAAGCCTCGCTGGCGGAGTTATTCGGCATGTAGAGCAAGCGACGTCCGTGGAAGACGCGGAGAGACGTCAGGGCTCTGAATTGGTGACACGCCCAGGCGGTGTCGGAAGGAACGAACGAGACCGCGTCGCGAGGACAAATTGTGAGACCGCCGTTGGCATCCCGATCGCTGGAATCTCCCGGCGTCGGTGGTGGCGATGAGGGGGGAAAGATTTCAACGAGGACGGAGGAACGAAGATGGGTTTGGCATCGGCTTTAACCACGGCCCTGACCGGCTTGACGGCTTCGGAAACCACGATCGACGTGGTGGGCAACAACTTGGCCAACTCGAACACCGTCGGGTTCAAGGCCTCCAACGTGGCCTTTGCCACGCAGTTTTTGCAGACCCTGGCCTTGGGCGCCATGCCCACGGATGACACGGGCGGCACCAATCCCAGGCAAATCGGCTTGGGCACGATGGTCGCCGACATCACACCCAATTTCAACCAGGGCACGATTGAAATCAGTTCCAATCCAACCGACATGGCGATTCAAGGCGACGGTTTTTTCATCGTGGAAGGTCAACAAAACGAGCGGCTCTATACCCGCAACGGCATCTTCAAGCTCAATTCCGCCAACGAGATGGTAACGGTTACGGGAAACCGGGTGCTGGGTTACGGGATCGACGATAACTTCGAAGTGCAACGAACCGAGCTGTCATCGATCACGATCCCGCTGGGGTCCGAAGCGGTGGCCAAGGCGACGGAGAACGTCTATCTGGAGGGTACGCTGTCTCCGACGGGGGATTTGGCGACGACGGCCGCTCGCATTCAGACGGGTGTGCTGGGCGATGGGCGGTACACTCGCCCGGCCACGAAAGCCAGTGTCGGATACGCCAGCGAGCCGAGCGTCGGCGGGATGCTGCTGAATAGCACCGTCAGCGGCGGCGGATTGGTGGCCGGCACGACTTACGAGTACCGTCTTGTGTACGCGACCACGGCCTACTCGCCGCCTCCTCCAGCGGATCCCCCGGCATTCAGCGAGGGCGTCTATTCCAGCACGCGGACGGTGACGGTAGGGCCGGGCGACGACTCCGTCGTCCTCAACAACTTGCCGAGCGTGCCACCGGGGACGTATTCCCACGTGCGAATCTATCGTCGGGTGTCTGGAGGCGGCGGCGATTTCCAGTATGTGGACGAGGTCGCTATGGGTACGACGAGTTACACCGATACCAAGGCCGATGCCGCGTTAGGCCCCGCGCTAGATACGACCCTGCTGAGCGGCAACTATTCGTATTACGTGGCCTTCGAAAAGGATGGGCGAATCAGCCGTCCCAGCCCTGTCAGCGATCCCATCAACGTGATCAATGGCCGCGTCGTGCTCACCAACCTGCCCACGGGAAGCGCCGTGGATTGGGATAACCGTTACATCTATCGCTACAATCCGTTGGACACCGAGTATCACCTGGTGACGACCATCAGCGGCGTGACGGACCCGAATGTGGTCCTGGTGGACAATCTGTCCGACGCCGATTTAACGTCGCAGCCAATTCTGGACATGGACGGACCGAAGATCATCCCGTCCACCTTGCTCGTGAACGTGTTGCGGCGAGATGGATCAACGTATGAGCCGGTGTTTCAGGAGGGCGTGCTGGAATTCACGGGACGCAAGGGTGGCCGTGCCTTGTCGGGAAAGGAGTTCGTCATTTCCTCCACGTCGACCGTGCAAGACCTGATTGATTTCATGGTCGATGCGATGGGCATCCAGTTGCCCACGGACGACCCCTCGAACCCCATTCCTTTGTCGCCGCCTCCCGATCCGCCAGCGCCACCTGCAACGAGCCCCGGTGGACTGGTGAGCACGGACGGCCGGATCATCCTGACGGGAAACAACGGAATCGATAATGCGATTGATATCGGTTTGTCTGGCATGCTTTTGCGGCAAAGCGATGGTACGACCTCGACCATCAACATGCCCTGGACGACTCTTCAGGAGGCAGTGGGCGAAAGCGCCGTGACTGACTTCCTGGTGTACGATTCCTTGGGTATTCCCCTCCGTGTGCGGCTCACTGCGGTATTGGAGAGCCGGGACAGCACCTCCACGGTTTATCGGTGGTTTGCGGATTCGGCGGATAACGATCCGATTTCCGGCAGCGAGATTTCGGTCGGCACGGGTTTGATCTCTTTCGACGGGGAGGGGAATTTCATATCGGCCACGAACAACCGCATTTCGGTTGAGCGGCGGCACGTGTCGGCACGGTCTCCTCTGGAGTTCCAGTTGGATTTCTCCAAGATCTCCGGATTGGCGGCAGATTCCAGCACGTTGATGGTGTCCCGACAAGACGGCTCGGCGCCCGGCGTGTTGACGAGCTTCATCATTGGCGAAGACGGCCTGATTCGCGGCGTGTTCTCCAACGGGGTGACGCGGGATCTGGGACAGATGGTCTTGGCCCGGTTTGCCAATCCCACGGGTCTGGTGCAGCGTGGGCAGAACCTCTACGCGGAAGGGGTCAATTCGGGCCTGCCGGTCATCGGCAATCCGGGAGAGCAGGGGATCGGTACTTTGGTCGCTGGCGCCGTGGAACTCTCCAACACCGACATCGGTGCAAGCCTGATCGACCTGATCTTGGCCTCATCGATGTATCGGGGGAATACTCGCGTAATATCCACTGCCCAGCAAATGTTGGATGAATTATTGTCGTTGCGGCGTTGATTGCGACGCGCCGTATGCTATGTTTTCTCCGTGAGGAAACGGACCGGCCGCACTCTGGCGGTGCGACCGGTTCCGCGCGATTCGGCGTTTTCTTTTTGAGACAGGATTCGGCGAAAGAATCATGATTCGCTTGACACGTCTGAGCGGCGAACCGTTTATCCTGAATGCCGAATTGATTTGCTATTTGGAAGAGCTCCCGGACACGTACGTCACCTTGACCACGGGGGATCGCCTCGTGGTACGGGAATCGATGGAAGAGGTGACGCGGCGGGTCATGACCTACCAACGCGCCAAGTTTTGGTTGCCGCCGCCGCAGATGACCCTCTTGCCGAAAGCAAGACTCGAAAGCAGCATGAGCTGAGCACAGGGCGTGAATATGGATATCGCCTCCGTGATCGGATTGATCGGCGGCGTATTGCTGATCATCGTTTCCATAGCGATAGCGCCGGGAGCCTCCTTCCAGGCGTTCATCGACTACCCTTCGCTGGTGATGGTCATCGGCGGGGCGATCGCGTCCGTTTTGGTGGCCATGCCGCTGAAGAATGTCCTCAAGCTGTTCGGCGTAGCGAAAAAGGTCTTTCTCAACAAACAAGAAGATGTCTCCAAGTTGATTGAACAGATCGTTTCTTTGGCCGAGACAGCGCGGCGGGACGGTTTGTTGGCCCTGGAGAATCGCTTACAGGAGATTTCCGATCCCTTCATCATTTTGGGAGTGCAAATGGCGGTGGACGGAACCCGTCCTGAGGTCATGGAGGACATTCTCCGCACCGAGATGGACGCCGTAGCCGCGCGGCATCAAAGCGGTAAGATGATTCTCGACCAGCTCGGCAAGTACGCACCCGCCTTCGGCATGATCGGTACCCTCGTGGGGTTGATCATCATGTTGGGTAACATGAGCGATCCCAGCGCGATTGGGCCGGGCATGGCCGTCGCCTTGCTGACCACGCTCTACGGCGCAGTCGTCGCGAACCTGATCGCGATTCCCATGGCCGACAAGCTCGGTTTGTTGTCGCGGCAGGAACAGATAAAGATGGAGATCGTCGTGCGCGGGATCATGGCCATCCAGGCCGGTGAGAATCCTCGCGTCATCGAGCAAAAACTGCGGACCTTCGTGCCTCCCCAACAAAGAAAGCAGGCAGACAACGCCAAAGCGGCCTAAGCAACCGCATGGTTGACGATGACTGCCGGCTTGTGTGGCCCGGGCCAAGGCCTTGGATTCGAACGGGAACAACCCCCGATGGGCAAACTGGCGGAGGAACAATCTGGCGGTGGTGGAGCTCCCGAATGGGTGCTGACCTACGGTGACATGATGTCGCTATTGTTGACGTTCTTCATCATGCTGGCCTCCATGAGCGAGGTCAAAAAAGAGGATCAATTCGAGGCCCTCGCCGAAGCCTTGCGAAAGCGATTCGGAAAGCACATTGCGCTCGACGAGATCGCCATGTACTACAAGCCAACCGCCGCCACGCCCCTGAAATCCGTGAGCCAGGGCAGGGAAAAACTGGCGCGGACGCTAGACGGTGCCAGCAAGGTCAAGGGACCGGAAGGCCGCGAGAGTCGCGTGCGGGCCATTCGTCCCAGCGACGATTTCACGACAGGAGGGGTCACCTTTTTTGAGGAGGGTACAGATCAGCCAACTGCCGCCTTCGAAGATACGATTTCAAAAATTGCCGCCGTCTTGGCAGGGAAACCTCAGAAAATCGAGATTCGAGGGCACACGTCACCACGTCCCCTAACCCCCGACTCCCCCTTTAAGAATCATTGGGACCTGGCCTACGCCGAGTGCTTGAAGGTTATGGACAAGTTGACTGCGGCGGGCATCGATCCGCGGCGAATCCGAATTGCCGTGGTGGGAGCGAGTGAGCCGCTTTCGATCGATCCAGCCCCCGAGAAACGCAAGATGAATGCCCGGGTTGAAATCTCGTTGCTGAACGAGCTTACGGACGAGCTGAGCGGGACGGGGGAGGAGAAACTGCGGCGATTCTCGGTGCCCGTCACCCGGTGAGTCGTGCGGCGGGACACGCCTGCTACGTCCGCCTGGAATTCTTGTCTCGATGGGCTTGTAAGGGTTGGGGACTTGCTCACGAAATCGGTGTTGTGCGATTCCGCACATCACGTTGCCGGGGCGTAACCTATACTCTTTTTAGAGACGCTCTACGCTTTTCCAGCTCGGGAAACTTACCGCTCCGCGGACTGGTTTCCAGCATGTCTTGTCAAAGGGGGAAGTATGGCGAAACAGGAAGCTCCCAAGAAGAATAACCAAGCGGCAGAAGAAAAACAGGTTTCGGAAGAGAGTTCCAAGCCCACAGGGAAAGCCAATCTCTTCGGTAAACTCAAGCTGGTTGCCTTCGTTCTGGGATTGGTCGCAGCGGAGGCAATTGCCGCATACTTTCTTCTCCCAGGTTCGAGTGCGGCGGGCACGATGGAACCGCAGAGCCTAGCTAAACCCGAGGAGACCCAAGCGACGCAGCAAGACAGCTCGGTCGATGTCCCAGAGACAAAACTGGACCCCACCACCAATTTGGGGGTGCCTGGAAATGGTGATGAGGTAGAGGTCGATTTGGGCGATTTCAGTGTGACCTCGTTTCAGCCGACAAGCCAAACCACCTTACGCATCGACTTCCATTTGTGGGGGACCGTGGGGGAGAAGCAATCGCAAGAGTTTACGGATCAGTGGAACAAGAACGTGAATCGGCTCCGGGATCAAATCCTGGTGATCGTCCGGAGCGCGGAGCTGTCGGACCTGACGGATGCCGGTTTGGGCTTGATCAAAAGGAAGATTTTAGAGAAAACTAACCATGCCTTGGGCAAGCCTTACCTGCGGACCGTGGTTTTCAGCGAATTCTCGTTCATCGAGCAGTGAGCGTGCCGGTTTGGCGACCTTGGGACAGCTCATTGAACCGTGGCCGACCGGGGATCGGTGGCGAACGGCATTGTGAAGGACTTGTGCGTACACTTTCCCCCAATAGGTCAGGCCAACCCCCCAATGGGAATGGATTCTCATGTCGGGCGACGATCTATTAAATCAGTCCGAAATCGAAAAACTGTTGGCCCAGAGTAAACAGGAGCAGGCCCCGCCGAACAAGGGCGGAGCCGGCCAGCCAGCGGCCCAGTCCGATCAAGCCTTGAATCAGGCTGAGATCGAATCCTTGATGAGTGCCGTGCGGGGAAGCGATGTGCCGCAATCCAATGCAGCATCGCACTCTGACCCAGACGCGGATAAGATCCTCGAGCAAAGCGAAATCGAACGTCTGTTGCAAAAGAGCGGCCGTTCTTCCACCCAGCCACCGCAGCCTGTGAAACGACCGCCGTCGGAGGCCGAGTCGGTTGCAGCGGATTCGGAAATCCCCGGCCAGGACCTGGAGTATCTGCTGCGGCAAGCGGAACAGGCCATTGCTTCGCTGAATACCGGAGATTCGACACTGCCGCCGGGGGTAATGGCATTTCAGCTTCCGGAGTTTGGCGGGGCACCTCCCTCAACTGAGACCGCGACGCTCGACCTCATCAAAGAGGTGGAGCTGGAGGTCAAAATCGAACTGGGGCGGACGCGGATGTATCTCGAGGATGTCTTGCGGTTGCGTCATGGAGCCGTCGTGCCCCTCGACAAACTGGCTGGCGACCCGGTGGATATTTACATCAACGGGCGATTGGTCGCCCGGGGTGAGGTCTTGGTACTGAACGATAACTTCTGCGTCCGCGTTGCTGAACTGGTGGCGGGACAGGAGCCGGTGGCCGAACCGATCGAGTAATGCGAAGATCGGCCGAACCGTTCGGCGCTTTGGCCAGCGGCGGGGGCATGGAATGTATGCGACGTTAAGTCGGGCGCCCTTTGCGACAGGATGGCAGGGATGCGGATACGTTCGCGGGATTGGAAAAGAACGAGTCGCCGTCCTCGATCGAGGACGAAGCTTCTTGCAGCCATGAACGAACGACTTCGCCGGCGGGCCTTGGTCTGGTTTGCGCTAGCCCTGTTGCTCCAGCCGGTTTGGGCAAAAGGGACGGTTTGGGCGCAAGGGCCTGTCTGGCCACCTGGGCCGCAGTCGTTGCCTCCCATGTCCGGTAATTCAGCTCAATCCGGTGGGGGCAACCCGTGGGATTCCCCTGTAGCGGCGGGCGGGCATACTCCCGAGGCTGGAGCCACCCGGTCCTTGGGAAATGCCGCGTGGCTGGCCGAGCAAGCGGCGTCGAGAGGTGGCACGGGCGAGGCTGCCCAACCGCATCCGCATGCATCGCCTTATTCACCTTCTGCGAGAGGAACCGATTCAACGGGCGGCGAGACGGTGAGGCTTTCCGAGGATGTGACGCGCGGGGCTGGCGACGGGGCAGAAAAGGCGCCTGCCGCATCTCTTGATCAGCAGCTTCGGCTGCCTCCTTCCACCGCGAATCAAGGGACGAAGGGTCGCTCGGCGGCCGTGAACTTCGGGCCGATCACCACAACCATCAGCGCCCTGGCCATCGTCCTGGGAATCTTTCTTGTCTTCGCCTGGTTGATGCGACGCGGGGTTGGAAAAGGGATGGCAGGAATCCCAAGCGAGATGGTGGAAGTCTTGGGCCAGATTCCGTTGAATGGACGGCAACGGCTCTGCGTCATTCGTTTTGGACGAAAGCTCGTGTTGGCTTGCGTGAGCGTGGACGGTGCCGAAACTCTCGCAGAATTGACCGAAGCAACAGAAGTGGAGGAGCTGTTGGCGGTCTGGCAGCGATCCTCGCCTACCAGTGCTTCTCATGCCTTTCGCAAGGTCTTTGCCCAATACACGGGGGAAGCAGCTCGGCAAAAGCAAGCGGGGTGAACGCATGGAGGCGGTTCTCTCAGGTAGGCGTGAGCCGTATCCCCGCGCTTGTGCACGATGAGTGCTGAATGAGTGGACGCAGGACGGCTCGCATAATGGCAAGGATGCGGAACTTGGACACTACGAGCACCCAGCTTGGGCATGGCATGCCCAATCGCAGCGGAGGCGGCCTCTTGCCGGGTCGCCGCATCGCCGGTTGGGGAATTTTGACGGCGATCTTCATGCTCTTGCCCGCCAGCCCTGTCTTGGCTGAGGCTGCAAGCGACTCCAATCGCCCGTTGCTCCTTTCCGTTCCAGAAGCCGTTACGGCGGGGCCGGACCGCTGGACGAGTCCCGAGGGGCTTTCTTCCACGCTTCAGGTCATGCTTTTGCTGACGGTGCTCAGCTTGGCACCGGCCGTAATTCTGATGACCACGTCCTTTATCCGCGTGGTGGTCGTATTGGGCCTGTTGCGTCAGGCGTTGGGTACCCAGAACTTGCCGCCCAGCCAGGTGATTACGGGTTTGGCACTGTTTATCACTTTGTTCGTGATGGCGCCGGTGTGGAAGCAGGTCTACGACGACGCGATCGTGCCTTATCAAAATCGCCAGATTTCACTGGAAGAGGCTTGGGAATTTGGAAAACGGCCGATCCGTCAGTTCATGGGTCTGCAAATCGAACGTTGTGGAAACAGCGAGGATGTGTGGCTATTCCTGCGACACATGCAGTTGAAAGAAGAACCTCAGACTTATGCGGATGTGCCCATCCAGGCCTTGATTCCCGCCTTTATGTTGAGCGAGTTGAAGACCGCCTTCCTGATCGGCTTTCAGATCTATCTGCCTTTCTTGATCATCGACATGGTGGTTTCTTCGGTTATGGTATCGATGGGTATGCTGATGATGCCGCCGGTGTTGGTATCTCTGCCGTTCAAGCTGCTCCTTTTCGTGCTCTTGGATGGTTGGCGCCTGGTGGTGGAAATGCTGATGGAAAGTTTCGCGCCCTTTGCCTGATTCAGCTTGCTGTGCCGCGGAGCGAGTTCGCTTCGCCAGGGCCTTTGCTGGATGCCGCGCGGCGCGGGTGATATTTCGAGGACCTAGCCATGGATGTGCAGGCTGCCGTGGAATTAGCTCGGCAATCGTTGTGGATCGGAATCCTGATCAGCTCGCCGGTCTTGGTGGTGGGGATGCTGGTGGGATTGGTGATAGGTTTGCTTCAAGCCGTTACGCAGATTCAAGAGCAGAGCCTCACATTCATTCCCAAACTCGCAGTCATGGCCGCGATCTTTATATGGACTCTGCCTTGGACGCTGGGGCACATGATTGAATATACGCAGGAATTGATACGACAAATACCTTCGAATCTGTGACGCCCGATTTGAATCTGCGATATCCAAGTTGAATATTTAGGACTACAATGGAAAATATAAAACTTAAATTGAAAATATAAATACAAAACTGAATATACAAAACCGCAGTTGAATATATAAAGATCAAGTTGAATTCATGGCAGTTACGTTGGATCTATAATAACGAAATGGAATAGGCGATAGCCTGGTTAAATCCGTGATCGGTAAGTGGCATAGGCGATAGCCGAGTTGAATCTGGGATAGGCAAGTTGAATCGGCGAGCGGTAACTCGAATCGGTGATAGCCGAGTTGAATGGGTGACCGCCGCGTCAGCACGGGCAAATCGGGGATCGGAAGCGGCGCCCCGAGCGGAATGACGGTCGAAGCTGGACTTTTGCAAAGTGCTCGATCCCCCTCTGAGAGGGTGACAAACGGGATCGCTGGGCAATTCAGGAGAACAAGGAAAGCCGTTTTCATAGGAAACTGCGCTTGCCGTACCATCTTCCCTGGGAAGGTGGGAGCTTGTGACCCGAAGTTGCAATAGTCCAGTCAAACGTTTGCTTACACGACAAAAGGGTCAGAATGCGCTGGATCGTAGATTGGGCCATGCAGCAATTCTTTTTGTTCACGCTGGTTTTCTTCCGAACCAGCGGGCTGGTGATCGCTGCGCCCGGCTACGGTTCATCGGAAATCCCCCTTCAAATTCGGGCTTTATTTGCTTTTGCCCTGGCGTTGGTTTTAACGCCGCTACAATCACCGTCCAACTGGTCCGCCCCCCCAGGCATGTTGGGCTATGCGCTTTTGACGGCGGGGGAACTGGCCTTGGGCTTCGTACTGGGGTTGGGAGTGGCCGTTATCCTGCTGGGAGTGGAGCTGGGCGGGGACCTGATTGCGAGGATGGGGGGCGTCATGATGTCGGACGTGTACGACCCTTCCGCCGAATCCGATGTGCCCGTCTTCTCCCGGCTCCTCTTTTTGCTGGCATTGACAGTGTATCTTGTGGTGGGTGGGCACCGCCTGTTGCTCGAAGGATTGATCGAGAGCTTTCACGCCCTGCCCCCGGGTCGGGTCTTGAACGCCGAACAGTATCCTGCCCTGCTCGTCGATCTGGTGACGCAGAGCTTCGTCCTGGGAATTCGTGTGGGGGCGCCAGCGGCGACGGCTTTGCTGACGGCCACACTGGTCTTGGGGTTGATCAGTAGGACCCTGCCGCAATTGAACCTGTTGATGTTGGGCTTCGGAATCAATGCCGTGGTGGCTGTTGGCGCCTTGCTTTTGACGATCGGACTGGCGGCTCAGGTCTTTGAGCAGCATTTGGATACGGCCATGGGAGAGATCTTTCGCGTGGTTTTGGCGACGACTGCCCTCGCGAAATAACCCGTGATACCCAGGGCGGCGACGTCCCGGCTCGATCGTAAAAACGCTGAGTGCTACCGCGCAGGGTTGTTGGCTTGGCTCAACATCTCGTAGTGCCGGGGCGTAATGCCGCACAACAGATGTTGGGCACCTCATGCGACCAGACGGACTTTGCGATTCAGCAGTAGCAGGCGAGGCGTGCAGCCAAGGCCCTGACCCGGCAAGTCAGCCGCGTCCGGCCACACTTTTGGGGCGCAAACCTTCCCATGCCCGAGCAGAACGGCGAAAAATCTCAGGACCCGACCCCGCATCGTCGCCAAAAGGCCCGCGAAGAAGGCCAGGTGGCGCGAAGCCACGATCTTGTTTCGGCCCTGGTGTTGTTGGGGGGAACCTTGGCGTTGATGATGACCGGCCGTACCGCTGCCGAGTCCTTGGCCCGACTTACCCGCTATCATTTGGGAGCCGAGGCATGGGTACGGATGGACGTTGCCGATGCGGTCGCTCTGTCTTACCAAGTTTTGTGGGATGTGACTTTGGCCGTGGCACCGATGTTGATCGCCGTTCTGGTCGTCGCAACGGTGGCCAACCTTCTGCAAACCGGCTTCCTGTTCCTGCCGCAAAAGTTGTCCCCGGATATCTCGCGGATCGATCCGTTGAAGGGCTTTACACGCATCTTTTCCCTGGCCAATGCGTTTCGATTGGGGCTGGGGCTGATCAAGCTGGCCGTCGTGGCAACGGTGGCCTTTCTATACCTCAACGCTCGCCGTGACGAGATTCTGGGGCTAGCTGAGCTGGAGATGCTACCGCTGGCTTGGTTCTTGGGCGATCTTCTCTTGGGCGTTACCCTGCGATTGGGCGTTGCGCTGCTAGTGTTAGCGATCCTGGATTTTGGCTTTCAGTATTGGAAGCAGGAGCAGGACTTGAAGATGACCCCGCAAGAGGTCCGCGAGGAACTGCGAAACCTGGAGGGAGATCCGCAGATTGCCGCGCGCCGCCGCATGGTGCAGCGGCAATTGGTCTTGAACCGCGTCAATCAAGCCGTGCCCAAGGCGGACGTTGTCGTGACCAACCCCACGGAGCTGGCCGTGGCCTTGCAATACGACCCCGAAAAGATGGCCGCGCCGATCGTCGTGGCTAAGGGAGCCGGTCTGGTGGCGGCGAACATCCGGCGGCTGGCGTTGCAGCACGGTATTCCGATCATCGAAAAGAAGCCTTTGGCTCAGGCCTTGTTCCGCGACGTGGAAATCAATCAGCCGATTCCACGGGAGTTGTACGCCGCGGTGGCCGAGGTCTTGGCGTACGTCTATCAGCTCAAAGGCAAGCAACCGCCCCGACCCCGACAGTCCGCTGCTTGACCGAGGTCTATGCTTGGCGGCGCGGGTCGATCCGAGCGACTGTCACAAGGCGGTGTTTACGAAGAGAGCGGCGATCGCTCCGTCGTCGTCCACGGCCTGCGAAGCGGGTGACGCCGTGGGGGGATATCGGTCCGCGCCGTGGTGAATGCCTGAATCTGCCCAGCATCCCCAGCCCCGTCGGCTGTTGGCAAGCCGGACGGCGTGTCCTCCGAAACCGCCGATAAAGATTTGTCGGCCGGTGGAGAGCCCTCGACTGGATACCCGTAACGCTCGAAGAAGAACCGCCAACGTCGGCCGATCTCGTGTTTCAGTTCAGGCTCCAAATCGAAGCGATTCCGTTTGTAGCCCGACCTTTCACGTACAAACTGCCGCATTTCTTGGCGAATCGCGTCGAAGTCGCCCAGTCCCAGTTCGCGGTAGATGCGTTCCATCTCGCCCACGGGATCGGCTACCAGGTTCTCGTAGCTTACTTCGGCGAAGTTGCCCGGCGGGATGAGACCGCGGTCGGTCTCAAAACGCGTGTACATCCTCTCGAATGTCTCGAAGATGTGGTTCTCCAACCCTTGGTAGTTGGGTATCTGAAGGGCCTCATCGCGGGATAATCGCCGCCACAGATTCATCGTCGAGGGAAATAGGGAATACGGGTTGCGATAGATGTGCACGAACTTGGCGTTTGGAAACATGTCCAAGAGCACACGGATACGGGCAGTGTGGGGGGGAGACTTGAGCACGATGCGTTTCTTTTGCTGAATCGTGACGCATTTCAAAAAGTGCAGGACTCCCTTCTTCCAGTTTTCAAGCTCGTCGGCCGTGAGGCCCTCCATGTACAGGAACCGTTCGTAGTGCCTTGGTTCGTTGGGAAAGATCAAACTCAGATAAGGCGAAGGCAGCCCCATGTTGCAGAGGGCGAATTCGTCCTCTTGCGGTCGCTCCCAGCCAAAAGGCATGTTATCGATGGGCCGCTTCTTAGGCATCAAAAGCCCCACCAGTGGGGCCAAAACGTGGCGCGAAATCAAGAAGTGGTTGGGCGCAAAGCAGGCGTAACTATCTGTGAATCCATGTCGCTTATCGACGATGAACATCTCGTGCAGCAGCGTCGTCCCTGATCGCCAGTGCCCCAAAATGAAGATCGGATCTTCCTTGAGGACCGTATCTCGGATTTTCCTGCCGTAGGCGAGAAGCTGAATGGCTCCCAGGATAGAGTTGAGAATCCCGATAAGCATGATCAGCACAGCCATGCCAATTCGAGAGGGTGCAATTCGGAATCGGTGTTCCGCAAGGATGCGCATCCAGGCCCGGAATGTCATTCCGTCCCAAAATCGCGGGATCCATGGTCGGTCGCGATAGCCACCAATGTCCTCGTTTCGCTTACTTTCTTCGGGCATGTCCACGATCTTTCCAAAAATCTTTAGCTGGGTACCGCTGCGGTTAATGGCCAGGGTGATGACCTCAACGAGTAGCGGAGACCCGGTCGAACGGGCCACGGCGCTTGGTAGTAGCATCGGCACGAGGCTCCCCGGTGGCGTACAGGCTGTAGGGGGGACTGGACGGCGGCCGACCAGCCGGGAAACTCGCAATTGCACGTTGCATCTGGTTCAATCTATCCGAATTGCTTTCCTCGTCCAATCTTCCACCAAGGCCCCACCAATTACTGGACTTTTGCAACTTGGGTTCGCAAGCTCGCTTTTCCCTCGGGAAATGATGGCGCGAGGGCAGTTTGCCACGAAAACGGCTTTTCTTGTTTGCTTGAATTGCTCAGAACTCCCGTTTGTCCACCTCTTTTTTCAGATGGGGATCGAGCGGTTTGCAAAAGTCCAGTAATTACGATCTTTTGAGATTGTTTATATCACGCACATTACCTGCGTTGTCTTTTTTCGCTGTTTTTACCGAAGGATACGCCTCTCATCCCCTGCCATGATTCGTTGTGAAGGTCGGAGTGAAATAGTTCCTTGGGGTGTTATCGACCAATTCATGGTGTCGCAGTCAAGAAGATGAGGGATTTCTGACGCGAGCCTCTGTGCTGGAGGGCCATGCCGGTGCGCCGGCGGCGGTCTCGGCTGGGATCGCGTGGCCCAGGCTCGATTGGACCGAAATTGCAAAATCTGCCTGATTGGACCTGATTGCACGAGGTATCCGGCATCGATTGCGAGGCGGTATGCCCCATTACCACAAGATGTCGCGTGGCGCAAACAACCCTGAACTGTCGTAGGGCTGTCGGATTGGAAGGGCCATCGGATACTTACGCCTGGGGTCGTATCGAGCCGGGACAGCGGCCGCGGGCTTGGGAACTAACCTGGATTTTTTGTAAGGATGGCGGTATCCTCCGGCACGCCTCGGCGCAAAAGGCTGCCGTCGTATCCGGCGGGGGCCGTGCTCCCTATTGAGGGCAAGCCGCAGTCAGCATTTGTCAAGGTTACCATAGCCCTAGGTGTCGCGGATCGTGGCTACAGGAAGTCCGGTTGTCCGAGCAAGCCTCTTGGCGATCGTGAAGCCGCAGGAACTGGTGTTCCCCGTGGCCTTGGTCGTCAGTGTGCTCGTATTGCTGGTGACGCTGCCGTCATCGGTCATGGATTTCCTGTTGGCAGTAAACATCACGCTTGCCGTGATCATGCTTTTAACAACGGTATACGTCCGCTCCCCCTTGGAATTCAGTATTTTCCCCTCATTGCTTCTGGCAAGCACCCTGCTGCGGCTTGTGTTGAACGTCGCGACGACGCGATTGATTCTGACGCGGGCAGGGAGTGATGGCCTCGACGCGGCGGGGCGTGTGGTTCGGACCTTTGGGGAATTCGTGGCGGGCGACAAGATCGTCGTCGGCTTCGTCATCTTTTTGATCATTGTGATTATTCAGTTCGTCGTCATTACCAAGGGCGCCACGCGAATCAGCGAAGTCGCGGCGAGGTTCGCCTTGGATGGCATGCCCGGCCGGCAAATGGCCATCGACGCCGATCTGAACGCCGGGATCATCGACGAGCATGAAGCCCAGCGGCGGCGGGAAGAAATCACGCGACAAGCCGACTTCTTCGGCGCCATGGACGGTGCCAGCAAATTCGTTCGGGGCGACGCCGTCGCCGGCATTATCATCACCTTGGTCAACATCATTGGTGGGTTCTTTATTGGAGTCGTGCAACTCCGCCTGTCGTTCAGCGAAGCCGCCGAAATCTATACCAAGTTGACGATCGGGGACGGGCTGGTCAGTCAAGTGCCCGCCTTTCTCATTTCCGTGGCAGCAGGCCTCTTGGTGACGAGGAGCAGTACCGAGATCAATCTGCCAGCCGAGCTTCTTCGCCAGATGTTTGGCCGACCACAAACGCTGTTCGTCGCCGCGGCCTTTTTGGGGCTATTGGTTTTCACACGGCTGCCTGCCATACCGCTGTTATCTCTTGCGGCGGGGTGCGTGGCCTTGGCCATGATCCTTACGCGAAAGACCGAACGCGGGAAGCAATTGGAAGAGGCCAAGAAAAAGGCCGAAGCCACGAAACCAGCCGAGGAGAAAATGGAAGACTATCTTATTGTCAATCCCATGGAACTGGAAATTGGCGTGGGGTTGATCCGATTGGCGGATCCGAAACGCGGTGGGGACCTTTTGGAACGCATTCACCGCATCCGCAAGAACGTAGTTGCGGAAATCGGCATTATTCTGCCCAAGGTCCGCATCCGTGACAATTTCCAACTCGAGCAGCACCAATATCGGATCAAGATCGACGGCGCGCCCGTCGCATCTGGCGAAGTCTATCCCAACCTGCTTTTGGCGATGGATTCGGGCGTAACGGGTGGCAAGGTAGAGGGAATTGAAACCAAGGATCCGGCATTCGGATCGCCGGCTCTGTGGATCGAGCCGTCCCAACGGGAACGGGCCGAGATGTACGGTTATACGGTAGTGGAGCCAGCTGCCGTCATTGCCACGCATCTCACTGAGACCATACGCCGCCACGCGGACGAGATTCTCACCCGCGACGCTACCAAACACCTGGTCGATGAGCTGAAGAAGACATCGCCGGCAGTGGTGGAAGATTTGATTCCCAATCAGATGCGATTGGCCGAGGTGCAACAGGTGCTGCAACTGTTATTGCGAGAGCAGGTGCCGATCCGCCAACTCGGCTTGATTTTGGAGACCCTTGGTGACTATGCACCGCGGACGAAGGATCCGATCTTGTTGACGGAATTCGTCCGGGCCCGGCTGGCGCGGACCATTTGCACACGGTATCGCGACGCGGAGGGACGTTTATCGGTGGTGACCCTGGACCCCGCGCTGGAGGACCGCGTTCGTGCCGGCTTTGATCACACGGAGCGAGGCTTGTTTGTACGCATGCCGCCCCAGGTGATCGAGTCGATTTGCCGCGTCTTGGCCCAGGAAGTGAACAAGTTGACATCGGTCCAACGGCCGCCCATTGTGCTGGTCAATCCGCAAATTCGCGCGGCGTTGAAAGAGATTACGGCCGGATATTTGCCGCAACTGGTTGTGCTCAGCTACAACGAGATCACTCGCGACACGCGGATTGAGTCCGTAGCCATGGTGCCCGACGTTCGGTGACATTCGCTGCACGATAACGGACCGGTTCGCGGATCGCAGCTACGTGCGGACGAAAGAGGTGATCTGAAAGGCCGCGGAAACAGCCAAGCAAACAACCAAGGAAGCAGCCCAGGAAATAGTCAAGGAAACGGCCGAGGAAGCAGTCAAGGAAGCATGAGATCATCCTGCGGGGATAGCATCGGGAAGTCTCCCGCGGATCACGCAAACGAAAACAGTTAAGGGACGGTTACGGAACATGGAAGTGCACACCTTTCGCGCCGACACGATGCATGAGGCATTGGCTCTTGTGCGACGGGAGTTAGGCCCCGACGCCGCGATCCTGAGGACCCGCGAGGTCCGCACCTCGCGGTGGTTTGGATTGCTGCCCGGACCTCGCAAGATCGAGGTCACAGCCTCGGCGTCGGTGAATGTTCCGAGTCGGCTGCCATCGTTGGAGCCGCCTCGCGATGCGCTCACGGCTCCTCTGGTGGCCTTTGGGGAGGCGGGTTTGAACCTGGAGTCTCCGAGTGCGGAGACGCGAAATCTTGCCCTGCACGGCGAGGCGTCCGTCCGTGAAGTCCGCAGCCGTCTAGAGAGCATGGAGCACATGCTCCACGAATTGTGCTGCCGCAATGGGACACAGTCCGGACGCGATTGGCCGGAAGGACTGTTCCGGCTGTACGCGGATTTGATCGACGCCGATTTGAGCGAAGAGGAGGCCCGCAATTGGGTGGAACGGGTCCGCGTTGACGCTGCCTGCGACCACATCGAGGAGCCTGCCCTTCTCAAGACGCGGATTGCGCGCATGGTGGAAAGCGAATTGGCGGTGTGCGGTCCCATCCGCTTGAGCCGTGGGCAGCGGCGGGTGGCAGCTTTGATCGGGCCGACGGGTGTTGGCAAGACCACCACCATCGCCAAGCTGGCCGCCAATTTTCGCCTCCGTGAGAACCGTCGGGTCGGATTGATCACCGTGGACACTTACCGAATCGCCGCGGTAGAGCAGCTCCGCACCTACGCCGAGATCATCGATCTGCCGATGCAGGTGGTATCCGCTCCGCGCGAGATGCGTGAAGCGGTGCAGCGCTTCGCCGGGTTCGACCTCATATTGATCGATACGGCCGGTCGTAGCCCAAAGGATGAAATCAAGATCCGAGAATTGCGGGCGATTCTGAACGAGGCGCGGGCCGATGAAGTCCATCTGGTGATCAGTAGCGTCGTGGGAGCCAAGGCGCTGCGGCAGATCATCGATCATTTTCAAACGGCCTCGCCCACGGCCCTGCTCTTGACCAAGCTGGATGAGGCCCCGTCGTTAGGCGGATTGCTACCGGTGCTCAGCGAAGGGCGACTTCCCTTAAGCTATCTGACAAACGGTCAAAACGTCCCGGATGACATCGAGGTCGCCGACGCGGGCAAGCTGGCTCGCATGATCCTGCGACTCGAAAACGTCGCCGGTACAGCCTCGTAGAACGACGCGGAAGACCCCGGAAAAGTTGGTTTTCGTGGGTCCAAGTGAGGGTAGGGCAGGGCCAAGCGACGACCGTTGAGGGTGTGACGGAGAACGGTGCGGTTTCGAGGTGTGGTGTGCACGTGCAGCAGGATCAAGCCTTTCGCTTACGACAATTGGTACTGCGCCGGAAGGCCTCGAAAGGGGGTGCGCCCGCAGGGAGGCCACGTCCCGTTGTGGCGGTATTCGGGGCACGCTCTGGCGTGGGATGCTCCGCAATATGCCTGGGGCTAGCGAGGCTGTTCGTCGGCAGCGGCTGGGATGTGTCACTGTCCTGTGAAAATCCCGGCCGATCGCGAACTCAAAAGGGCGATCCCCTGCCGGATTTGGTCTTCCCCGGCGAACCAGAACACAAAGATTGGGGCACAGCGTTTTGGCTGGGGCAGGAGCTTTGCGGCCCAGAGGTGGCCAGTGCCTCCACCCGATTGAGCCTGCGCGTGATCGACCTGGGCACGCGATCGCCTGCCGATGCCGAATCCGAGGCCCGCAACGGCCGTATTCTGCTGGTGGCTGCCGTTGACCCGCCAGGGCTTATGCAGGCGTATGCGTGGCTCAAATCGGCCGATAAAGTTGGGGTCTTGCAACGTACGGCCATCGTATTCAACGGTCTGACCGAGGATATGTCCCTGGCCGAGGCATCCGAACGCATCCAGACGGCGGCACGGCGATTCCTCGCCCAAGAGGTCCCCGTTTGGGCGGGTCTGCCGTGGGTGCCAGAGGGGCTCCCGCCTTTCTCGGACGTGGACCATCGCTCGGCCGGTTTGCAATCACGGTTCTGTTCGCAGACGCCCTCGGGACCGGACTCGGGACCGCAACTCGGACCGGTAGAGGTCACGGCCTGGCAGGACGCCGCGTCACCGTTGCTGCATGCTTGGTGGCGAGGTTTGAGCACGACGGTCGATTGCCTGTCCGACGCCTGGGCGGAGGAGCTGGATCCTACGGGCACTATGGATGAGTGGCGGCAATCGCGCGGCGCGGCGTTTCCACCTCAAGCCGGTGCTGCATGAGTTTCAGGGACCCGCAATCCCGGAAAGACGCAATACAAAATACCTGCGCGATACGGAACGGCTGCGTAATACGGAATATATACACAATATGAAATACCTGCGTGCTACGAGATGTCTGCGTGATATGAGATGCTAGCGTGACATGGGGTATCAGCGTGA
>DYLS01000035.1:0-4813 GCA_020721965.1 Blastopirellula marina | reverse complement strand
CAGCGTGACATGAAATACTGGCGTGACATGAAATACTGGCGTGATATGAAATGCCGGCGCGATATGCAATACCGGGGCGACAGGGCGTACCGGAACGAGACGGTATACCGGTGCGAAACGGTATATCAGCGCGATACGGAGTGCGTGTGCGATACGAGATGCCGGCGCGGCGCGAAATATCGGGGCAAGCGGCGTGATTGCGAGAAGGCAAGGATTGTCCCAGGAATGCCGTCTATGCCATACAAAACGGATTGGCTCAAGCGAACGAGTCATTTCGCCGATAACGATTGGGCGCAACGGTTGGAATATGGAAGCTTGATGGTGGGGACGGCTAGAGGCCGGACGCTCACGCGACGGGGGATGCCAGCCTGCCGGGCGGAAGGCCCCTGGAACGAGGTGGATCATCGTGGCACGTCGCTTTGCCGGGGTTCTGGGGCCATTGGCCATGGCCTGCGTCGTGATTCACGGAGTGATGCACGCTGCCCCTGCGGATGACATTTTGTTGCGTGCTTGGCTGAGCCTGTGGGGGTTCGCCATGCTGGGCGTCCTCGTTGGATCCATTGCCGAGCGCGCTGTCCGAGAATCGGTCGAGCAGCGTCTTCGCGGCGAACTGGCGGCCCGGCTGGGAAGGAGCGAGCCGGCCGCGGTTCCGGCGGACAATAAGGCGTAGTACCTCCGGCCCAGGAGGGCCGCATTCGGCCGCATCCGACGGAAAGATACTTTCAAAACCCATCCCAAGTATTCGTGTCGGAGGCAGTCGGCAGTCCCAACGCCCCGAATCGTCCTTGAGGGGCGCCGAGAGACCCGCGGGAAGGGGACGGGCGGACAACAAGTCACGACACGCCAACCAAGTGAGTTTGGATTGCACTGAGGCAAACTGATTTCGGAAACATTCACCACCCGGGAGAGACACGGATGAGTCGTCCCAAGGCTGGTGCGTTGGCCGCGACACGATCCGGAGAAAAGGCGGCCGCGGTTATTCGGCGAAATGGATTGCAGAAGACACAGGATGGCACCTTCAGGGAGGAATCCATGCCTACTACGGCGGCTCCGGAGGATGTGGAGCAACTCTGGATCGAATTCAAAAAGAATCCTGAGAATCAGGCTCTTCGTAATCGATTGGTCGAAATCTATCTACCCTTGGTCAAGTACAATGCCGAACGGATTTGGGCGCGATTGCCCGAGGGAGTGGAATTGGACGATCTGATCTCGGCCGGCGTATTCGGGCTGACGGATGCGATCTATGCCTTCGATTTGAATCGCGGCGTTAAATTCGAGACCTACTGCGTTCCGCGGATTCGCGGGGCAATGCTCGACGAGCTTCGATCCATGGATTGGGTGCCCCGCTTGGTACGCTCCAAGGCCAGCAAACTGAACGAGGCTACCCGCAACCTGGAAGCCAAGCTGGGACGCCACCCGACGGATCAAGAGCTGGCGGCCGAATTGGGCCTTTCCGTCCCAGAACTAGAAAAAATGAGGCAAGACGCCAGCGCTGTCAACCTCGTCAGCCTCAACAAAAAGTGGTACGAGACGGATAGCTACAAAGAAGTCCGGGAGGTCGACATTCTCGAGGATAAACGCGGCGAGGACCCCACCCGACGCATCCAAAAAAATGACATCATGCGGTTGATCACCAAAGGATTGAATCGCAACGAGCGGTTGATCCTGATCCTCTACTACTACGAAGAACTGACGATGAAGGAGATCGGGGCCACGCTCGATCTCTCCGAGAGCCGCGTCAGCCAGATGCACAGCGCCATCGTTCAACGCCTTCAACAACAGTTGGAACGCCGCAAGGCCGAGTTCGGCTGAGCCTGAGTAACCGCTCACGGAACATTTGGGGTGTCACGCCGCGTTGACCGCAACGTCTTGTGGTCTCTTTGTGCAGTTGGCGGCTGAGAGCAGAGCATTTTGGCCGCACGGCTCGTCAAACATGGCGTTCTTCACATGATTCCACCGGTGGACGGTTACGAGCCGCGCATAGGCGTGGGAATTCGCGGCGATTCTGCGCGAGCTGTTCCCGCATAGGCCGCCTGGCTAGTGGCCACAGGACGGGAATCAGCCGGTCTCAATTGCCATGCCGTACGCGCTTGCCGACGCCTCCGGCTTCCATGAGTTGACGGTAGCCCTGCGACCGCGGTATAACCGTCGCGAGAGTAGCGAAACGCGACGAGGTCGCGAGCCAGTGATCTCAAGGGCATCCGACAAAATCATGGGAGCTTTGGACATGTTGAGGCCGTGGCGAAATACTGGATCGAGTGGCGGCTGGAGAAAACGGGCCACCAGACGGCAACGGTTCGGATCGCTTGCCCTCCTGACTGCGTGCTCGATCTTGGCCGTCCTTGCCGCATCCGCCTCTTATGCGGAGGAGTCTCCAGCCGGGGAAATCGAGAACCACGCGTCATCTAACGCCACTCGGATTGGCGTGGAGGAGGACGCCCGACTGGGCGACCTCAAGACCTTGAACGATTATTTCCCGTTTCGACCGCCCACCGATTTGGCGACCTGGGAACAGCGGCGTGAACGGGTCCGCCGACAAATCCTGGTCGCGGCAGGGTTGTGGCCCATGCCGCCACGCCCCGAGCCTAAACCGGTGATTCACGGGAAGGTGGATCGCGGTGATTATACGGTGGAAAAGGTCTATTTCGAGTCCTTGCCGGGCTTTTTCGTGACTGGCAACTTGTATCGGCCGACCAAGGGGAAGGCACCCTATCCGGCTGTGCTCTCGCCGCATGGCCACTGGCCCGATGGCCGATTCTATGATTCCGGTGAAGCCGAGGTGGCCCGCAACATCGAAAAGGGGGCCGAGCGGTTCCCCATCGGGGGGCGATTCCCGCTCCAAGCCCGATGCGTCCAACTGGCTCGCATGGGGTGCATCGTCTTCCACTACGATATGATCGGATATGCCGATAGCCTTCAAATGCCGCACCGCCCGCCAGTCCGTCCCCATCTCAACTCTGCCGATCGCTGGGGCTTTTTCAGCCCGCGGGCAGAGCTTTTGGGACAGAATATGCTGGGTTTACAGACCTTCAACTCGATTCGAGCCTTGGATTTCCTGTGCGGTCTGCCGGAGGTGGATGCGTCGCGGATCGGCGTGACCGGGGCCAGTGGCGGCGGTACGCAGACGTTCCTCTTGTGCGCCGTCGACGATCGTCCGAAGGTCGCCTTCCCCGCGGTGATGGTTTCCACGGCGATGCAGGGCGGTTGCACCTGCGAGAACGCGTGCTACCTCCGCATCGACTCGGGGAATGTCGAGTTCGCCGCCTTGTTCGCACCCAAGCCCCTCGGCATGACCGCAGCCGACGATTGGACCAAGGAGATCGCAACCAAAGGACTGCCGGAGCTGAAGGAACTCTACGCGTTGTACGGTGCTGCCGACATGGTCATGGCCGAACCATTGCTGCAATTCCCTCACAACTACAACTACGTATCGCGGTCGGTGATGTATTCGTGGATGAATCGGCATCTTGGGTTGGGGGCGGTAGAGCCGATTGTCGAGGAGGATTTCCAACCGCTCTCTAAAGAGGAAATGACGGTTTGGGGTGCGGATCACGCACCCCCGCCCAGCGGTGAGGATTGGGAAATCAGCTTTCTGAAGCATTGGCACGAAATGAACCAGCGGCAGATCCAAGCTCTGCTTGTCAAGGATTCGTTGAGCAGGGATGAATACCGTGCCGTGATCGGTGGTGCGTTTGACGTCATCATCGGCCGGGCGCTGCCTCCGTCGGGCGATATCTCCGCTGAAAAGCTGGGAGAGGAACCCGGCGATGGCTTCCGCGTCGAGCGGATTCACGTCCGCAACCTGCCCCGCAGAGAGTGCGTCCCCGTCATCGTTTTGACGCCGGATCGCGCTGCGGGGACAAGGGTAATTTGGGTGTCCAGGCAGGGCAAACGGTCCATTCGGGATGGGCAAGGCCGCCTTGTACCGTTCATCGAGCGGTTGCTTCGGGAAGGCATTGGTGTCGCGGCGGTCGATCTGTTGGGGCAGGGAGATTTTACAGAGGATGGCATGCCGTGGAAGCAGCAGAGACTGGTGACGGAAGATGACTATGCCGGCTACACCTTCGGATACAATCCGCCGTTGTTTTCTCAACGCGTGCACGACCTGCTAGCCGTGACACGCTATCTTCGAGACCGAAATCCTCACGAAAGACTTTGGATGATCGGCTTGCAGAGGGCGGGCCATTGGGTTGCCGCGGCCCGGGCCCAGGCCGGATCCGCCATTGATTTGGCCGTCTGCGACTCGGGTCAGTTCCGATTCTCGCAGGTCACGGAGATGGCCGATCCCGATTTCTTGCCCTCCGCCGTGAAGTTCGGGGATCTCCCCGGCTTGCTCAGCCTGTCGGCTCCCTTTCCCCTGTGGTGTGATGCCGAATCCGACGACCAGGCGGTCGTCCGCCGCTGTTATGACGCTGCTGATAGCGCAGAAAGGCTTCGAGTGTGGCCCGCGCTCCCGGCAGACGCAAACGCGGCCTGGGTAGAAGACCTACTACGGCTTGCCAAACCGTGAACCAGACGATGGCTGAGCAGCTAAGCACCCAAGTAGAACGGGTCTCACTCGATGATGGGTGAGAGGAGCGGCATTGGGACCCATTTGGGGTCCACTTCAGCAGAACATCTTGCGCACAGGCATCTTAGGCAGTCATCTAGCCCAAACTTCCCTCATGCTAATTGCGTAAGTTGTTATTAGAACTGGGGTTATGGGAAATGTCCGGTGCGCGGGCTGACTACGGGCCTAGGCCCAGCAGCTCCAGGGCTCGCGACTGGAGGGTCATGGGTTGCGATTGCATCCAGAACGGCTGCGAGTCGGGCT
>DYLS01000034.1:38060-43989 GCA_020721965.1 Blastopirellula marina | reverse complement strand
TCTATATTGTGGTGTTCTGTGGTCGCTCTACAGACCCCCGTGAATGCTCACAAAATGCCAAATGATGCGATTCCGCATCCGCAGACCCAGTCTTGCGAAAATGGGATACAACACGGTGTCCAGCGGTATGATGGTTCCCCTGTCGACGTAGTTACCCACCTGCCAGCAAATGCTCCCCTGGGGGGACAAGGCGCGGACGCACTCGGCGATCACCCGGGCTTGCTATTCGAGGTACAAATCAAGATCAAGCCTCTTTTCATACTCCTTGCCGATGTTGTAGGGGGGCGAAGTGACAACGAGCTGGAGCGACTCGTCCGGCACAGATTTCAATAGGTCGAGACAGTCGCCGGGATATACAACGATGTATTCCCATGGCGCGAACGCATCGGCGATCTTGTGATCCGGATGGAACAGGGTCCGCGTTTTCACCTTCATGGTTACCCTCCGAATCCATCGTAGTATTGTAACCCACGCTGTTTTATTCGTTTCGCCGTCGCATGATTATTTGTCTTCCACCGTCGCGGTGGCGTTGTCAACTGTCCGAGCATCCTCCCGTGCTGCGGTAAAGGCCCAGCGCCAAGGCGATCCGATGCGGTGCGAACCGGGCGAACAACGCGGCCTCTTCCCACCAAGAGAGGTAGCTCCCGGCACGCTGCCGCCCCTGAAGCCGCCGACCCGGAAAAACAATCAAATTCGACTCCTATAGGCAACAAATAGTGGTCTGCAATCACGGTGGGGCACCACAGGATTCCCTTGTTTCACCAAATTGCCCGGTACTTCGCATTTTCACCCCATCCCAGATGGGGATCAGACACTCTACAAAAGTCCAGTTAGTACACCGAGATTGCAACGCAGCGCGATCAAATTGATGGCGTGCTACCCAATGGGCAATCGAAGCGGTGCCAACATATATCCACATACAAGGGGTGCTTCACCCCCCGTATTGACCGTACAGGCCGTCGTCTCGAGGGAACCAGGTTTGCGTTCGCGGTTGCGCTTAGCTAAGATAATCAATATAAACCATTCGAGACAGGGATGTCGACCTTCGCCTCGGAAAGAGGCTCCACGTATGACAGCAACAACTTTACTATACGAGACGGGGGTTACCCGGACTTGGAGCGGTACTGTATCGCACGACAACTCGGCCCGGCTGGCTGAGTCGTATCGATCCCTCGTGGAACAAGGAGGCCGGGTCTGCTGGACAGAGCATTTGCGGCTCATCTGGCCCTTGGGTTCCGGGGGGCAAGGGGTCGTGTATCTGAGCGAGCGGCGCGGCTGCGACCAATTCACGCTGCCGGTAGCCATCAAGATCTTCTCGCCGGAACCTTTCCCGAACGAAGACGCCTACGAAGAATCCATGGCCCGAATCGCGCAGGTCTCGGCGCGGGTGGCCACCATCGCCCACGACAACCTGCTCGACGTGCACAACTGGTTCGAGCGGGAGCGCATCCGCATCATGGAGATGGAGTGGGTGGATGGCTACGACCTGGGGCGCCTGCTCACCAATCGTATCTACCAGTTGCTCCAGCAGCGGGTGCAGCCGCGGCGTTGGGAATATCTGAACACCGTGGTGGTCACAGCGGGGATTCGCCAACCGCGACTCAAGCCAGGGGTGGCCATGGCGATCGTCCGCGACTGCCTGGCCGCCTTGGCCGCGCTGCACCGTGGCGGGGTTGTCCACGGCGACGTAAAACCCTCCAACATCATGCTCAAGCGGACCGGCAACGCCAAGATGGTCGATATCGGGTCTGCCCTCTTGATCAGCGACCCTCCCCCGCGGCGGACGATCACCCCCCTGTACGCGGCTCCCGAGGTCTTGGAAAGCAGCGGTGAAATCGTTTCGCCACGCTCGGACCTTGCCAGCTTGGGCTACGTTTTGGTGGAAATGCTTTCCGGCCAAAACCCGTTCCACGAGCTTCAGGACAATCGGGCCTTGCTGGAGGCGAAACGGTTTCTACCCCAAAAACTCGCCGCGGTCCTCCCCCCGGAGTACATCAAAAGCGAGATGCTGTTGAACTTTATTCGGCGCCTCATCGCACCCGACCCAAACAAGCGATTCGAGTCGGCCGAGGAAGCGGATCTCAGCCCTGGCGGCGCGGACGAATTCATGCGACAGTTGGTGAAGGGCGACCTGGCCACCGATTACCCGACGGAAATACGCCTGTGGCTGGCCGACCTTCACAGCCTGGACAGCCGACCGGCCTAAGGTCAGCGGCCGCCCCAGTCGCAGCCAGCGCCCCTACTCTCCGGGAATACCCATGCCACAGCCCCAGCCGACGACTTTGATTTTGGGATTGGGAAACCCCATCCTCACGGATGACAGCGTCGGCCTGCGAGTGGCTGCCGTCCTAAAACGCGAGCTGGCGGACGTCCCCGATGTGACCGTGGCGGAAGACTGCTGGGGCGGGCTGCAATTGATGGAGCGGCTGGTAGGATTCCGTCGGGCCATCATCGTGGATGCCATCCAGAGCGGGGCGCCGCCAGGCACCATCCATCGCCTTACGCCTCACGATCTTCCCACGCAGCACAGCGCCTCCGCGCACGACGTCAATCTGCCCACGGCCCTGGCATTCGGCCGGAAGCTGGGCCTGGTCCTCCCGCCTGACGACCGCCTTGTGCTTGTCGCCATTGAGGCGGTCGATATACTGACGTTTAACGAAACGTGTACCCCGGAGGTAGAGGCGGCCATCCCGCACGCGGTAGAGGCGGTTCGAGACGTGCTGGAGAGCTGGGGTTGCTTGCGGTCGGTGGATTGAGCGTATCGGGATCGCAGCCGCGGAGGAGACCGATCAGAAGACGCTCGACGGAGGACACCGACCTCCCCCGCTGGAGTGGCGTTCTCCCCGGGTGAGCCTCCGCATGGGGCAAAGAGTTGGACAAAACTGGGACAAAGGATCGAACGAAAGGAAACATGTCATGGTATCGCCCGAGTTGCTGCGCCGACTCCCCTACTTCGCGAAGATCGCTGATGCATCCCTCAAGCAGGTTGCCATGATCGCCGACGAGAAGTTCTACCCCGCCGAGACCTTGCTGTTCCGCGAGGGCGATCCCGCCGAGACGCTGAACGTCATTCTGGAGGGCGAAGTACGCATCCAGTACCTGCTTGGCAACGAGGAGATGCGGACGGTGGACACGCTGGTATCGGGCGACATTTTGATCTGGTCCGCCATCGTGGAGCCGCATAAAACCACGGCCTACGGGACCACGTCCAAGCCCACCAAGGTGCTCAGCATCAAGGCCAAGGAGCTGCGGGATCTTTGCGAAAAGGACGCGCTCTTGGGTTACCGCTTGATGCAAGAGATCGCCAAGCTCTTGGCTCACCGGTTGCAGAACGCGCGCGTCCAATTGGCCACGATGTAGGCTCCGCGACGAATCTCCATAATGCACGAAGTCGCGCTGGTGGAGCACTTGCTGGATGCGGTCCAGGCGGAATTGCCGACGGCCCCGCGATCGGCCCGCGTGAGGCGGGTACTGATTCACGTAGGCGTGCTCTCCGGCGCGCACCCCGAGGCATTGAGGTTCGCCTTCGATTTCCTGGCCCCCGACTACCTGGGCGAAGGCGCAGCGTTGGAGATCATCGAAATCCCGGCAGTGTGCCGCTGCCAAACGTGCGGGACGGCCAGCGAGATCAACGAGCCGGTCCTCCTGTGTCCGCGGTGCGGCAGTTCGGAAATCCGCATGGAGGGCGGCTCCGAATTGACCTTGCAAGAGATCGACCTGGACATAGACGACGACAGCGACGCCGACGCAACATCCTCGCAAGACGTATAACTGGACTTTTGCAAATTGGGGGCACAAGCCCCTCTAGGCCCCTAGGAGAGGGTTAGCCTGTGGGCAATTAGGCGCGAAAATGGTTTGCCTTGTTTGTCTGATTTGACCAAACCCTTACCCCCTGGCCCTCTCCCAGAGGGAGAGGGGAGCAGTTTGCAAAAGTCCAGATATAATCAAAGGATGGGGTCTCCCCTGAAGCCCCAACTTGCCCGCCTCCGAAGCCTCAACGGCATGAAGGCGTGGGCAAGCGTGGTCTTGCGCTCAGATACACTGCGTCAAAGCGCCCCGGGAGAGTCCCGTTCGGCGTGCAAGAGTCTCTTTACCCTTTTGCGAGGATTCGGCGACCATGAAGATCGTCGCAGCCAAAAAAATCCTGAAAGCCAACGACCAATTGGCGTCCGAAAATCATGCCCGATTCGAGCAGGCGGGGGTCTTCGCGATCAATATTCTAGGCTCGCCGGGCTGCGGCAAGACCACGCTCATCGAATCGCTCCTTGCCTCGCTCGGAACGACGCAGCGGCCCGCCGTCATCGAGGGCGACCTGGCTGGCACGGTCGACGCGGATCGGCTGTCGGCGCGGGGGGTGCCCGTCTTGCAAATCAACACCGAAGGGGCCTGCCACCTGGACGCCAACATGGTGGCCGCCGCCATCCGCGAGCTGCCTCTCGACGAGGCATCGCTCCTTTTGATCGAGAACGTCGGCAATCTGGTATGTACGGCGGGCTTCTATCTCGGAGAGCACCTCAGGCTGGTCCTCTTGAGCGTGCCGGAGGGCGACGACAAGCTCGTCAAATATCCCACGATCTTCCAATCCGCGGATGCCTTGGTCGTGACAAAGCACGACCTGGCTCCGCACTTCGATTTTCGCCTGGAGCGAGTCCGGGAGGATTTCCGCAAGCTGGGGAACGAGGGTCCCGTGCTGGCCCTCTCCGCTCGTACTGGCGAGGGGATGGACGCCCTCTTCGATTGGCTCAATGGTCGGTTGCCTGTCGGACACGGCGCCGGCAAGTCGCACTCGCCGTCCGAGTGATCCCGGCGGTACGGTGGCCACCGCTCGCCACCCCGGGGCAGTCCTAGGACATCGCGGTAAGGATCGATCCATGGCCCGCAGCAAGAAGTCCCGCGAGCCAGCGTCGCCAAGGCCGTTGCGGCGAATGCCGGTTGGGCTGCGGATCATCGGCGGCAAGCAGCGCGGTCAAAAAATCTTGTATAGTGGCGATCTCACCACGCGACCGATGCGGGATCGGGTACGAGAGGCCGTGTTCAATATCCTGCGAGACGCAGTCGCCGGTGCGCGTGTCGTGGATCTTTTCGCTGGCACCGGTGCGATGGGACTGGAGGCCCTCAGCCGGGGAGCGGACTCCGCCGTATTCGTGGAACGCGACGCCGTCGCCGCCCAATTCATCCGTAGAAACCTGGACCGGCTGAATCTTAGCGACCGGGGGGAGGTGGTGGCGGGAGACGTGTTCGCCTGGTGGAAATATCACCCCACCTTTTGCAACCAACCGCACGTGATCTTTTGCTGCCCGCCATATCGCCTATACTCCCAGGCCGCCCAAGCGATGGACGAACTGATTGCCGGGCTGTACCGCGAGCTGCCGCTGCAAGGCGTCCTCATGATCGAGACGGACGACCGCTGCGACATTCAGCGGTTCCCCCACCCCGAGCGCTGGGACGTGCGACATTACCCCCCCAGTCGAGTGGCCTTCTATTGGCAGGAGGGCGGTGGGGATACCGCAGCCTGAGGGAACATCAAGCCCTTCGACCCCACCCAATCATGGGGTAAGCGATCCTAATCCTACAGCGCAAGGTGCGTCTGCCTGCATGATGCGCCCACCATGCGTTGCAATGCGTTGTTTCTCATCCCTGCAATATATTGGGAACAATCCAGTGCTGTAGGACGAACTACCCCCTTTCCGATGGGCTTCGTGTCGGCAAACGATCGGTCATCGTCGAAGTCAACGCCACACCCAATTAGCACCGCAAACGTCGGCTCGATCGTCCGGCCAAGTCCCAATTCGATCGTCGGCTCAAGGGTCGTCGTTTTGACGGCGCATCGGCGCCGGCAGTCTGTCTGGGCCGCAATGGGCTACCCGGGCCACGCGGCACTAATCTCTAGCAATGGGGTGATTGCTGCCGATGTATTCCAAGCGGCTGT